>NZ_CP160680.1:1481500-1823500 GCF_040784935.1 Lewinella sp. LCG006 | reverse complement strand
TAAAACAGTAAGTATACCTGTTAAACAACAGGTAATTCATTTAAAACAGCAGGTAATTGGTAAGTTTTCTAAGAAAAAAACAACGTTTAATACATGAGCAAAGTAACACTTAGAACGAAAACCTTAAAAGGTAACCGTGAACGGATTTACCTGGACTTTTACCCACCTATTCCACATCCTGATACTGGTAAGTTGACGCGACGAGAGTTTTTAAAACTGTATTTGTACAAGCCGGCTTCTAAAGAAACGGAACGCACCCACAACAAGGAAACCAAGAAGATTGCAGAGGCCATTCGTGCGAAGCGACAATTGGATATCCAGGCTGGGGAGTACGACTTTCTTTCTAAGTACAGCGGGCGGGAAAACTTCTTAGACTGGCTGAAACTGAAAGTGGAAGAACGAGCGGTAAGTAGGGTCAATTACCAGTCGTGGCGAAGTACTTACCTGCACCTTTATCGCTTTACCGAAGGTTCGCTGTTACTTAGTAATCTGGATGAGCTGTTTTGCGAACGCTTCCGGAAGTATTTCTTAGAAGCGGAGTGTTTAAACACTAAGAGACCGCTACATCAAAACTCGGCAGCGGGTTATTTTGACGTGTTTAAAGAAGCGGTAAGAGAAGCGCACAAGGAAAAACTTCTTAAGAAGAATGTGGCGCTGTACGTCAAAAGTATCCCTTACCGGCAGCCGGAACGGGAATTCCTTACTTACGAAGAATTACAAGCGGCGGTGAAGGCCGATTGTGAAGATCCGGTTCTAAAGAAAGCGGCCATCTTTTCGGCCTTGACAGGCCTGCGCTTTGGTGATGTCCTTAGCCTGAAGTGGAAGGAAGTAAGGTACTCGGAAAAAGAAGGTCATTTCTTAAGAAAGCAGATCAAAAAATCGGGTCGTTTTGAGATGATGTTTATTTCGGAGCAGGCACGGTCGCTTCTGGGAGAGGTGCAAGAGAAGGATACTTTAGTGTTTCAAGGCTTACACTACGGCAATAAAACGACGGATCTTCTTAAGAACTGGTTGAGCAAGGCGGGTATCAATCGGCACATCACTTTTCATGCATTTCGACACACTTATGCAACGCTACAAATTACCAACGGGACAGACATCTACACCTTGAAGGATCTCTTAGGCCAAAGGGATGTAAAGACCACCCAGATTTACGCACGGGTAATTGATGAGCGGAAGAAGGCGGCGGTGAATCGGATTCCGGAGCTGGAGTTGTAAGTATAACTTACTAGTGATTTGTCACCAAGAGCGTAAAGAAGATAGTTTTTGAGAAAAAATGTAATTGACTGATGATTAATTAATTACAATACAGGGTGATTTTATTTTTAAGTGTAATTGTTTGGTTTGTAGTGGGTTGCATTGAGGAAGGGTTTTGATGGGTGAAGTTGACCAGTATTTGAATGAAACAAATTAGTTTAATTTAAAATTATTTGTTTTTATCTTTGTTCGATACAGCAGGTGAACAAAAACTACGACCAGTGGATCAATTACCTTCCCTGATAACTTCATTGTTTAGTTTAGGCGATGACATTTCTAAAGTAAGGCAACGGTTGTCTTCTAATATTGCTTTGCTCCGTTTGCCGGAAGGCAAAGTACTCTTTGAGGAGATCCGAAAAAGATACATGTTGTGGGAAGAATTTCCCCGTTCGATGTATAATATTGATACTTTTCAAATGCTATATAGCCACCTGAATAGTTTGCCAGATGTATTTGAGCATATCTCCCGTCATCCTTTTCGAATAAATCGATTCTACTTAGTGCTTTTGGAACTTTTCTCCAGGGATTCTCAAGAGAAACACCCTACTTTTATTACTTATTTGACTAAGCAGACAAAAGTCAAGCTACTTGGTTTCTTAGACCAGTACGGACCTGGATTTGTGTTCCAGCCTTTTAGTGCTAAGTACCGAAGGGTATTTGCTCAGATATACCGTGGCGAAGACCAGGATGATCCTGAGTATGGTTTTTATTTTGCCCTTACTCTTCGTCAAACCTCGCTGGAAAGGATTGATGATTTTCTTAATTACCACCAGCGGTACTATAGAAAAGATTACCTGAAATTCGTGCGTTTTATTCTAGCGGATGATCCCCAACACGAGACCATCTCGCGAAAACAAAAAGACGTTTGTGAAGAATGGCTTACCAATCAATCTTCTAAAGAAAACAAGCCTAATTACCTGCCTGAATCGCGGGTGCCAAAAGGATGGGTAAGTATTCCTGGGCTTTTAAAAGAAAAAGACATTGGGCAGTTTTTCTCCTTTCTTTACTTAGAAACGAATGGAGTTACCAATGGACCTACCCTACTTTCACGTGAGGAAACGGAGCAATTATTAGCGCATGGTTTTGCTTATCCGCCGGAAGAGCAAGCTGTATCGAACATGTTTACCTTACAGGTTTCTACTAAGTTGTCGAAGGGGCTAGTGTATTATATGTTCTACCATTTATACCAAAAACACCCTAAGAGTGATGCTGAGGCGGACTATAAAGAGCATTTTGCCTTGTTCCTGAAGCGCCGATTTACTAATTTTAAAGATTTGGACTTAAAAACTATTCAAAATAATATTCGTAACAGAAAGCCAGTAGGGCTGGGGCGTGAGTTTAAGTTGGAGGCATATTTGGGCTAGTAATTACGCTACCGGCAATGGAGATTTTCATAGAAAACAGAAGTGTTTTTGTTTTCTATCACCTATGTTCAACGGCAGAAAACACCATCTGCATAGGGCTAATAATTGGTAAGATAATATTCTGAAAAGCTGTGCCTTGAAAACGGGTAAGTAAGATGCCTCTAGCTGTAGAATAAGAAATTCCAGCCAAGGTACTGGCTAGTATGCTCTCAACTGCAACACCTTTGTCTTCTGTAGCGGTTAACCAACGGTCAAGGTCTTTTACCAGAAAAAAAAATTGCAAAGTAAACCTGCCCTCAGCAGGTTCTGAATTATCTTTCATTGCTGTCTTGATCGAAAAAGATAAGCGCACACGATAGCGTTTATCCTGCTCGTTGAGGGCAAGTTCATGGGTGACATCTTGAACAAAAGAAGCAATCTGTGAGTCATCAAAAGCTTCTGGATGATAAACAGAAGCTTGCTCAAGTTGAACCTGTTCTAGGATTAACTGTGAAACATCAATTTTTAAATCTTTATCGCTCACGCAACGGCATTTTTGACATTTAGAGATGGGGCTTTTTCAATCGCAGCTTCAGTAAATTCCGCTTCATCTGATATCTCAGATGCACGTTGAACGGCTACTGTGAAATGATTAATCCCACCCACTTTGCGCCATCCTTCCTTTTTAGGAGTAGGAACTTTGGGTATTTCTATAATAGGCGCTCCTAAGGCAGCTTCAAGTTTTGCTAATGATTTCCAAGTGAGATTATGTCCGCCACTTAACCACTTGCTAATCTCGGATTCTCGTTTCTCCATTTTTGTAGCGAGATCTTTTTGGGTAAGATGCTGAATTTCCATCAGGTACCTGATGCGCTTTAGTAATTCTATCTGGCGACGAACAAAGATTTTGGTATCTTCTGGTATTGTCGTTAGGGTTTCCCGGAAAAATGTGTTCCTCTTAGCCATCTTAGTAAATTATTATTTCATCCTGCTTGCCATCGAAGCTCTTTAGGCAGTGCCTGGCTTCGTCAACCTCGATTTGCTGATCCTGAATTTCTGCCCAGATTTTTTGCGCAAATCGCTTGGCATCTCTGAATTTAGCTTGTACATCTGGACTTTGCTGAGCTGTTTGCGCAGACTTTTCCCCGCCGTTGAATAATACGACTACCGTATCACAAACTTTAACACAGTAGAGCCTTAATCTATTTGTGTGAAAGGGGATGTCTAAAAAATAGACCTTTTTAGGGGGGAGTGCACTTGCCTCGTCTTCGTGTCGAGTGAAGAAATCGTCATTTGCGCCTTCTTCTTCTCCCATAAGTTGTAGCAGGTACGCGATTTGATTATAATCTTCTTTGAATTCCTCATGTTGATAGAATCTTCTGACAAACTTTTCTGTTTCGCTGACGTCCTCTCCCTCCTTTTTAACGGTGTAGAAGGTAACAAGAGGGAAGCCCTCATCGAATATTTCGAGTATAAAACTATTCACTTTTGAGTTAAGTTCAAAGTTTTGCGCATTATTTTTCTGTTTTTTATTGGAAGCTGTCAAAGAATATTAGAGAAAACTTTGTTAAGCGTCCTCTGTTACCCGGTAACAAAAACAATAAAAGCTCGGCTATTATACGACTTTTCTTTTAACTTGTTCGAAGGACCAATAAAATATTGTGACTGCCCATTTGGCTAACTATTCCATTCATTACTACCTTCAAGCTTGCTTAAATTTTTGCGTAAAATCTTACCTTCACCCCATGACCCCAACAAAACTAACCCTCTCTCAACTCGAACAGTATCTCGCTAAAGCTGCCTGGATACTCAAGGGCCCAGTCGATGCCTCTGACTTCAAAGTGTACATCTTTCCGCTGCTGTTCTTTAAGCGGATCTCGGATGTGTACGATGAGGAATACCAGCTGGCACTGGAAGAATCAGAAGGAGACGAAGAGTATGCGACCCTGCCTGAGCTTCACCGTTTTGAAATACCGGAAGGCTGCCACTGGAAGGATGTGCGGGAGCAAACCACGAATGTGGGAATGGCCATCCAAAATGCCTTGCGAGGCATTGAGCAGGGCAATCAAGAAAAGCTGTACGGCATCTTTGGCGATGCGCAGTGGAGCAATAAAAACAAACTATCCGACCGGCTGCTGGTAGACCTGGTTGAACACTTCTCCCAGCACAACCTCGCCAATAGTAACGTGGATACCGACATCCTCGGACAAGCCTACGAATACCTGATCAAGCATTTTGCGGACCTTACCAATAAGAAGGCCGGCGAATTCTATACGCCGCGCTCGGTGGTCCATTTGCTGGGACTGATACTTGATCCGCACGAGGGAGAAAGCATTTACGACCCTGCCTGTGGTACCGGCGGGATGTTGCTGGAATGTGTAGACCACTTGCAGGAGAAAGATCAGGATTACCGTACGCTCAAACTTTACGGGCAGGAGAAAAACCTGACCTCTAGCTCCATCGCACGCATGAACATGTTTCTGCACGGCATTGAGGATTTCCAGATTGTGCGGGGAGATACCTTACGCAACCCGGCCTTCTTTGCCGCTGATGGCTTGAAGACGTTTGATTGTGTGATTGCCAACCCGCCCTTCTCCCTCAAGGATTGGGGAGCGGAGAATTGGGCCAACGATCCCTACGGACGCAACATTGCTGGCGTGCCCCCCAATGGCAACGGCGATATGGCCTGGGTGCAGCACATGATCAAATCCATGAACAGTACGGGCCGCATGACGGTGGTACTTCCTCACGGGGCACTGTTCCGCAAAGGGGCCGAAGGGCGTATCCGCCAAGCGTTGCTCGAAGCAGACTTGCTGGAGGCGGTTATCGGACTGGGGTCTAACATTTTCTATGGCACCCAATTGGCGGCTTGTGTAATGGTGTTTAAACAACAGAAGGCCGCAGCGCATAAAGGGAAAGTCCTTTTCATTGATGCCTCCGACCAAATCCGGACGGGACGCGCCCAGAACTTTTTGGAACCCGAGCACGTAAAACAAATCTACACCTGGTACCAGGAGTTTGCCGATGTCGACAACTACGTAAAAGTGGCGACCCTGGAGGAATTGCAGGAAAACGACTTCAATCTAAATATTCCGCTCTACGTAGAAAAGATCATTGAAGATGATCTGCCAACGGTGGAAGAAGCCTTGGTTGATTTGAAAATAGCTTGGCAGGCTAGTCAGGAGGCGGAGGAGCGATTTAAGAAAATATTAAACGAATTTATATAATGACGAATAGACAATTCATAGACGCAATTATTGAAATGTATCAAGGTGCTAAAAAACTGAATTTTGATCATCAACCATATACAATTTGGAGAGGCGTAAGCAGATCTGTTTCAGGCTTGGCAGAGGACCTATTCGCATTGTTTGTTGCAAGAGAATTAAATGATGATTCTCTTGAGTTTATTATTGACAAGACCATGAGTATAGAAACGCTGGAGGGAAAAAATATTTCGTTTAGACCTGACCTAGCCATTGTGAAGAAGGGGGTTATTACCCATATCCTTGATATGAAAATGGATATGGGATATAAAAGACGGTTCCATGAAACACCTGAATTCAAAAAGGAGGAAAAGAAAATGACAATTCTTCGGAATGGCGAATACAAAAAGATAACCTATAAATCTCATGGGAATGAGGTAGGACTTAAAACGCACAATAATATTATCAATCAAATTGTAGTGATTAGTGAGAAAAATGAAGGTAAAAGTTCGAATAGGTTAGACTTGATTGATACAATATCCCCTTTGGATTGGATCAATATTTATTATTTATCAGGGGGGATTCATCCAAATAGTGGGAAAAAGACCAAGGATGAGATTACTATCAATGATGATCAATTTGACGTGCTTTTTAAAGACATGAAATCGAATCTTTTATGACCCAACGCGAACTAGAAAAATACCTCTGGGGTGCCGCCACCGCCCTGCGCGGCACCATCGACGCTGGCGACTACAAGCAGTACATCTTTCCGCTGCTGTTCTTCAAGCGCATCTGTGATGTGTATGATGAGGAGTACGCCCAGGCCATGGCCGATAGTGACGGTGATATAGAGTACGCGGAGTTTGCCGAGCACCACCATTTTCAGGTACCCAAGGGGGCGCACTGGGAAGACGTGCGGGCCGTGACCACCAACGTAGGCATGGCGCTACAAGATGCCATGCGGGCCATTGAGAAGGCTAACCCGGATACCCTTTACGGGATCTTTGGCGATGCCAGCTGGACGAATAAAAACCGACTGAGCGACGAAACCCTCCTCAACCTCATCGAGCACTACTCGCAGCATAAGCTGAACCTGGCTAATGTAGCCGATGATAAGCTGGGCAACGCCTACGAATACCTGATCAAAGAATTTGCGGACGATAGCGGCCACACCGCCGCCGAATTTTATACCAACCGCACGGTGGTGAAACTCATGACCAAGATCATGGACCCACAACCCGGTGAAAGTGTCTACGACCCTACCTGTGGCTCGGGTGGCCTGCTGCTGAACTGTGCGCTGCACCTAAAGGAAGAAGGCAAGGAATACCGCACACTGAAACTCTACGGGCAGGAGATCAACCTCATCACCTCGGCCATTGCGCGTATGAACATGTTTATGCACGGCATCGAAGAGTTTAGCATCGTGCGCGGCGATACCTTGCAAAATCCGGCCTTCCTGCACCAGGATGAGTTGAAGAAATTCAATGTTATCCTCGCCAATCCGCCCTACTCCATCAAAGCCTGGGACCGCGACCGTTTTGCCAATGATCCCTACGGCCGCAATATCTGGGGCACACCACCGCAGGGCTGTGCGGATTATGCTTTTCAGCAGCATATTCAGAAGAGCCTGGACGAGAATAACGGCCGCTCTATCTCCCTCTGGCCGCACGGCATCCTGTTTCGGGATGCGGAAGCGGACATGCGGCGCAAGATGATTGAGGAAGACCTGGTGGAGTGTGTGATTGGCCTGGGGCCGAATCTGTTTTACAACTCACCCATGGAAGCCTGTTTGTTGATTACCAAAACGAAAAAAGAGGATTCCAAGCGGGGTAAGGTTTTAATCATCAATGCGGTGAAGGAGGTGAAGCAGGAGAAAACAATGGGTTTCCTGACGGATAAACACGTTGATAAAATTTTCAAGACTTACCAAAATTTCAAGAGCGTGGAAGGTTTCGCAGCTTTGGTGAGCACCGAAGATATCATTGTTAACAAGGGCAATTTGTCCATTAGCCTTTATGCACGTCCCGATGAATTGAAGGAAGAAGACCAAGTCGGTTTCACGGAAGCTTACGAAAACTGGAAGGAAAGCTCTAGAAAGCTGAAAGAATCAATGAAAGAACTGTTCCAAGTGTTGGAAGAATAATGGAAGTACAATTGAAAGAAGAACTCAACCTTGATAAGTCGGATTGGACACTCGTGAGATTTGGAGATGTTGTGGCCGAAGTGCGCGAATCTACGAAGGATGCTGCGGGGGAAGGCCTAACGCATATTGTGGGCTTGGAGCATATAGATGCCGAGAATATTCATTTACGGCGCTCTGCTGGGATTGATGAATCAACGACCTTTACCAAGAAATTTGCCGTAGGGGATCTCCTTTTTGGCCGTAGGAGAGCTTATTTGAAAAAAGCAGCACAAGCTCCTTTTGCGGGTATCTGTTCTGGCGACATTACTGTTATGCGCGTAAAGGGGAAAGGACTGTTACCTGAGCTCTTACCCTTTGTAGTAAACAACGATAAATTCTTCGACTACGCCGTGAAGCACTCTGCGGGCGGTCTATCTCCAAGGGTGAAATTCAAAGACCTCGCCAACTACGAATTCCTCCTCCCCCCCAAAGACCAACAAGCCCAACTCGCCGAACTGCTCTGGGCGATGGATGAGGTGGTGGAAAGGGAAAGGGAGGTGTTGCGCGATCTGGTACAACTTAAGAAATCAAAGTTCAGAAATGAGATTTTCAGAGAAGCTGATGAGCATGATAATCAATATGGAAAGTGGTCCTCTAAATTTCGCGTAGTTAAGCTTGGTACTGCATTGGATGAGTTGCAATATGGTATTTCTGAAAGTTTAGATGAACATGGAGGAATACCGATCTTGCGGATGAATAACCTACAAGATGGCAAATTAGACTTAACTGATTTAAAGTATTTCACTCCGCAAGAAGATGAGCTTGAGAAGTTTATTTTAGAGGAAGGTGATGTTCTATTTAATCGGACTAATAGTTTCGATCTCGTGGGAAAAGTGAGTCTTTTTAATGTGCCAGGTTTGTACAGCTTCGCATCTTACCTGATTCGCTTGAAAGTTGATCGAAAGAAATTAGATCCAAGATTCTTGAATTTCTATCTGAATAGTGCATTTGGTCTTGCAAAAGTCAGAAAGTACCGCACTCCAGGAGTAAGTCAAAGCAACATCAATGCACAAAGCTTAAGAAAGCTACCTATACCTCTTCCTAATATTAATTTTCAATGTAGATTAATGGATGAAATTGATCAAATAGAATCTAATGAGTCTGGGCTTGTAACAAAGATTAAGAAAGGCCAATCCCTCCAAAAATCCCTCATCAACCAAATCTTCTAAAGTATGGGGTATAAAGTCTTTTTTGCATTCCAAATGGATACGGAAGATAAATTCGGTAAAGGGTTTATTCAGTCAGCTATTGAAATTGCTATTCAAAAATTCAAATCGGAAGGGGTAGAAGTATCCTTAGATTTTGGTTTTCGAGGAACACCCGGAAGTCCTTTATTAATTGAAGAGATGCTTAAGAAGAGTTCCGATTCTGATATGGTGATCGTCGATTTGACATTTACTTCTTCCAAAGAGTGGTTCAATGCGGAACTGATTGATGAAGATATTAATGAACGTTGGTTCAGTATCCCGATCGGAGATCGAAAATTGTCACCAAATCCCAACGTTTTATTGGAAACAGGCTATGCTTGGGCTACAAAAGGAACGTATAGAACTTTAGCCGTGATGAACGTAGCTAATGGATCGCCAGATGAATTGCCTGTTGATTTAAAAGGGTTTAGATGGGGAATCACATACAATTTAGATGAATCAAATTATGAGGATCGAAAATCAATTCGAAAGGACTTAGCAAATGATTTTTATGATGCTATTAAAACCGCAATAGCTTCTGAAGCTGAATACCAACAAGAAAAATGGAAGCCAATACGATTACATAAAAATTGGATGCAGAGAGATTTTACTACAATCTATCGACCGACCCAAGCTGCAAAGGATATCATCAAACAACTAAGAATAGATTTAGACAATACCGAGATAGCTCAAAGAATAGTAGGTCCCAAAAACTCGGGAAAGACAAGACTAGTGTATGAGATGTACAAGGAAATAGATGAAACGCTACCGAGGGATGAATGCTTAGAAAAGATCTTGTATTACGATTTAGATGGTGGGGATTATAGATCTATTGAAAGTAAATTGTTGGACCTTCAGCTATTGAACCAAAGAAAAATTCTCATCCTAGATAATTGCCCTATTAAAATTCACACTAAGGTGTTCAGTGAATTTCCTCATGATTCTAAGGTAAGTCTCTTAACTATTGGAAATACTGAAGACGGAGAAGGGGCTAGCCATTATATTGATAGGGATTTTGTGAATGAAGTGATAGAAAAGCTGTCTAACGAAACCGGAAACCCGAGAAATACAAGGTTTATTCTAGAGAACTCAAACGGCAATTTAAGAAATGCTATTGCCATGATCGGTAAAATTCCTGAAGGGGATGAAGGTCTTTCAACAAATTATCAAGTCAAATGGCGGCAAATACTAGGGGTAGATCTTTATAGCGAGCAGGTTCTGCGGTTACTTGAAGAGATTTCCCTATTTACCCACATTGGCTATTATGATAGACATCGATATCAATTAGAAATAATTCTGGAAAGGACTGGAATCGCATCCATTGAAGCTTTAGCACAAATCATTGACAAATTATCTGAGAAAGGAATTGTGAAAATCACTGGAGATTTCCTAATGCTAGAAGTATTTGTAGAGGAGTTAGCTTTTCAACGATTACATAGTTTAGCAACGGAAGAACTTAATGCGTATTTAGACTTAATTAAGACTTTCAATCTGTCAAGACAATTCAGTGATCGCTTGATTGAACTCAATAACCTTGAAGGGACACACAAGTTAGTTGATGTCTTGACTCAAGACGGTGGTTTGCTTACACAGTATGAGTTTATCAATTCTAACCAAGGAGCACGTCTGTTAAAAGGCTTGGCGGAAATTGAACCAGAAAAAGTGCTACAACTTCTTAATTCTGCAATAGGTAATAAAAGCTATGAAGAGTTAAAAGGGTTGGACATTGGGAGAAGGGATATAGTCTGGGCTTTAGAGAGATTGGTTTATCGAGAAAAGACCTTTAATGGGGCTGCAACTCTACTCTTTAAGTTATCAGTTGCAGAAAATGAACCCATTAGTAATAATGCTACATTCCAATTTTGTCAGCTATTTCAATGCATTTTGCCTGGCACAACAGTTTCATTGAAAAGCAGGTTGGATTTATTAGATAATTTAGTTGAGGACGCCACAGAACCAGAAATAGTCATTATCAAACAAGCTCTTGATCGAGCTTTAATGGTAAAAGGTTTCACTAGAATGGGAGGAGCGGATAAACAAGCGGGTGAGACATTACATGATTATCATCCTGAGACAAATGAGGAAGTTCTGAATTATTGGAAGGAAATTATTGATTTTGTTGAACAGCTCAAAGCATATGAGGTCTTGATTAGAAAATTTAGCTCTCAAGTAAGTAATGGAAATAGCTTGGCTATGATTCAGGCTATAGAAAGAATGCTTGATGAAAAAGGTACTCTGGATAAGGATTTACGGCAGCAATTTGCATACATAATAGAAGGAGGTCAAGGAATCACTCCGGAAATAATTGAGCAAGTCGAAAAACTATCAGTTAAATATTCAGGTAGTACCATAAGAGAGAAACTTGAATATAATGTTGCTTTGGCTCCTTATTCTACTTCTAAAGGAGCGAATGGTGAGTTTATTAATAAATCTGAAGAGAAAGCGAATGAATTTGCAGCGGAGCTCATTAATTCACAAAATAAAGACTGGCTAAATCACATAGACATTCTATTACAAAATGAACAACGATTTACTTTTGGTTTTGGGAAAAAAGTAGCTGAATTACAACCGGGATTTGAGCGTTTAGTACAAGCAACAATTGAAAAACTGAGTCAAATTCCTGTTGAAAAACAGAACAATAGTTTGATTGAAGGGTATTTGGCAGGAATAGAAGAAACGGAATTCAAAAGAAAAACGATTGATCTATATCTCTCTAGACATGAAATTGCACACCACGCAATTCGAATGACAAAGCTGCTAGAAATCGAGATTAGTGATTTACAAAAACTTTATGAGCTAATTGAAGCGAACCCTAAATATACGGCTGGCTTACAATACATTAATTTGACTAGTTTGCCAGAAGAAGAATTTATTGAGTTCATCAACCGGATTAAGGAAATAGAACCGTACGGGTGGTGGTTAGCTATCGATTTCTGCCAAACTCGTGTGGGAGATATGGATACATTAAGTGTACCAATTCTTAAGTTGGTTAGAGGGCTCTTGATGAAGGAGGGAATTCTTACAGGAAACAATGCTTACACTCTGTTTCCAATGCATAAGTTTGTTGAACTATTCAAAGAGTATAAGAAGAACAACTTTGATGGTGAACTTGCAGTGTTTTTAGCAAAGAAAATAGTAGAAGTTTCTAAAGAAAGCTCATTATTTCAAGACTATTCCTTTCAATATATATTGGATGTTCTTTTTGATGAAAAATGGAATGAAACCTGGCCTGTAATAAGCACAAATATCCTAAAAAAGGATTATTATGGCTGGTATAATCTTAAAGATCTGTTGAAGAGATATAAGAGATTTGACGATAAAAAGCTCTTGGAGTGGATGAATAAATTTCCAACTGAGGCTCCTCAAAAAGCTATTGGCTTTATTCAATTGATGGTTAATCCAGAAGGTGAAGAAGAATGGTCTCCCCTTACTCTTGAAATGTTTGATAGATATCATGAGAATGAAGATTTTTTAAGCGAATTATCTAGTGATCTACATAGCTATTCGTGGTCTGGATCGTTAGTGCCACTTTTAGAATCTAGGAAAAGATTAGTGGAACAATTGCTAGAGCATCCTAAGGAAGAGATAAGAAAATTTGCTAAAGCAAACGCAGACTATTTTGAAAATTGGATTAAGAGAGAAAAAAGAAGTGATCAGAATTACAGATTAGACATCTAATTATGGCCTTTAACGAACTCAACAGCGTAGAGCATTACATCATCCACCAACTCAGTGGAGTGAATTTGAATGCTACCCTTCAGGAACCCAAGGCATCCTACGGGAACGGTGTTCGCTGGCAGTATGCGCCGCCTTCAGCTATCCAACGCGGCGTGAATGAGGTGATGGACGAAACCCGCCTAAAGGCTGCTTTGACTCGGTTGAACCCGGAAATTGAGCAGCGCCCGGAACTGGCCGACGAAGTCATCTACAAGCTGCGCGCCATTTTGATTACTGTCAACCAGGTAGGTCTGGTCAAAGCCAATGAGGAGTTCTTTAAGTGGCTAACGGGGGAGAAAACGATGCCTTTCGGCGAAAACAATCGCCACGTGTCCGTCCGCCTGCTGGATTTCGACGATTTGGCCAACAATGAGTACATAGTTACCAACCAGTACCGGGTGCATAACAGGGAGACCAAGATACCTGATGTGGTTATGCTCATCAATGGTATCCCCGTCGTAGTAGGCGAAGCAAAAACGCCGATCCGGCCCTCCATTAGTTGGTTGGATGGTGCGCACGAAGTGCATGATATTTACGAAAACAGTGTGCCCGCGCTTTTTGTCCCCAATATTTTATCCTTTGCCACCGAAGGGAAGGAATTGTACTACGGAGCTATCCGCACTCCTCTGGGTTTTTGGTCGCCCTGGCGCATGGAAGGAGACGATGATGCACTGGCCAAGCGGCTGGGGTTGTCCGAGATCGGGAAAGAGCTGTCTCATTTACTGCATCCGGCCCGTTTGCTGGATATCCTGCAAAATTTCTCGCTGTTTACCACCAATAAGAAAAAGCAACGCATCAAGGTCATCTGCCGCTTTCAGCAGTACGAGGGGGCAAATAAGATTGTGGAGCGGGTGAAAGCAGGCCGGGTGAAGAAGGGCTTGATCTGGCATTTTCAGGGCTCGGGAAAATCATTGCTAATGGTTTTTGCAGCGCAGAAACTACGGAAGTCGGCCGAACTCAAAAGCCCGACGGTCATTGTGCTCGTCGACCGAACGGACCTGGACACCCAAATCAGTGGCACCTTCAACGCCGCTGACATCCCCAATGTGGAAACTACGGATAGCATCAGTGATCTGCAAAGGCTACTGGAACGAGATACCCGCAAGATCATCATTTCGATGATCTACAAATTCCGCGATGCCAAGCCGAATATGAATACCCGCGATAATATCATCGTCCTGGTTGATGAAGCGCACCGGACGCAAGAAGGCGATCTGGGGCGGCAGATGCGGGCGGCCTTGCCCAATGCCTTCCTGTTTGGCCTAACGGGTACGCCGGTCAATAAAGCCGACAAAAACACCTTCTGGGCTTTTGGTGCCGAAGAAGATACGGGTGGTTATCTGTCGCGTTACACCTTCCACGATTCCATTCGAGACAATGCGACCTTACCCCTCCACTTCGAACCTCGTCTGGTAGATGTGCACGTAGATAAAGATACGATTGACAAAGCCTTCGCTGAATTCAAAGATAGTGCCGCTCTCACCGATGAAGAAGCCGATGCCCTCAACCGGAAATCGGCAAAGATGGCAGCCTTCCTGAAAGCCCCGGAGCGAGTCGCGAAAATAGTGGCCGACATTGCGGACCACTTTAAAGAAAAAGTGGAGCCCCACGGATTCAAAGCGATGATCGTAACGCCAGATCGCTATGCGTGTGTGCAGTACAAAGAAGAGCTGGACAAGCACTTACCGAAAGAAGCGAGTAAGGTGGTAATCTCTACTTCTGCTAATGATAGTTTGGAGTTCAAGCAAAAATGGGGCGTTGATAAAGGTCGGCAGGAAAAGATCGTAGACGAATTCAATGATGCCAATTCCGACCTGCAATTCATCATCGTCACGGCAAAGCTACTGACGGGTTTTGATGCGCCCATCCTGCAAACGATGTACCTGGATAAGTCGCTTAAGGACCACACCCTGCTACAGGCCGTTTGCCGAACCAATCGCTTGTATCCGAACAAAAATTTTGGCAGGGTAGTCGATTACTTTGGCGTCTTCGACGATGCCGCCAAGGCCCTACAGTTTGATGAAGAAAGTATCCAGCGAGTGATTTCTAACTTATCCGAGTTGCGCGAGAAGTTACCACAAGCCATGCGAGATGCTTTGCAGCATTTTGAGGGCGTAGATCGTACCCTCGAAGGTTTTGAAGGCCTGGAAGCCGCCCAGGATGCGATCAACAACGATGAGAAAAAGGATGCCTTTGCCAAAGATTACAAATACCTATCGAAGATTTGGGAATCCTTGTCTCCTGATAATGTATTGAACCTCTATGATCAAGATTATAAATGGTTGTCACAGGTCTTCGAATCCGTGCGACCAGCATCGGATAATATTGGCAAGCTCCTGTGGTTTTCGCTAGGTGCCCAAACCACCAAGCTCATCCACGAAAACATTCACGTCGGTAGCGTTCACCACCTAGATGAATTCATCCTGGATGCTGATGTGATCGAAGACATCTTCAATAACCCTGACCCCAAGAAAACCAAGCAGCTAGAAAAGATCCTGATCAAGCGCTTTAAGAAGCACGCTGGCGATCCGACCTTCATCAAGCTAAGTGATCGCTTAGAAGCCCTCCGCGATAAAGCCGAGCAAGGACTGATCACCTCTATCGAATTCGTCAAGGAACTCTGCAAACTGGCCAAAGAAACCGTGCAAGCCGAAAAAGAGTTAGCCGAGGCCCAGCAAGAAAAGACCCCGGTAGCTGCCCTGACCGAGCTGTTCTTGGAGCTGAAAACAGATCAGACGCCTGCTGTAGTAGGCCGTATAGTAGAAGGCATTGACAAAATCGTAAGGGTTGTACGTTTTCCAGGTTGGCAGAGTACTAGCGTGGGAGAACGAGAAGTTCAGAAAGCACTTCGCAGAGAATTACTCAAGTACCAATTGCACAAAGATCAGGTGTTGTTTGAGCGGGCGTATGGGTATGTGAAGGCGTATTATTAGAGGGGGGTAGCTACTGAGAATTGCGGGAGTTTCAGAAAGTCAATTGTTTTCGATGCGCGGATAAATTAACAAAATCACTTGTGAAAAAGCAGGTGAGAGTAACACAAGTTAATCGAGAAACTAATGACTGCAACTTTAAGAGGACAATGACCGTAAAGGATAGTACATTCAGGATCTTATGATGTTTTTCACTAATTTCCTCATTGCTCTCACTGAAGTAAAATTGGAAAGTAATAACCAAAATGTGGACTTCTTGAAATTGCCACATTAAGAGTAATGTATAAACCTTGCTTTGTAAAATATTGATTATGAGTATACTGGACATATTTAAAGAAGAAGTGAGTGTGAACGATACTGTTCAGCTCTTCTTAACAACAGGGAAGGAGCCTCTCGGTAAAATACTAGAAATAGGGGAAGGCTTTGTACTAATGGAAGGAGAGGACGGAGAAAAGCAAAGGTTCTTTGAAAAATTAATAGGAGGATGGAACCTTGTTGAAAAAGATGCTTCAATTGTATCGATCGATGACAATAAAGGAAGTATTGGGTTCAATAAAGAATTAGTTCTAGCAGAGTTAGTTAAAGTTCTTGAAAACACAAAAGAGAAAAAGCTAAATATGGTGTTAGGGAAAAATGCATATATATGTAAGAAGAGAGATGGTGGATATGAAGTTGAAAGTTCAATGTATTCAGAAGTGCTTCTCTGCTCTAGTAGGATATTCAGTTACGGAATCAAAAAAAATGTAGATCAGGAATTATCTGAGGGGAAGAAGGTGCCGATTTTGGCTTCATTTAAAGGGAAAAAAGGAGGACGGGCAATCACAATAGTTGCAATGCGTCCTCAAAGAGTACAATCCCTGCTAGAAAGTTTTCGAATTTTTATTAAAAAAAAGCATTACGAAGAAGCGACAAGGATCTTTTTCCTTTTCCAGGGCGTCGAGGTATTTGATTCGAGTTTTACTCAATTATTTTGGTCAGAGTATAAGAAACTCAAGTTAAATTTTATATGTAGTGAAGAGTCCTCTTTTCTTGATGAATCAGACATAAAAAAGTTTCGCCAACAAGAGGTGAAGGTTAATGAATTAATTCAAAAAAGCCAATACCAAGAGGCCCTGAGATTACTGAACCAATGGTTGGGTCAAAACTTATCCACAAAGTATAAAAGCAGTTTTTTACTTAAAAAGGCTCAACTTTTTTCTACCCTTAACCAGCCCTTAGAATCTGAAAACGTTTATCAAGAACTGGTTGAATACAACGAAAAAACTGGAGCTAGTCTAAATAATATTAGTCATCTGTATTTTGAATTAGGGCGGTTGCAGTCTACTGATCCAAATAAGTTAGATTTAGCAATTGCTTCTTTAGAGAGAGCCAAGAAGAAAAATCCTGAAAATCAATTTGCGATCAATCTCCTTGAGAGATTAGAGAATAAGAAAAAACAAGAAGGCGGGCTTAATAATCTCCTTGATGAAAACAATAATAAAAATGATGAAGAAATAGAAAGTTTAGTAATTGATGATTATTCTGAAGCTCAACGAACGATAAGTGAACTTATAACAGTCGATTTGGAAGAGCACCGCTTCACTCATCCTATTATTGTTTCAAACGACTATTCACCAACTGCTGCGAGAGCTCAAGGAATTTTGAAAGAAGCTCGAGATAAACAAAAATCTCAACAATCCGATATTTTCCCTTTGTACCTAGAAGCTGCCAAGGCTTATAGTCAATTGAATGTGGGCAGTTATGATGTAACGGAGTTTTATGAAGCAGTAGCATATTACTCTATGCTAAAGGGCAATTCATTATTCTCTAATTTTATTAATAAGGTTCGTTCAAATACTATCGATAACAAAAGACTATCTCGCCTGAAAGATAGTGCATGTAGTTACTTCATCGAAGCTGTAAACCTTTTTTCTCCGCTTGATCGAGAAAAGCTTCAAGGTATTCTTGAGAATTATTTTAAAATTCATGTTTTGTATTTTTTAGTTCAAAGAAAATATAAGTTTAACATAGAAGAAATACTTGGTTATTCTTTTTCGAAGATATTTGATTATTGCATTAAGCATAATGATGAAGAGTTAGAAAGAATTGCCTATAAGGTTTTGGTTGACTGTGGGGCATCTAGTATTTCTACGTGGAATTATCTTGCAAAGAACCATGCTACTCAAGGTTTATATGGACAGTTTAGGATCTCTAAAAGGCGAGAAAGAATTTTTAAAATTATTCAAGAATTGGAAGGCGTTGATTTTGATATATCTTTGAAAACAGGACCCTTTCTGAAGAAAGTTTTTGAAGCACGACAAGAAAAAGTTTCACAGTTAAAATCAAAATTTTTCTCTTTTTCGAATATAGAGTTCGAACCTATCAATTTCGCTGTCATAAAATCTGAATGGAATAAGCTAAAACAATTTAACGGGATATTACTTGAAACCGATAGGGAAATACAAGAGGAGATGAATCAGGTCATTGATAGAATTCAGCCCTACCTGAATCGCAGCGAAGGAGAAAAAACCAATCTTTTATTTCAAGTAAATAAGAACATTGGCAGTTTATTAGAAGATATTCGTGAAAACACCACCTATTTTGGACGTGTGTTATATTTTGACCTACTAAAAAAATGGCAAAGAGAAGTGGACCAACTTCTTGATAAGAAAATATCATCGGCCCTTCCCGAAATAACTATCGAAGTAGATCCACCTTATATTTTAAAAGAAGAGGGAAATTTCGTCCTGCCTATACTGTTGGAGAATACTGGTAAGTCTACTTCAACTGGTTTTAAGATGGATATTCAATTTGAGTCCACTAATCACAAAAGCAAGATTGATTATTCTCATGAAGACGAGACTGAGATTGCTGCTGGTGAACAAGGGCAATTTCTTATAAGTCTTACCCCCTCCTTATTAACAGAGACCAAAGCTGTTAAAGCCCAATTCACCGTTTACGCCAAGTCAGAAGGACGAATACTTCCTGAAAGAGTATTCGAATTCACCCTAGAAACAGAGCCCGAAACTAGCTTGACCTACGACGATATTCCCTGGAAAGATGGGCCAATTCCTCCTAAGGATATGTTTAAGGGACGAAGGAAGTTAATAACTGATTTGGCGGAGCATTATCTTTCTCCAAATCGGGACAAGTCCTATATTCTATATGGCTTGACCAGAACGGGTAAAAGTTCTATTCTTAAGTATTTAGCAGATAAAATACAAGGAGATACAATTCGACTGAATGGAGAAGAAAAAAAAATTGTCGTCTTTCAGTGGGATCTTTCCGAGGCGGCAAGTCAAGCTGATGCTTCGGAGTTTTATGAATTCTTATTAAAAGAAAACTTATACGAAGCTTTTGTTGATCACTGTTCTAAAAGAGGACTTAAAACTCCAGCTTATTCTTTTGGCAGTAAGGTTAGATTTAAAGACTTTGGTAAGATATTAGACCTAATAAAAATAGCAGGATACTACCCTGTTTTCTTTATTGATGAGTTTTCTTTTATGAGAAATTTGATTGACAAAGGGACGATTAATAATGCATTTCTTCACACCATAAGGCAATATACACTGAATGGGCAAGCAAGCTTTGCTTTTGCAGGAACTTATGATATCAAACAACTAATTAAAGATCCTCGTTACGGGATGACTGGCCAACTTGTTAATACTAAGGAAGAGCAGGTTAATGAAATTCTGCCAGCATATGCAGAAGAACTCATCCGGGTAATTGAGGATAAACTTATTTTTACGTCTGAGGCCATTGAGCATATTAAGTTCTTGTCTGGTAATATTCCCTATTTCATTCAGATCATCTGTAAATATTGTGGAACCTATGCTGTTGAAAACCAGAGAAGCTATATTGGCTATCCAGAGTTAGAAAAAATCATTGGAATCCTTACTGGTGAGATACCGGAAAGTAGGAAGTCTGAGGTGCAGAGACTTCATGAAGGTTGTTTTCAAAATAATCAGTTCAACCCTCAGGATCCACCAGAAATCCCTGCCCTTTTTTCTACAATTGCCTACTTTAATAAGGGAGTCAAGAACCCACGTGGAGTAAGTATTGCGGAGTTAGAACGATTTTGGGGAGAAAGAGAACTGTCTGCTTTTCGTCCTCGATTGTCTGCCGCTATACTGGAACTTCTCGAACGTAAGATATTAACATCAAAAGAAGAAGAAGGAATGGCTACTTATCGACTTTCTGTTGACTTGTTTCGGAGGTGGTGGTCCTATCGATATTCTGATATTACCTTAATATTGAACACCTTAAAAGACAAATAATATGGTTGGTTTTTACCCCAAACGGGTCATTGATAATCCAGAAGAATTATTTGGACGTGAACTATTGTTACAGCAACTTATTCGTCATGTGACTAGGAATAATATTGTTCAAGTTATTGGATTAAGGCGATACGGAAAAACTTCGTTACTAAAATGCTTAGAAACTATAATCAAAAAGGAGGTTAGTGACAGGGTCATTCCTTTTTATATTGATTTTAAGGAGGAGGGATCAATGATTAAGGGTACTAGTAATGTTTATCGATATTTAATTGCTAGAGTTGTTGAAAAGCTTGCCTATGAAAAATTATTTTGCTCTGATATTGATATTAGAGGAGTTGCCTTAAGTCCTGTGGACGATTGGCTAGATTGTTATGATTACCTACAGGAACATAAGGATGTTAGGATTTTAACTGTTTTCAAAGAGGTTATCTATTTTTTTTCGGAGTTATCAGGTAAGACTATCTATTTTTTATTTGATGAATATGAATATTTGTTTAGACACGTATTTGATGAGCCCGTGGGATTCATGGCGATGCGTACCCTTTCTGCCCATCATTTGCCTAATGGACAAAGTCCTTTTGGTTTTATTGTTTCAGGAGCATACACCTTTGAGCATTTGTGTACGATTACAGGGTCAGGAGAATTAAATGTAATATCTGATACTGTATATGTTCCTCCTTTAACAAAAGAGGCCTTTACTGAAATGTGGGAATTTGAATGTAAAAGAGTAGATACTGGGACACTTGACTTAGCTGATGAGATGAGTTTTCTATATGAGGCTTCTGGAGGAGTTCCTTTCTACGCAAAGGTGATTGGTGAACAATGGGTAGTTAGGCAGGAAAGGCCAACGTATCTTAATTTATCATCTTACTTCGAAGAAATATATCCAAGCCTTTCAATAGAGGAACATTCAGTAATAAAAAGCCTTTCCTATGAAAAAAAGCAAAAAGAAAACAGTTACCACGTCGGTCTTCTTCAACGAAAAGGTCTAGTAGTTAGGGAAGATGATGGTTTGTGTCGTTTGTTTAGTAAGTTTTTTAACCAATACTTAGAATCAAAAAGAAAGCAAACAGCCCCCTACCAGGTAGATCACCAAAACGTAAGCGAGAGAGTTAAAAAAATCACTAAGTTGATTACGATAATTAACAATACGTCGGATAATAGAGCAGGAATGTATGTTTTTAATCCTACTAATGACGATGGCTTATTGTTCGATGACCTACGAGCACTTTGTTCCACAGATGCATTGTTTGCGGATTTTGCTAGCTCCTTGTACAAAATAATTTTTGAAAGAACAAAGGATAGTCATGGGGGTAACCTAAAAACCTTACCAACGGCATTTCAACGAAAAAATAGGTTTGTTAAAGTTGTTGACATTCTTCGGCATTCCTTAGGAGGGGGGCATCTTATGGATAGTTTTCAAGCTAGATCAGGTCAATTGTCCAAAGCAGACATGCTAAAACTATTGACAGGTAAAAAAAATGATCCATCATCTACAGAAGATTTTATTTATTTACAAATAAAAGTACTGGATTTGTTCGAGCAATATCTAATTGAGTTAAAACAAGAAGTTGAAAAATAAATAATTAACAGTATTTGTAATACTAGTCTAGGATATTTTTTACTTCTCTTAAAGCATCTAAGAAACCAGTAAAATCTCCTTCCACTTGCTCTAGAAAGGCGGTCAATTCCCGAATAAATACCTGTAATGGTTCTTCGTCAGGATGAATGGGGATTCGGATTTCTACCGTTTGATTTTCAGGCTCGTAGGTCGTATAAGTTTCTGCTTCTGGGGCTTCGGCTACGATTGGGATAAAGTAAATAGTACGAATCGAAGCGGCATATTGGTGTAGATCAATACGGCTATTGAGCAAGTCTTCCAGACTTGCAATCCGCAACGCCAAATCCTGATGCTCCTCCGGCACCACTGCGCCAAAGCGAAATAAACGGGTATCTTTTTCAGTAGCAGTTTCCATATCAATTGTCCTGTTTGTTGCCGGGTGGGCGAATCAAGGGTACGGGGCGGGCCAGGTTTTCCGGGTGGAGGGCGTAATGGTAAATTTTGAGCTTCTCCTGCCGCAGACATTCCTGTAAAGGGCCGACGTACTGGGTGACGTAGAGCAAATTATTGTCTACGTGCCAGCGACCGTAGCGGCCCTGCTCGCCTTTGCGGGTGACGCCGTACTTCCAGACGTTGCCACGCCGAAGAAAGATACTACTTTTTGGCGTACAATGAAAGCAAGGGTATTGCCCGTCGCGGGCCGCGATGAGGACGTACTGTTCGGCTTCGTTGAGTTCTTCCAGCTCGCGGGCGAGTTTGGCGGCTCGCTCGGGGGCGAGTTCGGTGGAGCCGTCGGGTTGGGTGATGATGAATTCCTTGGCGGCGAATACGACGAGGAGTATCGCCGCTAATAAAAACCACCAGGGTGTTTTTGGGCCAGGACTAGCCGTGTCCACTTCCACCTTCGTGTGTATTTGAATGAGGGTTAGCATGTTTAACGGGAACTGGTGAAGAGGGAGGCTGTTGAACTATCGCGTTGCAGCGTAGTAAACAGCTCGGAGTAGGAGTAAATCACGAAGGCGATCAAGGCCGAGAGCGTTAAACGGATCACCAGATCGGGGAGGGTACAGTAGTAAAGGATGTTGATCCAGCATTGTACCACGGCGAAGATGATTAACATGCCCTTGCGGGCCTGGTGCACGGTTAACATCAGCGCCGTTAACTCGGAGACGGTCGCGAAGATGTAGCCTAGCAGCAGGCCATCGTTTTCGCTCACGCGGTGTACCAGCGAAGCCAGGTGGTGGATCTGGATGCTCAGTGCTCCCAGCAAGGTCAGAAAGATAGCGGCCCGAGAAGTCGTCCAGCGGGCCAGCGATTCAATGGCCTGAATAAGGGCGGGTTTATCATCGACTGCGGGAGCGGGAAAACCCTCCGCTACGGGCAAATCTCCCGTCTCGCGGGTTTTGGTGGGTGTTGCTTTAATAGGCACAGCACCCAAGGTTTGCAGCTTGTTCAACACGCAGGTGCGCGTTTCTCCTTTTGCCGTTTTTAGCCTATATTGGAGCAACTTTACATAGTCCTCTTTCGACAGGCGTTGTTGATCATCCAGCGTCAGGTTTAACCGTCCAACGGCCTGGGTGCAGCGTTGGTGAGAGGAGTAAACACCGGGCCATATTTTTTGCGTAGCGTAGCGCATAAGTTGGTCTTGTTTTTAATCATTAATCAAAAATAGTCTTTTGTCGACTATTTTAAAAGTCTTTAAACGACTTTATGCCGCAAAAAGCATACAATCGTATCAAGGAGGTCCTCCGGGAGCAAGGCCGCACCAATAAATGGTTGGCTGCTCAGTTGGACAAAAACGACGTTACCGTTTCCCGCTGGTGCCGCAATGTGCAGCAGCCAGACCTGGAAACCCTCTACCGTATTGCGGAATTACTGGGCATCCACGCTCGTGACTTGCTCGTAGAGGATACGGAACAGGAATAGCAAGCTGCATTCAGCAATCAGGTATAATTGGTTGATAGTCAATTTTTTGAACCTGTTTTAAGCTGCTGCAATCAGGCGATTTTTTCAGCAGTGACCTTGTTGTTTGCAGCGATTGCAGCCTGGGTATTGTAATGATCCTACACTTACTAAGTGTTGAAAAACAGCTACTTAACCCTTCTGAGCAGTGATTGCTGATTGCAGCTCTCACAATCGCACTGCCGCAAGTGGAAAGTGATCGTCGGTTTGCCACCCGAGCTGTTTTGTTGTTGTCGTATTTTTCCGTAACCCTCTTTTTCAAGATCATCGAATAGCTTACGTGCTGCTCCGGCTGTTTTTACACCCGCCACTTTTTTGGTGTAGCAATCGCGTAAGGTCATTGGCTCACCGTGGGTATTGAGGGCTTCCAGAGCACGATGGTTTTTGGAATTCACTTCACTACCTTCAATCGTAGCGTAAACTTTCCGGGCCTGGTCCTTGAAGTACTGTAGCAAAAGCATGGCACCCTGTACGGCCTCCTCCTCTATTTGATGACTGTTGGGGTCATGGCACAGCTGCAAGAGCAGGGTGAAGCGAAAGAAATAAGCCTCCATTTTACTAAAAGCCGATTTCAAGAAAGGATCTCCCTCCCGATTGATATCGTCATTATTGATCGTGACCACTTTGATAAAGTCGGTGCGGGCGCTGGGGGAGAAACCCAGGGCAATGGGTTGGGATGTACCCTCCGGCGTAAGTTCTGGCGCTAATGCGTAGAGTTGATCGTAAAGGTCTTGGTACTGCTGGCGCAAGATTTTCGCGACCACTTCATCCGTCCACTCATTATCCATCTCTTCGGGGTAAGCAAAGAGGATACGGTCGATAAACCCGTCGTGATCTTTGCCTTTGAAAATCTTCAGTCGGTCGGGTTGAACACCTCCAATCACACTCACAAAAGGGCGGGGAATGACGATGGGTTCCTCTCTTGATGAACGATCCACCGTAATCATACTACAGCTCCACAGGGAAAGCCAGTGGTCACGATCCGCACCTTTACTTTTGCGGTACTGGTCCATGGAGTTGACCCACGCGGCTATTTCATCGAGGCCCAGCAAGAGTCCTTTCGGGTTTTGTTCCAGCAGCTTGGCCAGGGCCTCAAAGGTGAAATCAGAAAAGAAATTCCGCACCGGGAGAGGCTTCTCGGGTTTGGGCCCGCGCTGTTTAGGCTCCGTTTCTTCCCAAACCTCCAGCTCTTGTTCGTACTGGGTCCGTGCTAGCTCATATTCCTGGTAAAGTGCTAATTGCTTTTTCTTCACAGGCCTCAGCACTTCCTTGAACACCGGCGACTTCTTGGAGGAAGGTGGTGCCACAATAGCTCCGTAAAAGACGGGCGGTTCCGTCCACCCCTCTTTTATTTGTACGACCCGAGAAGTACCGATCGCGCTGGAAAGCGTCCCCAGCAGAAGTGCCCCCACCAAATCGGCCGGACAAACCATGGCGGTAGCTACATTGCGGACATACTTCGCCAGGCTCTCCGGGAAAACATCCACCGGAAAGGGAGAAAAATAATATTGCATATCGTATTTGATTATCCTCGATTGTATATCTCGCGCAGAGACGCAGAGGCGCAGAGTTTTTTTTGGTCGCTAAACAGAGATGACATCATTCCTTTTTATGAGACTTTTCATCACTATAGATCCAACTAGAAATAGTCAAAATGTTTCTACTTGATAACCCGCAATAAAAAACCTCCGTGTCCCTGTGCCTCCGTGGCTAAAAAAAGTCAAAGTGAGGACCCCTTAGTTAAAAACTGACCATGCTCTGCTCGGTTATTACGGTAAGCACTGGCTACGGTAGCGCGGATTTCTTTTTCTGGTAATTCGTACTCGCCCACCATCCACTGGGCTATTTCGCTTTCCAGCAGGCCAAAGCGGTTGCAATTGCAAGCTAGGTGGTGGAGGTAATCGTTGCGCTGACCTTCCACAAAGGAGAAGTTCCTTTCGGTAAACTTTACCGCCAAGTCCAGGCGCTCCTGTTCCGTTTTCGGAAGGGTGCGAATGATGGCACCCTCCCTTGGTGGCAAGGGCGTAGACGGTTCCTGGTAAGGCAAGATTTTCCAATCCTGCTCCTTCGCGCTAAACTCCTTCTGGAAGACCGGTACAAACCAGGCCTGGTGCACCCGAATATCGTGATGGTCAGGGTTGATCTTGCCATTGGTAATTCGGTATAAATACCGCAGGTAATCAAGCACCACTTGTCGGTAATGCTCCTCGTTGATGACGGGCTGGTCGGTACGTAGCACAAAGCGGATTCCGCAAGCCGACGGCGTGAGGTACATCCAGTAATAAGGGAGCTCCGCGCGTTGGTGAAACTGCCAGAAAAAATAGAACGCTTGCGCCTTGGCACAGGCCAGGGTTTTCTGATCGCCAGCCTTGATCCGCTTTTTCCATTTCTCGGGCGTATCGAGTTCCAGTATGACAAAGCAAGTAGGAAAAAGCTGTTGGTTACTCAAACTGCCCAGCTGGCGGTTGAAGCCCATTGCAGGGAAATTGGCCTTATCTTCCGGGTGCAATTGCATTTCCCTGGGGAAGATACGGTTGGCCAATACCTCGGCCACCGTAAAATCTTCCCAGGCTGTATTGATCCGTCGTTTCATCACGATGTTTCGCTCCATATCACGGAGCTGATCTAGCGACGGCATCTTAAAAGCCCGTTTTCGTAGCCCGCAGGTACTGCTCGGCAATCTCGTTGAGATCTTCCGTCGTTTTCCGGCGGCCCGATTCCACCCAGGCCAGCAGTTCCGACTTGCGGAAGTACAAGCGTCGTCCTTTCTTGAAATGTGGAATCTCTCCCCGACTTACCCGTTGGTACCCCGTAGATTGGGCGATCCCCAGGAAGTCGCACATCTCCAGAAAATCAAAAAAGACGTCTTCCTCGGTCTTAGAGGGGGGCGTTTGTCCTGGGATTCCTTCTTCCCGCAGCTTCTCGGCAAAGGCCAGTAAATCTTCTTTCTTAATCTCAATTTTGGCCCACTCAGGCAATTGGCTAATGTCAATCATAGTTCACTATTTTAGCGCATTATTAAATGGATAACGGCTGCAAGTAGCGATGACCAACGTTATTTTACAATAGCGGTGGCAGGGAAACCCCTTCTGAGTGGCAGGGGTGGCAGGGAAAGTGGATTTGAGCGACAGAGGTGGCAGATGGGGTGGCAGGGAAAAGAAGTAGTGCCTTCACCAGTACCATGATTACCGACACCACTTCTTTGAATTATTTGACGCTACTCAAAGCGTGCCGCACCACCGACGGGACAGGGGGAGTGACGGGACAACCAACCGTAGTGGATTGTCTGCTGCACAAAGTTCTGTATTCGCAAGACGGAAACCTATATTGTTGTTCCTATTGCCGGGGCTATTGTTGTTGCGATTAGTGCAACGTACGTTGGCCAGGTTGTTGTTCCATGACCCGCCACGTTATTTATGGGCGGAGCGGGAGCTTGCTTTTCCTGCTCTTCGTAAAAAGCTTTGATCAGGTTGATAATCGTGCGCCCGTATTTCTCGATACGCTGCTTGCCGTATCCTTTGACTAGCTTGAAGCCTTCCAACGTTTTAACCGGCTGCTTGATAATAGCGGTCAACTGCGCATTGGTGGCAATCAAATAGACCGGAATGCCTGCCTTCGCCCCCTGTTCTTTGCGCCATTCCCGCAGCCGCTGAAACAGGATTTGCTGGGCATCGTCCAGATCGCGCACCTTTTCGGTCTTCCTGGGTAGGACGGTATCGTAATGAATCGCCACCGACCAATACGCCTGCCCTTCCTGCCGGAAAAAGTGACTCTCTATGCGATGTACCTGCTTGTTCTGGCAAAAGTCTGCTACCAGCTCATCATCAAAGCCTTCGGTCTTCCCATCAAAGGGCAGGGTCATGATCTTGATTTGCATATATACGATTGCATTAACCTATATATAGCGATTGAAAAAAAACCGCTTGCGCTTCGCGCTATATATATGGCTATATCCCTGAGGATATATCAATCTTACCTTCGGTATATATATTTTTTTTCAAAAAAATGGGTCAGCATTGCTGATGCACTGCTGACCCATCTTCAGACGGACGAGCAAAGCTCGTTTCCGCCTACCTCCCAAACCTGCAAAAGGTAATAAGGTAAAAAGGTTAAAAACTAACGCCCCGCCCTCGCAAGACGGAAACCTATAAGGCTGAGCCTAAAGCCGGGGCTATTGTCGCCGCGACTAGTGCAACGTACGTAGGCCGGGCTGAAGTTCCATGACCCGCCGCGAAGCACCCGGTTGGAGCCCGAAGTAGGTCCCTGAGGATTGTTGCGCGGCGAATTTTTGTAATAATCACTAGCGAACCAATCCCAGCACCATTCCCATACATTGCCGCTCATGTCGTGCAATCCGAGACTGTTAGGGCTGTTGAGACTGCCTACTTGAACGCTTTTTTCTCGATACACACCCGAGCGTGAATAAGACTCTTTTTCATCTGGATCGCCATCAAAATTAATCTCCGCCGGATCGGCGATATCCTTGCCGTTGCCAAAGCGTACTTTTTGGCCGCCCTGCCGGGCTGCATATTCCCACTCCGCCTCGGTAGGCAGGCGGTAGCCGTTGGCCTCCCAGTTGGCGCGGATGTTGTCGCAGTTGCCGCTGTATATTGTTTGCAGGCCATTTTTTGTACTTAGCCAGTTGGCGTACTCCACCGCGTCGCACCAGCTTACATTGATGGCGGGGCGTTGGTCGCGCCCCCAGCCACTATCGCTGGGTTTGTCACGGCCGGTGGCGGTGCAGAAGGCATCATATTCGGCAAAGGTCACTTCGGTGGGGCTGAGGTAGAAAGTGCTCACCTCTACGGTGTGAACGGGCTTCTCGTCGTCGTCGCCTTCGTTGTATTGGTCGCCCATCTGGAAGGTACCGCCGGGGATGCGGATGAAGTTGTCGGGGGCGGTTCCACCATAGGTGCCGCCGCTTACCTGGTCTCCGGTTACCTCAAAGCTGGCAAAAACGTACAACTCAAAGCCGCCACTACGCCCCACGGGCATCATCCATATTTGGCGCAATTCACGCAGCAATTCTACTTCACGAGTGCTGCTATAGCCCGTAAGGGAGAGGTCTTCAATTTCAATGGCTTCAATACGTTTGGTCGTGGTACTGTGAGATTGGCGCAGGTTTTCGGTAAGTTCCTCTGCTTTTTTGGCCAGGGCGGCTTTTACATCGCCATCTGTAGAAACAAAAGCATCTTTCACGAAAATTTCCCGGCTTTTAGTGGTGCGCCAGTTTTTTTCCAGCTCTGCGAGTTGGGTTTTGATGTGGCGCAAGATATCATCCGCGCTGCGAGTAAGGTTATTGCGGTCAAAAGAAAGGCTCAATTGGTTGCAATATTGCTGTATTTTCTGACTGCGGTTGGCATACTGGCTGCGGAGATCCGTAATCTGAGCATCCAGGTTGCGGATGTTTCGCTCACTGGCACTGATGAAGCGCTGGCGACTATCATCGGCATTGGTGTTGGCGTCGGCGATGGTACGCTGCCAGAGGAGTACCTGGTCTTCAATGGCGGTGATTTCAGCAGCATCTACCCCTTGGCGCAGCAGGGTACGGGAAAACTCCGTTTCCAGTAGAGGGTTAATCACCAAGGCTTGTTCATTGCCACTTGCGGCCTCCAAACCGGCATTTTCATCGGGTGCCAATGGCGTTACCCTCACCTTTGCCATATAGAGGTAGTCGCCCTTGGCGGTATTGACCTCATCTAGCAGTACTGATTCGGCCTCCACCTTGCCTTTCGTCAGCGCATTGATAACATCTCGAACCTGCTGCTGATCGGTCACGCGGGTGAGGCGTTCGATCACGGTGCCGTTCAGGTCTTCAATGGCCCGTAGTTCCAGCGCGCGCTGAGCGGCCTGGCGCCACTCGTTCGCATTGCCGAAGGGGTCTATCCCTCGCAGATATACGACAAAGAGACCGCTCTGCCCCTGGTTTTTCAGTTGGCTTTGCAGGGCCTGAAGGGCTTCTTGCTTACTGGCTTCCAGCTCTGTAATTTGCTGTTGCATACCCTTTACATCCCTTACCGTAAGCACCTCCTGGTACAACTGGGTCAGTTGCTTGGTCTTGTTGTCGATGTCCGTCAGGGCCACATCCATCTCCAGTCGGCAACGTTGGATGAGGCGCTCGGCTTCAGCTATATCCGACGGTTCAAAGATCGCCCGGTTCTGGTCAATGATGTCGGTAATCTGCCGTGCCCCAAAGGGTGCCCGAGCAAGGGTGATAGGCGTAGACGGGGCGCAGGTTTGGGCACCGAGTGCTGCACTGCATAAAAAGAGGAGGAGGGAGAAAAGATGCTTCATATTGGGTGTTATGCTGATAAAGAGTTGTAGAGATTAGGTTGTTGTATTGTAGTTATTGGTTTGAGCTAAGTTTTAAATCGGAATGAAGTTTTTACTTTAAAGCTCCGTACCACTCCTCATCTTCCATAGCAGCAGTCCGCAATTGCTCAAAAGTTAGAGCAAGAGGGCACCATGAAGTAGACGCTAAGCGATACCTCCTAACTGCGGGCCAAGCGGAAGCCAACATTGCCGTCACGATAAGTCGGCGTGAACCAGCCCCGAAAAGCGGAGCGGCAATACATCGGATTCATGAGCCAACTGCCGCCGCGATTCGTACGGTAAGAGCCCGATCCAGGCCCACGTGGATTTTGTTGCGGCGAGCTAGGGTAATCGCCAAGCCAATCCCAGCACCATTCCCATACATTTCCGCTCATATCGTGTAATCCTAGGCTGTTTGGGCTATTGAGACTGCCTACTGGAAGAGTTTGTCTGCGATAAGTTCCTACGCGGTAATAGCTGATTTTATAGCCTGGGGAAGCATCAAAATTAATCTCCGCCGACTCGGCGGTATCTTTTCCGTTGCCCAAGCGCACTTCTTGGCCACCCTGCCGAGCTGCGTATTCCCACTCCGCCTCGGTAGGCAGGCGGTAGCCGTTGGCCTCCCAGTTGGCGCGGATGTTGTCGCAGTTGCCGCTGTATACTTTTTGCAGGTTGTTCTGTTCGCTTAGCCAGTTGGCGTAATCTACCGCGTCGCACCAACTTACATTGATGGCGGGGCGCTGGCTCCGTCCCCAGCCTTCATCGTCAGGTTTGTTACGCTTGGTAGCGGTACAGAAGGCATCATATTCAGCGAAGGTCACCTCTGTAGAACTTAGGTAAAAGTTACTCACTTTTACGGTATGTACAGGCTTTTCGCCGTCGTCACCTTCGTTGTATTGGTCGCCCATTTGGAAGGTGCCACCAGAGATGTGTATGAAGTTATCACTTACCAGCGTTTTGTAATTAGAGGAAGTCGAGTTTAAAGAGTAGTTATTCGACCTATTCCTTTCTGTAGCCTCGTCCTTTATTTTAAATGTGGCAAACACGACCACATTGAAAGAACCATTAGCTTGCCCCGCACACATCACAGAGACTCTATTTAACTCCCTGTAGAATTCTATCTGGCGGGTATTTTGGTAGTTCGCTACGGAATAATCTTCCAAATCCAGTATTTCCTCATTTTTGGTGACTTTAGTATAATCTGCTCGTAGCCGTTCGGTAAGTTTAATACTTTCTTCCGCTAAGATATCTAGTGGATTACCTGAAATAGTAATAGAGGATTTCCTGAAGAGTATCTCTTCGTCTTTTGTGATACGCCAGTTGTTTTGGCTACTTTGTAGCTGTTGTTGAATCGCATTTAGAACACGCTGGGCGCTACCGTTTAGATTGTTGTCATCGAAACGGATACCCATTTCAGTGCAGTATTGATTGATTCGGCTACTCCGCTGGTTTAGTTGTTCACGTAGATTATTGATTTGCGTATCAATTTCGCGAACCTGTTGTTCGCCGGAGCTTGCTATTTGGAGTTGACTACTATCTATGTTCTTGTTATGGTTCACAATGTTCTCATTCCAATTACCTAGTAATTGCTGAATGGTTGTAATGTGGACGGGATCAACACCAAGGCTCTGAAGATCAACGTTGTAATTATGGTCAACGATTGGGTTGAAGACACTGGCTCTAGCTTCTGATTGTAAACTGATTCCATTAAATGTAGTTTTGCTCAATGGAGTCACATTAACCGATGCAAAATAGATGTAATACTCTTGGCCTTTTCTGAAATCAGGGACATCATATATTATCCGGTCTAGCGTTACTTCTCCTGCTGTAATGCTGGAAATAATGTCACTCACGTCTTGTTGATTTATTACTTCACTGATTCGTCTTATACTGGTACCGTTTATTTCCTCTATAGCACGTTGAGTAAGAGATTGTTTAGCTTGATTCTGAAACTCTTTCACATCTGTTAGTACGCTAGTAACAGGTAGAAAAACAATATACAAGCCCTTTCGTTGAAACCTTTGCATACGTTCTTCCAAGGAAGCCAAGGTCTCCATTTTACTTTTTTCAAGGTCTTCAATCTGTTGTTTCGTTCCCTGAACGTCACGAATGGACAGTACTTCCTGGTAGTTATGAGTCAGGATGGAGATTTCATTCTCTATACCAAGCAAGCGTCCGGCTCGTTCCTGATTACAGGTTTCGACATTGCGAATTGCTTTTTCTATTTTTTGCTCATCAAATAGTGCGTTATTGCCATTGGCTTGGAGTAAGTCCTTAATTTGGGCGACTTGCATATCCTTACCAGAGACCGAAATGGGTGTAGGTGGTAAGCAATTAGTATTTTGTGCAGCTAGTGCATAAGTAAATACGAAGAGGGCTGATAACAAAAAGTGTCTCATACTAGAAAGTAGGTCTGAAGTAGGTATGTCCATACGGCAAAAGCCGTAACCATTCGGTTACGGCTTCTGCCAAAGATAATTTAAAATACAGAATGTATATTAAATCATCCCAATCAACCATGGTAGTACCTTCTTTCCTACACGAAGAACCCCTTTCCAGAAGCGGCCTTTTTTAGTACTCTCATCAATGCGTACTTGGAATACCCCTCTTGAGGTTTGCACCGCTTCAATGATTTCTACTCCTTTCTGTGCCTGTAGTTGGTCCAGTACTTCACGTGCTAAATTGAGGTAAAGGCCATATTCTCTGTTTACTTTTTCATACAACTCAGAAAAGTCAAATAGTACCGCCCCATCCTGATCTACAATCACAGGGAAAAGTGCTGGATCAATTTTTGCACCCTTAAAATCGAAAGCGATTTTTGGAATTCGCACCTCCTTTACAGGCGTGCCATCCGCAGGGCGTTCCAGGACTATTTTTCCTCCCTCACTTGTAGCTGTAGGTAGCGTTTTGAAGACAGTAGTCGTAAACTCTTCTAACTCTTCGGGAGTAGGCTCCGGTTCTGGTATAGAACTAGCCGTGCCTGTGGTCTTGTTTTTAGCTTTTACTTCATCAATAACTAAATCAGCTAGGCTGCCCGCACCGTAGAGCGGCATACGCACACGTACTACTACGGCTCCGTCCTCCACTATAGCCGAACCAACCTGTCTGGCGCCTACTACGTCCCCTTCCACTTTGGCAGTGATTACATAGCTCTCTGTCATGAAATCTCGTACGCGAGTTTCGCCTGAAATAGTTACGCCTTTAATTGTTTCAAGTAAGTTGGCTTTAGCAACCACTACAGCACCACGCTTCGCTAGTGCTTCTGCTTGTCGAGTATTTTCATACTTTGTGTCAATAACAGCAAAGCCTTCCGCTTCAATATATCCTTGGGTCCAGTTAATCAGCCCATCATCGGTAGTTTCAATAACGTCGGTACTTTCCTGGGTGAAGCTCAGTATCGGTAGTGTACAAAGTAGGGCAAAAAAGATTGACTTAAGTAGGTTCATCATACTAGGGTTTGATGTTTGTTAGAATTGCGCAAAGGTAATGATCTAAAATGTTAACGTAAGTTATCGAACTTAAAAAGTAGTCTTAAAACTAGGATTCAAACTAAACGCGAAGTTAGAATGAGATCGAAAAATCCAGAATGTGTTGTTAATTTAGAGCTTGTTTAGCTTACGCCGATGAGCTTCGCTGATCGCTCCTTTGGGGCTCAGTAAAAGATAAATATTTGTTTTGTACCTCATTTGTACCCCTAAAGGAGGTTGTCTTATATAATTAATTGATAATCATAAATTAATAATATTTTCACACTTCCTGCATTGGGAAGTAACCCCCAAAAACCACCCCCATTCACCCTGCAAAACCGACGATTCAACAGGAAACACTGTTGTCGTACCCACATAAGCAGCAGCTTTGGTACATCATAATTTACTAAAGCTCACTTTATCATGTTACGACTACTATTTATTTTATCTTTCCTGATTTCTGGGGTAGCGCTTGCTGCCCAGCAAACGATCAAAGGTACACTGGTGGACCAGCAGTCCGAGATGCCGCTGATTGGTGCTGCTGTTGAACTGCTGGATGCAGAACACACCCTCGGAACAGTGACCGATATCGACGGCTATTTTCGCCTGGAAAATGTGCCTTATGGCCGCCAAGTACTTAGGGTTACCTACCTGGGGTACGAAACACTGACGATTCCCAATATTGTCGTAGGTGCAGGAAAAGAAGTCATCCTGCAACTCACCATGGAAGAGGCGATTGCTGAACTTGATGCCGTGGTAGTGACGGCCAATGTCGACAAAGATCGTCCGCAGAATGAATTGGCCACCATCTCGGCACGTACCTTCTCTGTAGAAGAAGTGAATCGCTATGCTGGCGGCAACAGTGATGTCGCGCGTCTGGCTAGCAATTTTGCCGGGGTATCTACCGCCAATGACTCCCGCAACGATATTGTCATTCGTGGTAATTCTCCTACGGGGGTGCTTTGGCGACTGGAAGGCATTCCTATTCCCAACCCCAATCACTTTTCTACGCTGGGCACAACGGGTGGCCCGGTGAGTGCGCTCAACCCCAACTTACTCCGTAATTCGGACTTTCTGACCAGCGCTTTCCCCGCAGAATATGGGAATGCCCTGGCGGGTGTTTTTGACCTAGGGCTACGCACCGGCAACCGCGACCGCCACGAGTTTATGCTTCAGCTAGGGGCGTTTAGCGGACTGGAAGGTATGGCGGAAGGGCCACTGCTCAATACGGGGTCTTATGTGGTGGCTGGACGTTATTCTTTTGTAGGCCTAGCGGCCGCAGCCGGCATCCCGGTGGGAACCAATGCCACCCCCAATTACCAAGACCTTACCTTTAAACTTGATTTCGGTAACGGCAAAGCCGGAAAGTTTGTCCTTTTTGGAATTGGCGGGCGCAGTGACATTGATTTCCTACACGATGAAATTGATGAGAACGACCTCTTCGCTGCTGCCGATGAAGATGCTTTCGCTAAATCCAGCTTTGGTGTCTTGGGGCTTCGGCATAATCTCATCCTGAGTGAAAATGCTTATCTGAGAACAGTGATAGCAGGCACCAGCTCTGGCAACACCTTTACCCAGGATCGGTATTTTTTGCAGGATACGGAAGAAGAGTTTAAGGTGCCTTATGCTGATGTGGATAACACAGAAAACCGCTATTCTCTTTCCTCTTACGTAAATAAAAAGTTCAATGCCAGGTGGACGGCCCGCGCTGGTATATTGGCTGAATTGTACGACTATGACCTCAATGCGCTTGATGCTGAAGAAGGGCCAGATACTAACGGCGATGGGATCCGGGAACTAACACTTGCCTACCAGTTTCAGGACCAAGCAACGATTCTGCAGCCTTTTCTACAAACCCAGTACCGCTTCAGCGAAAAGTGGACGTTGAATGCAGGGCTGCACGCACAGTATTTGGATATCAATGATGCAACGGCACTCGAACCCAGGGTGGCTGTCAATTGGGACTTTGCGCCACTACAACGTCTGACTTTGGGTTATGGCCTACATAGCCAGGCGCAACCCATTCCTATCTTGTTGGCTGCTTCTGTTGATGATCAGGGACAAGTAAGCAGGCCCAACGAAGCGCTTGATTTTACCCGCAGCCAGCATTTTGTATTGGGCTACGATTATAAATTTTCTCCAGCTTGGCGCTTGAAATTGGAAGCTTACTATCAAGATGTGAGCGAGGTGCCTGTAGATCCCTTTGCCAGTTCTTTCTCCATGCTCAATACCGGAGCAGACTTTGTTTTTCCACGCAATAAATTAGGACTGATCAACGCAGGATCTGGTGAGAATTATGGAATAGAATTGACACTGGAAAAATTCTTTAGTAATAATTATTACGGCTTACTTACGGCCTCGGTTTATGATTCCCGCTACACGGGGAGCGATGGGGTAGAACGGAGTACAGCCTTTAATAATTCCTATGTACTGAATCTCCTGGCGGGTAAAGAGTGGAACTTCGGGCATGATGGCAAAAATGCCTTTACGGTAGATACCAAAGTTACCACCGCTGGAGGCAGACCTTATACCCCAACAGATTTGGCGGCATCTCAAGCCGCTGGCTTTCAGGTGGATGTAGAAGAGGAGGCTTTTAGTCTAACGCTAGATCCTTACTTTCGTTGGGACCTCAAGTTTGGTGTTACCATGAACAATGCCAAACGTAAACTTACCCACCGCTTTTACTTGGATTTTCAGAACTTGACCAACCAGGACAATGTCTTTGTCCGCCGCTACAACCGACAATCTAACCAAGTAGACGAAGTTTATCAACGTGGTTTCTTTCCCGACTTTTTATACCGGATACAGTTTTAAGTGACGGAACAACTAAGACTTATTTATTACACCCTCCTTGTCGTTGCATGCGGCAGAGAGGGTGTTGTCTTTAATTCTACAGTAATAAGCTCGTCCTTTTTTATAACCCTTTCCGTTTTTCTGACACTGGGCAGGTTTGATGGCGTAGAGAAGTAATAGAGTGCTTACCTTAGCGGAAACAGATTTTAAGGAACGCATGGCCAAAAGCAAACACACGCTACGCCCACACGCAGAAAACGCTTTCGCAAAAGAACTTACTGCCCTCAAGGCGCAGGATAAACTGCACCGTCCGGAAGGGTGGGAACTTTCTCCGCAGGCGGTAGTGACCTATTTGTTGGGGGGCACTTTGGAGGATGGCACCCTCATAGAACCCAAGTATTTTGGGCAGCGCAGGTTGATCGAAGTGGCCGTAGCTACCTTGGTGACCGATCGTGCTCTCCTACTCGTGGGCATACCAGGTACTGCCAAAACCTGGGTAAGTGAACACCTGGCAGCAGCCATCAGTGGGAATTCGACGCTACTGGTGCAAGGCACTGCGGGCCTCAATGAAGAAGCTTTGCGCTACGGCTGGAACTATGCGCAGCTCTTGGCAGAAGGACCATCTGAAAAAGCAGTTGTGCCCAGCCCCGTGATGAAAGGAATGACGACGGGCAAAATCGTTCGAATAGAAGAGCTTACCCGTATTCCCAGTGATGTGCAAGATGCACTGATCACCATCCTGTCAGAGAAAACTTTACCCATCCCAGAGCTTAACGCAGAAGTACAGGCCATCCGCGGATTTAATCTCATCGCCACGGCCAACGACCGAGACAAAGGCGTCAATGAGTTGTCTTCAGCCCTCCGGCGTCGCTTCAATACCGTCATGATGCCCCTACCGGCAACCTTGGAAGAGGAAGTGAAGATCGTAGAGACCAGGGTCAACCAAACCCAAAGCCAGTTGGAGATTCCGGCACCACCCCTGCCTTCTGATGAGGTACGTCGGTTGGTGACCATCTTTAGAGAACTTCGTTCCGGTAAAACCGAAGATGGCCGTACCCGGATCAAGTCGCCGAGCAGTACCTTGAGTACCGCAGAAGCGATTTCTGTACTCAACAACGGGCAGGCATTGGCCACTCATTTTGGCAACGGAAAACTGCACGCCGATGATTTGGCGGCCAGCCTAACAGGCGCCATCGTAAAAGACAATCAACACGATGCTCCTTTATGGGAAGAATACCTTGAAACGGTCGTCCGGCAGCGTAAAAACTGGAAAGATCTTTACGACGCCTGCCGAACATTGTTGTAAGGTCTAAGTTTACATGAAGACGATTCCTGCAATAAAAACCTATTTTGCATCGTCCTTAGCGGCGAACGACCAATAACTATATCAGATTGGTCACACGCCGCTTACCCCAAGAACTGTATGAAAGTTGTCATCCTGTCCATTCTTGTTGTCTTATTTGCTACCCAAGCCTTGGTCGCACAGGAACAGGAAGCCATTACTATAGATAAAATATCGGTGATCGGGCAAAAACGTACCCGGATTGCCGTCATTTTCAGGGAACTGCCCATAAAAGTAGGAGACACTATTCTGTTGGCCAATTTATCTGAAAAAATCGCCGAAGCAGAGCGCCAGCTCATGAACACCAACCTGTTCAGTAAGGCTGCTGTGACTTACAAAGATTGGGAAGGAGCTACCCAAAAAGTACATTTACAAGTAGAGGTAGCCGAAAATTGGTACATCTATCCAGTGCCTACCTTTGATTTGGCCGACCGCAATTTCAATGTCTGGTGGAAGGAACAAAACCGTTCTCTTCAGCGCGTAAACATTGGCCTGGAAGTTAATCACCTGAATTTTACCGGATGGGGAGATAAGCTGGAAGTAGGCTTTGAGTATGGCTATACCCGTAGCTATAAAGGCAGTTATAAGATTCCCTACATCAATAAGAAACAAACCCTTGGGCTAGCGGCCAGCCTCAATTATAGTCGTAATCGCGAAGTCAATTATGCTACGGTAAACAACAAGCAGGAGTTCTATCGGGATGAGTCGCGTTTCCTTCGGCGCAAATATCACTTCGAAGGGAGCTTAAACTGGCGACCTGAAATTTATGCCACCCACACTTTTGGACTAGAGTTTCACCAAGAGTGGGTAGATCCCATCATTATCCAGGAATTCAACCCTGAATACTTTGGCGACAACAAGAATGAGATTAACTTTTTTCGGCTCCTCTATCGTTTTAGCTATGATTTTAGAGACAATCGTGCTTATCCCTGGTCGGGCTATACCTATGGTGCAGAGGTAATCAAAGATGGTGTTGGGATTTTTCGTGATCGTTCCGCCCTCACATTGGATCTTTTTGGGTCTAAATTCTGGCCAGTAGGTAAGCGCTGGAGTTTTGGCGCTATTGCTGGTGGGAAGTACTCCTTTATTCGGCAACCACAGGCTTATCGCTACAATCGGGCCCTGGGGTTTGGCCGTAGCAGGCTCAGTGGCTACGAGTTGTATTTGCTGGATGGCCTTGATGCTGCATACCTGCGCAAGAGTGTCCGTTTCAATATCTGGAAAGGCAATATTACCTTCGGGAAGTGGGTTTTTCTGGAATCTTTTCGTGAGCTTCCTTTCCACTTCAACCTCAGTATGAGCAGCGACATTGGTTACGCCAACAGCCCCTTTAATACCCAGCCCAACCCCCTCAATAACCAACTTCTCTGGGGTGGCGGTATTGGTATCGACCTGGTTTTCTACTATGATTTTGTGCTGCGTTTGCAATACAGCGGCAATAAAATCGGCGATCGAGGTTTTTTCCTGGATTTTGAGCTTGGGATATAGTAGTCCTTTGGCATTCGTAGAAGGTCGTAGAGGGATTCGGTTCCTAGCATTTTTTCCCCTACCCAAAAGGGCGCGAAGCGGCCTGTATCTCCGTACAGACTTTTGCAGAAAATCCAGTTTAATGGGAGGATGGGAATTCAACTCTTTCCAAAATTTCCCATCTTTGCACCGCCAATCAAAAAACCACCACATGTCTAAAAAAGCTTTGCTTGAGTGCGTCCCCAATTTCAGTGAAGGCCGCGATCTAACCATCATTAAACAAATTACCGACGCGATAGAAACCGTCGAAGGCGTAAAACTTCTTGACGTAGACCCTGGCTATGCCACCAACCGGACTGTCGTCACTTTTGTGGGTGAGCCCGCAGCAGTTGTGGAAGCCGCTTTCCGGGGAATCAAAAAAGCCGCTGAACTCATCGATATGCGCCAGCACAAAGGCGAGCACCCACGGATGGGAGCTACCGATGTCTGCCCACTGGTGCCCATCGCCAATATCAGTATGGAAGAAGCTGCCCACTGGGCTGCACAACTAGGCCGCCAGGTAGGAGAAGAATTACATATTCCAGTGTTTTTATACGAAAGTGCTGCAACCCGGCCAGAACGGAAAAACCTCGCAACCATTCGCGCCGGAGAGTACGAAGGCTTGGCCGATAAATTGAAGCAGCCCCAATGGGAACCAGATTTTGGTGAGGCTAGCTTCAATGCTACTGCTGGCGCAACAGCCATTGGTGCACGCGATTTTCTGATTGCCTACAATGTCAATTTGAACACGACCTCGGTTCGGCGAGCCAATTCGGTAGCTTTCGATATCCGGGAGAAAGGTCGTGTCCAGCGGTCAGGAAATCCCATTAATGGGCCAGTGGTAGAGGACGAAAACGGCAACCCCGTGCGTGTTCCAGGGACCTGCAAAGGGGTCAAAGCAATTGGCTGGTTCATTGAAGAATACGGGATTGCACAAATTAGCATGAACATTACGGATACGCGACTCACCGCCCTTCACGAAGCTTTTGAAGCGACCCGCCAGAGTGCCAATGCGCGTGGCTTGAGGGTCACTGGTTCGGAGTTGGTAGGTATGGTGCCTCTGCAAGTGATGTTGGATGCGGGCAAATATTTTCTTGCACAACAACAGCGCTCTTTAGGGGTAAGCGAAGATGAGATCATTAAAATTGCCGTCAAATCCCTGGGGCTTGACGAGTTGAGTCCTTTTGATCCTCACAAGAAAATCATTGAATATCAACTGCGCGACGAAACATCGGCCCCCCTGGCAGCGATGAGCTTGCGCGCTTTTGCGAATGAAACGGCCAGTGAGAGCCCCGCACCTGGTGGAGGTTCTATCGCGGCCTATGTCGGTGCTTTAGGAGCTGGCCTCGGCACGATGGTCGCTAACCTCAGTAGCCATAAGAGGGGCTGGGACGACCGCTGGGCAGAATTCAGTGAATGGGCTGAACGTGGTCAGGAACTCAAAGACCAGCTCTTGTTACTCGTTGACCAGGATACCCAGGCTTTCGAAGGAATTATGGCCGCTTTTCGTTTGCCGAAAGGCAGTGAAGCTGAAAAAAATACCCGCCGAGAGGCCATCCAGTCGGCGACGAAAGCAGCCATGATGACACCTTTTAGAATCATAGAAACCGCGAGTCAAATTTTCCCACTCTGCCGGGCAATGGCCGAGAATGGTTTGCCGGCTTCCGTCTCTGATGCTGGCGTTGGAGCACTTTGTGCACGGGCCGCCATACATGGCGCTTACCTCAACGTACAGATCAATGCCAGTGGCCTACACGATGAGGAATTCAAGGAGGATTTGCTGGCCAAAGGTGCTGCCCTTGTAGCTAGTTCCGATCAGCAGGAAAAAGAAATCATGGAGATCGTCCGAAAAACGCTCTAATGATTTAAAAAAGAGTTGTAAAAAAAGGCACCTAAGTAATGAACTTAGGTGCCTTTTTTAATGCGATCTCAACGCCGGTTTATTCTGGTTCAAAACCAAGGATGATGTTGAAATCACCCATGTTTTGCAGGGTCCTAGGCCCCGATTTATCGATACCGATACCGTAATCGAAACCAAGGGTTCCGAACATAGGTAGGAAAACGCGAACACCACCACCTACAGAACGCTGTAGTTCAAATGGGTTGAAGTCGCGGCCATTCCGCCAAGCATTTGCTCCTTGAGCAAATGCGAGCACGTAAATCGTTGAGCTAGGATTCAAAGACAAGGGGTAACGCAACTCAAAGGTAAGTTTGCTGTAAAGCGGCGTGGCTACTTCCTGGCCATTACCAATGGTATTGCCGGGGAAGTCTGCAATCTCGTAGCCCCGACTGGAAATAATATCTACACCGGCATAACCAAATTGCTGGTTGTTGATACCGTCACCTCCCAGCTGAAAACGCTCAAATGGAGAAGTGCCAATTTCATTGTTGTAACTACCAATTATCCCAAACTTAGTTTGTGCTTTCAGTACTAACTTACCCACCAGGGTGGCGTACCAGTCGGCATCAAAACGCCACTTGTGGTATTCCAACCAGCGGTAACGGTCTTCCGGAGGAAGGTCAGCGTAGTTTCTGTCTTGAAATACAGAATAAGGAGGCGTAAACTGCACCGATAAAGAAATGTTAGAACCTTCTTTCGGGAACAAGGGGTCGTTGATCGTACTCCGTGCCAAGGTCTGCGTGATACTGAAGTTATTGTAGTATCCGCCGCGTACCACTTCGCCGTTATCCGAACGGAAGACGTTGAAAAGGCTCCAGTTTTGCAGGTTCAAGGTCTGGATGTTGACCCCTGTACGGGATACAAAGTTATCATCCGGCCAACGCAAGCGCGTACCTACACTCACCGAGAATTGCGTAATATTAAAACTCTGGTAAGCGGCCGCGTTAGCTTTTGTCGCTCCGTTGGTAAAGCGATTATAAAAACCAGCTACTGTTAAAGAGGTTGGCTTTTTACCACCTAGCCAAGGCTCAGTGAAAGAAACGTTGTAAGACTGGTAAAAGTCGCCATTGGTTTGCGCACGCAAGCTCACCCGCTGACCGTCTCCTTGAGGGAGGGGGTGCCAGGCTTTGCGATTGGTGATGTTGCGCAAGCTGAAGTTGTTGAAGGTAACCCCCAAGGTACCGATAACCCGGCGTTGACCACCCCAACCGGCTGATAGTTCCAACTGGTCAGAAGGTTTTTCTTCTACCGTGTATTCAATATCTACCGTACCGCGGTTAGGGTTTACCGGGGTGTTGATCCCCAGATTTTCTGGATTGAAGTAGTTGAGGTTGATAATTTGGCGCTGAGAACGGATAATGTCTGAACGGCTGAACTTGTCTCCCGGACGCGTTCTTAGTTCCCGACGAATAACGTGTTCGTGGGTTCGGTCGTTACCCGCAATCGTTACTTTATCGATGGTTGCTTGTGGGCCTTCAAAGATTCTGATTTCCAAATCAATGCTGTCACCTTCTATCGCGGTTTCAATGGGGTCAGCGCGGAAAAACAGGTAACCGTTGTCCATGTATAGGGTACTCACGTCGCGGCCATCCTGGCTAAAGCTCAAGCGAGTCTCCAGTAATTCCTGGTTGTACACATCGCCTTTGGTGATACCTAAGACGTCTTCCAGTTGTTGGGTTTCGTAGATGGAATTCCCTTTGAAAGCGATATCGCGGAAGAAATACTGGGTACCTTCCATCATGTCAATCCTCAACACTAACTCGCCTTTTTCATTGCGCCAGCTACTGTCTTGAATAATCCGGGCATCGCGGTAACCAATCTTATTGTAAAAGGCAATGATGGCGTCTTGGTCGGTATCGTATTCTTCGGCAATGAATTTAGAACCCGTCAGGAAACGACGCTTCTCTTTGGTTTCCATTTCTTTGCGCAAACGGCGAGAAGTGACAGCGGTATTGCCGGTAAAGATGATGTCCTTGATCTTTATCTTGTCATTCAAATCAACATCAAACAACAAGCGAACAGCGTTGACCCGGCTGGTGTCGTTGATCTCTTCCACCAGTACGCGGGTGTCCAGAAATCCTTTTTCAACAAAAAAGGCTCGAATGCTCTCAGAGGCATTCACCTTAATGTCTTCCGTGACAATTCCTCCTTTTAATAAATAGCGATTGACCTCGTCGTTGAGGTCATCGTGAAAAGATTTTTTTACGCCTTTGTAGGAAAAGCGCGAGAGGCGTGGACGTTCCTGCAGGATGTACTCAAGAAAAATGACGTCTCCAATTTTCTTTTCCTGAATGATTTGCACGTCGGTGAAAAGGCGAAGCCGCCAAAGGTTTCTCAGCGCACGTGGGATATCATAGCCGGGAATCCGGATTTTGTCACCTACGGCCAGACCGGAAACGCCAATAATGGCAACTTCATCACTAAAGAAAGCACCGGTTACCTTGATACCGCCAATCTCATAGTCTTGAGGATCAGTGTAGTCAAATACCTCCAGATTCTCGTCTTCCTGTGCTTGAAGCGTGGTCGTAAAACCAATGGTCAGACCAGCCAGCACAACCGCATAGCGGATAACTGCGGAACTAGTGGTGAGCAACCGCTCGCAAAATATTGCCAGGGGTAGTTTATGCGTCTTAATTGTTAGCATCTGTTTCATAAAAATCAAAACCTGCTTGTACTTACTTGAATCCACGCAATTTGCGCTTACTAGGTAAGTGAAATTTATTCTTCCTCCTTAAATTCTGGGGAAAGACGGACAAAGATAAGTCCTGGTTGTATAGTACGTAGAATGTTTAGGCAATTTGTTCACTGATCTTCCCAAAACGTCTTTCTCGTTGCTGATAGTCGACAATGGCTTGGTAGAAATTGGGCTTGTGGAAATCAGGCCAAAAAACCGGCGAGAAGTAAAACTCAGCATAGGCAAGCTCCCACAGGAGGAAGTTGCTGATCCGGTTTTCTCCACTCGTTCTGATCAGTAGCTCAGGGTCGGGCATGCCGTGGGTACTAAGGGCACCAGCAATTCGGTCAGCATCAATATCAGAAGCTTGGAGCTCTCCTTTAGCAACTGCGGAGGCTAGTTTTTGGCTAGCTTGGGTAATGTCCCATCGACCACTGTAATTGAGTGCAAGCACCAAGGTCATCCTGGTGTTGTTCTTGGTGTTCTCAATGCCTTCCAGCAGTGCATTATAAGTGGCTTTGGGCAATTTGTCGATTTCACCAATAGCTTTCAGTCGGATATTATTTTCCATCAAGGTGTTGGTTTCCTGATAGACAGTTTCAACCAACAAGCGCATCAATGCGGAAACTTCCAGCTTCGGGCGTTTCCAGTTCTCTGTAGAAAAGGCGTATAGTGTGAGGTATTCTATCCCTATTTCAGCAGCACCCTCCGTGATTTCACGGACAGCTTTTACGCCATTGCGGTGCCCGAAGACCCGAGGTTTACCCTGCTCTTTCGCCCAACGGCCGTTGCCATCCATGATGACAGCAATATGCTTTGGCAAGCGCTCTAAATCAATCTTATTTTTCCACTCCATGAAATCTGTTTCCCGATAAAAGAGGGGGGATAGTGGCAACACCAAAATGTAGGGCTGATCTTACTATCCCAAAAAGCTCACAAAATTACGAAAATATTGGTAATCAGCCTTTATTATCAAGAGGGAATCGTATAATAACTACTGATCCTAAGGTGCTTTGTGCTTTTATGTGAAGCACCTGGTTGTGGAGATACTCTTGAGAAGATCACTATCTTTGCATCCTTAATTGCGACCCAATATGATGAATACGACCGTTACTTTTACGGAATACCCTTATGTGCGTCCTGAGATGGATGGATTAAAGGCAGCTTTCGAACAGGCTTTGGCCGCTTTCTCCTCAGCCTCTTCTCTCGATTTAGCGAGTACGGCACTGAAAGAAATCTACCAGTTGCGGGCGGGTTTTCAAACGATGTATAACCTGGCCTATATCCGCCATAGCAGTGATACGACAGATGCTTTCTACGAAGCGGAGAACAATTTCTTCGACGAGCAGCTACCCGTTTTTGAAGAGCTGAAAACAAATTTTTACCGCAAGTTGCTAGCCAGCCCATGGAGGCCAGCACTCGAAAAGGAACATGGTAAGCAGCTTTTTGCGATTGCTGAACTGAGTCTGCGCACTTTTCGCTCGGAAATCATCGAAAAACTTCAGGAAGAAAACCGCCTGGCCAGCGCATACAATAAGCTAAAGGCTACGGCTCAGATTGATTTTGATGGGGAAACCTATAACCTTTCCTCTATTCAACCCCGCGAAGAAGACCCTGATCGAACGAAACGGGCCGCCGCCGCGAAAGCGAAGTGGGACTGGATGGCCAGCCAGCAGACTGAAATGGAGCGCATTTTCGATGAGCTGGTGAAAGTCAGGCACCAGATCGCCTTGGAGTTGGGGTTTGAGAATTTCATTGAATTGGGTTATGCCCGGATGCTGCGGACAGATTATAGTGCCGCTGATGTAGCCAATTATCGGGAGCAAGTTCGACAGCATATTGTCCCTTTGGCGCATAAACTCTATGAGCAGCAGGCCAACCGACTTGGTATCAAGGAGCTCCATTATTACGATGAGCCAATGCTTTTTGCTGATGGCAACCCTTTACCCAAAGGACAGCCAGAATGGATTGTAGCACAAGCAGCGGATATGTACGCGGAGTTGTCACCAGAAACAAAGGTCTTCTTCGATTTTATGCAAGAACGTAAATTGATGGATCTCGTGAGTAGAGATGGCAAGGCTACAGGAGGTTATTGCACGTTTATTCCTGATCATAAAGCACCCTTTATTTTCTCGAATTTCAACGGTACCAGTGGAGATATTGATGTTCTGACCCACGAAGCAGGGCACGCTTTTCAGGTCTATTCCAGCCGTGATTTAGCAATTAGTGAATACAATTGGCCAACTTATGAAGCTTGTGAAATTCATTCCATGAGCATGGAGTTTTTTACCTGGCCCTGGATGGAGCGCTTCTTTAAAGAAGATGTCGATAAATACCGTTTTGGTCACCTGAGTGGTGCTGTCTATTTTCTCCCTTACGGTGTAGCGGTAGATGAGTTTCAGCACTTTGTTTATGCGCATCCCGAAGCAAGTCCCGCTGAACGCAACCAGGCTTGGCGGGAAATTGAAAAGAAATACTTGCCCCAACGCAATTACAATGGGCATCCTTTTTTGGAAGCAGGTGGCTTTTGGCAAAAGCAAACCCATATTTTCGGAATGCCTTTTTACTACATTGACTATACGCTGGCCCAGATTTGTGCTTTCCAGTTTTGGGTGAAGGACAGAGAAGACCACGCTAGTGCATGGGAAAGTTATGTACGATTGTGCAAGGCTGGAGGTAGTGCTTCTTTTTTGGATTTGGTGGCGCTAGCGGGATTAAATTCCCCCTTCGCCCCGGATTGTGTAGCACAATTGGCAGCACCTGTAGGGGCTTGGTTGGAGGAAAATGTATTGTAAAAAGAGAGCCACCTCCATTTCGGGGATGACTCTTACCAAGGTTCTGATATGTCATAATAGCATAAATTACCCTTGGAAAGTTCCATTACAATTCTCTTAACAGTATAGCATACATAAAAGCCTTATCTTTGACTTTGAAATAAGCATAATTCCCTTAGAACCAACACAAGATGAAGCAATTTTTACACCTTTCTATTTGCCTACTGCTGAGCATGCCTATGTTCCTCAACGGGCAGATTACGCTCCAGAGCAGCGATTATTTTCCCGCCATAGGGGACACCCTACGTACGGTGGTGGATAATGCTCCTAGCGGTATTGCTATTACTGCTTCTGGTGGCGATCAAAGCTGGAATTTTACCAGTTTGCAAAATAGTTTTTCCCAGGAATTGGTGGTGAGTGATCCGGCCGGAGGAACCTCTGCGGGGAGCTATCCTTCTGCTAATATTTTACTGGACCAAGCTGCTGGTGGCGAAGGTTACTATATTTCAAATAGTACCCAATTTGCGATCCTTGGTTATGCTGGTACAGACCCATTGGGGCAGGGTTTTCAAGTGAATGCACCTTTCATTCCTGAATATGTGGAACGCTGGGCTCCGCTTGCTTTTTTTGATCTGTGGAACCACCAATCCGCCCTTACGGTTGCTATCGCAGCTGATGATATTCCCGGAAATATTTTTGACGGACTTCCAATCACTCCTGATTCGATCAGGGTAAGAGTAGCAACTACGCGCACGGATTTGGTAGATGCCTGGGGTACCCTCAGTATTCCCGGCGGTGATTATGATGTACTGCGGGAAAAACGTACGGAATATCGGGATGTACGATTGGATGCTAAAATTGGCCCGTTTCCATGGGCGGATATCACTGATCTTGCTTTGGATGCGCTGCCAATTGACGCCTTAGGAACGGATACTATCGTTACCTACAGTTTCTGGAGCGGAGATGCAAAAGAAGCAATCGCCGTCATTAGGGCCGATCCTGGTGGAACACAAGTAGAAAGTGTTACTTTTAAAGACAATGGTGTTGTCAGCAATACTGCTACGATCGTTGCAGCGCAGCCTTCGTTCTCTATTTACCCTAATCCTGCTATTGTTCATACCAACTTTGAGTTCAAGAACATGCCTGCCGGCAAATATACCATGGATGTTTACAACTTGGCCGGCCGTTCTGTTTGGCGAGAAAGCTACCAAATGAATGGTCACCAAATTGAGAACTTCAACGTTACCCGTTTGAGAAAAGGGATGTATCTGTGTGTATTAAGTAATAGCACCGGAGAAAGAATTGGGGTCAAGCGATTATTGGTGTCTACACCATAAACCCTTTAAGCATCCGCATTTGAGGATTTTTAAAAATGTGTGTTTCCGGCAGGGAGGCACACATTTTTATTTTGTATTTAGGACCAAGGCTGATTTATGAACATATATTTATTTGTGTAAATTTTAAGTGCAGTCATGTAACCTAAACTACACTGTTTCGTATAAATGACGGGATGAAAATTACTAGGCCAGCAAACGGGACAGATAATGAAAAGGTTGGTATGGATATTTGCTGTCGCAGCAATGTGTACGGTTAGTGCGTGGTCGCAAACAGAAGCAGACCAGGCACTACAGTTATTGTATGCTACCGAACCTAGTGTATTCGATACCGACGATGTTACGAGCAATATTTCTTTATTGCGTTGGCAAAATCCGCTGTCTCTCCCTTCTTCCAATCGTTTTGCAAAAGCACAATATTTTTTATCCATTTATGGCCCGGCTTTTGGTCTCAAGTCAAGCTCAAGTTCTTTCACCCGCTTGAAGGAGGAGCGCGATGTTGTGGGTAATTATCATCTAAGATTGCAGCACTTCCATGAAGGTATTCCCGTTTTCGGAGGAACGCTTAATTTTCATTTTAATACCAGTAATGAGTTGATTGGAATGGATGGGGTAGTGTTGCCTAATATCAATCAGAACGCTCAAGTAACCGTTACGCCAGATCAAGCCAGGCAGATTGGATTACAATGGTTGAATAAACACCATGCCAATTTTGATGAGAGTGCCTTGTTACTGAGCATCCCTACCCTAGAATGGTTCAAAGAAGGCTTGGTTCAGGGCTTGGATGGAAGGGTGAAACTCACCTACTATCTAGAAATAAGCGATCGTCAGCACCTACGTGACTACCTATTGATAGATGCTCGCGAGGGGATTGTTATTGAACATTTTGCGGGGATTTGCGACCTTGCTGAAAGGCGACTTTTTTTTGGTACTACGAATAATCCCATCTGGCAGGATGGTGATGTTTTTCCAGCGAATCTCTCTTTTTGGCAGCAAAAGCAAGTGCATACTAGCGAAGAGATTTATGGTCTATTTAAAAACACCTTTGGCCGGATGTCCTACGATAACCTCGATGGAGATCTCCTGGTCGTTGATGAGGCTAGCTTTCTAGATTGTCCCAATGCCAGTTGGAATGGTTATTCTGCTAATTTTTGTAACGCTACAAGTAGTGACGACGTGATTGGCCACGAGTGGGCCCATGCTTACACAGAGTACACCAGCAATTTGCTGTACGCCTGGCAAGCAGGAGCAATCAACGAAGCTTATTCGGATATCTGGGGAGAAACGCTGGATATTCTTAATAGTCCTGCCGAAGAAAATTTGCCACGTACCGCAGCCTGCGATAATGGTGAGCGTTGGTTAATTGGAGAAGAAGCGGCTGCTTTAAACGGAGCCATCCGGGATCTTTGGCAGCCTACCTGTTACGGGAAGCCAGGGAAAGTAAGCGACGAGGAATACCGCTGCTCAACAGCCGACTTTGGTGGAGTCCATTCCAATTCTGGGGTCGTAGCTCATGCTTATGCCTTGCTGGTAGACGGCGGCTTTTACAATGATTACGAAATAACGGGTATTGGTTTAGATAAAGCAGCCCACCTCTTCTGGCATGCTCAAAATTACTATCTCGGCCGTACCTCGGATTTTGCGGTTTTAGCCAATGCGCTGATGGCGGCTTACCTCGATTTGAGGGAAGCGGAGTTGCCGCTGTTGAGTATTTCCGAAGAAGGTGACCCTCAGCCTGGCGTGTTTTTAAATAGTGTCGATAGCCTGGCCATACAAAACGTCATCAAGGCTACGGAATTGAAGTTGACGCCGAACTGCCCTGATTTTAGTGCTGTCTTAAAAGCAGACCCTCCTTCGTTTTGTCTCGTTAATGGAAATGAATTTGTTCCATTCTTTACGGAAGATTGGGAAGATGGCGCCTACGACTGGTTGCTAAGTGCTCACCCTGTTCATCCTGGAAGTTGGACCTCTCGGCAATGGACACTGTCCACCGCCATGCCTAAAGGACGGCCCGGCCAGGGTATGTATGCTGCCAGCCCTAACGTAGGGCATTGTGATACCCTTCTCAATAACGGGATACTTCGTTTGCAAAGCCCGATTATTGAGATTTCCAGTGAACTGGAAGGGCGAGTCTACCTTACTTTTGATCACTACTTTTCGTTGGAGGAAGGTGCCGATGGTGGCAATGTGAAAATTCAACAGAACGGAGGAAATTGGATGACAATCCCGACCGCAGCTTTCTTGTATAATACCTACTCGGATCTTTTGCCCCAACAAATAGAAACAAACAATCCGCTGGCCGGACAAAGGGTTTTTTCGGGAGCTGATGAAGGAGCCGTAACGGGAAGCTGGGGAACCTCACAAGTTGATCTGACCGTTATTGGCGTACAACCAGGAGAGACAATCAGGCTGCGCTGGGAGTTGGGTACCGACGGCTGTACTGGTTGGGACGGATGGTATTTGGATGATATTAACATAGGTACTTGTGCCGCCAGGATACTACCGGTAGAATGGATAGATTTTAAAGCAGTACTTCAGCAAAAAGAAGTACGGCTGAACTGGTCAACCGCAGAAGAGGAGAACAATGCTGGCTTTTTCATTGAACGAAGTATGGATGGCCAGTCTTTTGTTGATTTAGGGTTTATACCATCTGCAGGAACGACAGGAAGTGAATATGATTATCTGGACAAGAAACTGCCGACTACCGCTAACTACCTTTACTACCGCTTAAGACAAGAAGACCTCGATGGGCGTACCTCCTACTCCCTTATCCGAGAGGTGAAACTCGAATCGTCGGGAGAATGGAGCATTTATCCAAATCCGGCACATAACTCATGTACCCTTAGCTTTCCTTCCGCGACCTTCTTGACGGCAACAGTGAGTTTACGTGATCTCAAGGGCCGCGAACTTTTGAAGTACACGGATTGGCGACCAGAAACAGACCTCCTGATTGATCTGAAAAACATCCCTTCTGGCGTCTATTTGATCAGGATAGAAACAGAGAACAATAGCACTTTACAGCGGATCGTCATCGACTAAAGAAGGGCGAAAAGGGGTGTGATTGTTAAATTTGTTAATAACCAAGGATGGCAATTTTGGGTTAAAGTGTTAGTAAGCTGTTAAGGCTCGTTAAACAGGGTTAAAGGGCTGGCGCGGTGTGTGACCTCCGCGTATATTCGTGGTATTGAAACGAAAAATCTTTATCACCCACAAAAACAGCCCGACATGAAATCCTTGCAAATTGTAGTCATTTGCCTTTTGGCCTTTACTGGTTTGACTGCCCAGTCTGAAGAAACCCTTTTCAACAAAACCAATCTCAGCTTATCTGGAGCCTGGGGCTCTGCAGCGTATAACTTCGCCAGCTTTAATGGAGACGACTGGACGCTGATCCGAGGAGGTTACGGCGGTGTTGAATTTGGCCGTGACCTTTTTATTGGTTGGGGCGGCTACGAGACCCGCGACAAATTTGCAGTCAATGATAGCGATCCCAATTACAACTTCAGGTACCACGGCCCAGTCGTCGGAATTGCGCCTAATTCAATAAAAATGATCCACCCCCGCTTTACCTTTATTACCGGTACGGGTAAAGTCACCAACACCGAAAATAACCAGAACGATAGAATGTTTGTTTTTCAGCCCTCTGCTGGATTCGAATTCAATGTCTTCCAATGGTTTCGTCTAGGTTTTGAAGGAGGCTACCGCTTTGTGGGTAGCAGCGATAAATTTGACCTCACCAGTGGCGATTTGTCGGCTCCTTTTGCCCAGGTAGAAATGCGTTTTGGCCTGAGCTGGGGCGATTAACCAATGCATTACGAACCCTTTGTTCTAACCCACACCTACAAGTAGTTTGACGGAAATAAAACTATTTTTTCTCCGTCTCCAAGAGATCCCATTATAACCCAACACCCTGTATAACACCCCCACAAAACCAATTTTGTCTTAAACACCGAGATCCATTACACTTTTCCTTTTGCACCACAACCCAATCGTATACCGGCATGACCTCACTGAGCGTCGTGCCGGTTTTTTTTGGTGAATACTCATCGGCTACCGGATTTTTATATCTTTGCCTGTGCAGTTTACCTGCATCCAGCTTTCATACTATGGTACAAACTTTGACACCAACCGTTATCATTAGCATTATCACCGGCTATTTCCTGGTGCTAATTCTTATTTCCTATTTTACCAGTAAGGGGGAAAATAGCAATGAGACATTTTTCTTGGCGGGCCGTAAATCCCCTTGGTTCTTAGTGGCTTTTGGAATGATTGGTGCAAGCCTGTCTGGAGTTACCTTTATATCTGTTCCTGGGTGGGTAGGGGAAGTAGATGCCCATACGGGAAAAACACAGGGTTTTGCCTACCTACAAATGGTGCTGGGGTATTTGTTGGGGTATGCGGTTATTGCTACCGTTTTACTTCCCTTGTATTACCGCTTAGGACTTACTTCAATTTATGAATTTCTGGAACAACGTTTTGGGCGTTATTCCTATAAAATTGGTGCTTTCTACTTCTTGGTGTCGCGGATCATTGGTGCATCTTTCCGACTTTATCTCGTAGCGATTGTTTTACAGGAGTTTGTCATGAACCCTTTTGGTATTCCTTTTCCGGTGACCGTACTTGCGACCATTCTGTTGATTTGGATCTACACTTTTCGGGGAGGTATCAAAACCATTGTTTACACGGATACCTTGCAGACCTTTTCTATGCTCCTTGCTGTAATTTTAACAATATTGGGTATTGGGCAGGCGCTGGAAACCGATGTTTCTGGTTTGGTGGAAATGGTGTCTAATAGCAATTACAGTCAAGTATTTTTCTTTGAAGGAGGCTGGAGTGATCCATATAATTTTTGGAAACAATTTTTAGCTGGTGCTTTGATTACCATCGTGATGACTGGTCTTGATCAGGATATGATGCAAAAGAACCTCAGTTGTAAAAGTATTGGCGATGCTCAAAAGAACATGTTTACCTTCAGTATAGTGCTGTTCTTTGCCAACATTCTTTTCCTTTCTTTGGGCGCTTTGCTTTACATCTACGCCGTCCAGGTAGGCATTGATATTCCAGCCAGCACGGATAAGTTATATCCTTTGATCGCACTTCAGAATCTGTCTCCATATATTGGTATCCTGTTTATTATTGGCCTGATTGCTGCTGCTTATTCTAGTGCTGATTCTGCACTGACGGCATTGACGACTTCTTTTTGTGTAGATTTTCTTGGGTTTGGCAAACAAGAAGAGAACGAAGAAGTGCAGGCTGCGCAAAAGCGGACACGCTTTTTGGTGCACATTGCTTTTTCCGGGGTATTGCTTATTGTAATTCTTATTTTCAATGCCTTGAACAACGATGCGGTCATCAAGCAGTTATTCACAGCTGCCGGCTATACTTATGGACCGCTGTTGGGCTTGTTTACCTTTGGCATGACGACCAACCTTAAAATTCGGGAAGTACTTGACCTTGGTACCTATAAATGGGGCGAAAAACTCCCACCTTTTCTACGAAAAGTTAACCTGGTTATTCTGGTTTGTTTACTCGCACCTTGTCTGTCTTTTTTTATTGACAGCTACTCTGCGGACTTACTTTATGGGTTTAAATTCGGATTCCTCATTATTGCGCTTAATGGCTTTATAACGTTTTTAGGGCTGCTAGCTATCTCGTATCACGACTACGAAGACCAGCTGGATAAGCACGAACCTTACCAAGAGTAAAATCTTTAGTGACGGAACAAAAATAACTGATTCCATTTTTGATTCGCTAAAATTTTCTAAGCAAGTAACTAAAAGGAGCTTGCGTGAAAATATTCGCGAATCGTTGGAAAAAATGGAATCAGTTATTTCCGTCAAATTACTTAGGAACCGTAACTCCTTCGATTGTTAAGTTTTAGCCTTCATGAATTTTAGCGAGATATTCTTACCTTGCGTCGATTTTTACGCAATGCATTAGGCTGAACCCGTTTTTAAGCCTATAAAGATAACTATTGATCATGTCGAAGATTCGTGCAGCCATTACTGGTGTTCAGGGTTATGTACCCGACTATGTACTTACCAACGCTGAGTTGGAAACGATGGTAGATACCAATGATGAATGGATAACCTCCCGTACAGGAATCAAAGAAAGACACATTCTCAAAGGCGAAAACCAGGGCACTTCTGTCATGGGGATAGAGGCCGTAAAGGGAGTGTTGGCTAAGACGAATACCGATCCTGCAGAGGTGGAGCTCGTGATTTGTGCTACGGTTACCCCCGATATGCAGTTTCCTGATACTGCAAATTTGATCGCCAATGCACTAGGCATGACCAATGCTTTTTGCTTTGATGTGAACGCGGCCTGTTCCGGTTTTCTGTACGCACTCACGGTAGGTGCGCAGTTTATCGCCAATGGGAAGCATAAAAAAGTAGTCGTAATCGGTGCCGATAAAATGTCGTCAATTGTTGATTATACAGACCGGTCGACTTGTATCATCTTCGGAGATGGTGCTGGTGCTGTCATGCTGGAGCCCGACACCAGTGGCAACGGTATCATAGACTACATTCACAAAAGTGATGGTTCTGGAGCAGAGTTTCTGCATTTGAAAGCGGGTGGATCAATGAAGCCAGCGTCGGTAGAGACGGTTTTAGCACGTGAGCACTTTGCTTTTCAAAACGGTCGCCCAGTATTCAAAGCGGCAGTCTCTGGAATGAGCAGTGTGGTTGGCGAAGTGATGAAAGCCAATGGCTTAGAGACCGACGATATCAAATGGCTGGTACCTCACCAAGCCAATATTCGCATCATTGAAACCGTATCCCGGATGGCTGATTTCCCAATGGAACGGGTGATGATCAATATTCATAAATACGGCAATACCACCGCCGCTACCCTCCCGCTTTGCTTGTGGGATTACGAAGACCAGCTTGAGAAAGGTGATAATATCATCCTGACCGCCTTTGGTGGGGGCTTTACTTGGGGGGCTGTGTATTTGAAGTGGGCGATTTAGCAGCATCTTACTATTGATCCTCGGAGTACTTACTTCGCCGTCCCCTTAATACCTATCATGTAAATTGCCAGGCACCTTGAAGGTTCCAGTCAATACCCACTGCCGTTGGAAGAAATCTTAAAGGTGCCTTCCAACTGATGATATAAATACCAAGGCTATTGCTTGCTTGAAACCCGCGCTACGCGGGTTTTTCTTTTTTGGCACACCTTTTGCTTTACCACTAATAAAGGAGAAATAAAATTTTCTTTAATGGTTAAAAATCTGGTTACGAGTGTGATATGCACTTGGTAGCCCTGGTAAAGCTATGCTAAGATTCCAGTCATTTCTATTGAACACGATTAGGTGAGCTGCTGGCTTACCCAAAAACAACCAAGCATGAAACGCAAACAAGAAGAGTGGCGGTCCCAGGCTCACTTGCAGCGGGGCCCCTCGCAGGAAAGACTACTGAAGATGAAGAAAGAAGTAAAGCAAAGTGTTTTGCGCGTCGTCCACGTGCAAGAAACTCCGAAAAAAGACCTTCTCTGGCCGGGTGTGCAGCGTTTGCTGTTTTTGCCTTGCCTTTTGCTTTTATTGTCGATAAGCGGTTGGTCGCAGACCCCTACGATTTTTCTGGGGACGGACGCTACAACCGGAGCACAGTGCCATTGTTTGAACAATGCTACTACCTTGGAAGATGGTCAGTTTACGGATACCATTACCATCGTAAGTGCACCGGGTGAAACCTGGACATTGACGAGCAATACAGGTGCTTTTTCGGCCGGAAGTGCCGCACCACCAGCCACACCCACCCCAATTGCAACGGGGGTGGTAGTGTCAGAGGTGAGTGCTGGCGTCTATCGGCTGGTGATTCGGCATGTTGATGCGCAGGGCTTTGCTGTAGGCTTTAATAACGGGTCAACAACCCTCAATATTAATAACACCTGTTATTACCCCAATGTCGATTTTCTGGGCTTGCCGGATACCATTTGTCTTACCAGTAACCCCGTGATGCTGTTGGCACAAAATAACGGTGTTGCCGGGGTAGGAGCTTTCACGATAGAAGGCCAGCCTGCTACCGTTTTCAATGCTCAAATATTGGGTGCAGGGACTTATACCGTTACCTACACCTTTGATGCGTTGACAGGGACGCCGGGCAACCCCAATGATCCGGGCTGTGTATCGGTCATTAGCAAGGAAGTTGTTGTTCCTGCGCAGCCCAATACGGCGGTCATCGCGCTGGTGAATGTAACTTTGGGGCAAGACTGTGAAGCAGTGATCACCCCAGACATGATGCTGTCGGGGGATTATCCGTGTTTGGATGATTTTATTATCAACGTCTTTGACCAAAACGGGATTAATATTGGCAACACCGTCAACGGTAGCCACGTAGGGGAGCGCCTCAATGTGCGCGTCATGTCAGAAGCAGGCCAATTTATTGGTGATGGGCAAATAGATATTTTTGATGTAGATGCCCCCACCATCAGTTGTCCGCCGGGCAATAGCATGCCGCAAATTGCCAACGAAGTACAGCTTCTCAATGGTAGTTTGCCCAATACCTCATCGCTGTTTATACCAAACAACTTCGCTTGCTACAATGCTGCGGTAGCGCCTATGAGTGGACAGCATTACTATACCTTGCAGCAAATAACCGTAGACCAGACCGATGTGTACACCATTGAGCTGAACATGGATCTGCCCAATGGCGGGGTGTTTGGTATTTACCAGGGAGCTTTTAATCCTTTTCAGGGCCCTTGCCAGGGCATCGTAGGCGTGGGAGAGCCTTTGCCTGATGGTGAAGGTTATTACACCACCGTTGATGCGGTGACCCGTTTGCACGTCATGCTCACACCGGGAATGCCTTACACCTTGCTGACGATGGCTTACGATGGCAATCAACTGGCCAATTACCAGTATGCTTTTTACAGTGTAGGTAGCGGCCGGGTGAATAACCTTACCAGTGTTCCAGCTACCATTCAGTTGCCTTTATACTGTAGCAGCGTTCCAGGCTTGATCAATAATCCGAACAGTGTAGATCTGCTCGGCGCTCCGGTAGTCAATGATGCTTGTATGCTCAATCCACCAGTGACTTTTACCGATCAATTTACAAATGGAGGGAATTGTGGCACTTCGACCATTACCCGGACATTTACCGTCTCGGACCAGGCTGGAAATAGCAACCAGTGTACCCAGCAGATCAACTTTTCGCCAATTACTATGGCTGATGTTAATTTTCCACCCAAGACCTTCAATATTGCTTGTGATGTGACTTTTCCTGCGCTTCCCAATGGCAATCCGTCTCCTACATTGACGGGGTATCCCTTTGTAATTACCGCTGGAGGAGTATTTAATATTGCGCCCGTTTACTGCAATATGCTGTCGAGCTATGTAGATATACCTCGCGTAGAGGTGTGTACCGGAACGGAGCAGTTTATCCGCCGGTGGACGGTTTTTGATGATTGTGGAAACACCGCCCTTGTTCAGTTTGACCAAACGATCATCATCGGTGACCGTACGGGGCCAGTGATCAGCTGCCCTGCGCCGGATAGTGATATGAATGGCTTGCCCGACACCTTGGTGTATGGTACGCAAGGAGCCAGTTGTACGGGTACCCTGGAAGTGCCACTGCCTAATGTGACGGACAATTGTAGTGGCTGGACGGTGAGAACCGAAGTGGTGACGCAACTACAAGTGCCCATTCTTAACCCATTCGGGCAAGTGATTGGTTATGAGACCCAGGTAAATGTGTTTGCGACCATCCCTCCGAATGGTAGCCGTATTGTGCCGAATGTACCCGTAGGCACCCACTTCTTCCGCTTTATCGCTACGGATGATTGTGGCAATACCGCACAGACCGAGTGCCCGTTTCGAATTGAAGATTTTGCTATCCCGACCGCTGCTTGTGATGATCTCATTCATATCTCCCTTGGCGGAGATGGGGTAGGCGTTATCACGGCGCAAGATATTGACGAAGGAAGTTCTGATAACTGTGGCCCGGTAAGTTTGCAGGTAAGACGAGCGCTTGATTTCAATCCAGCAAACTGCAATGCTACTGCTCCGAGTGTTACACCTTGGGGCCCATTTGTAAATCTCTACTGTTGTGAAGTAGGGGATACCGTAACGGTAGATTTGTTGGTGACCGATATTGTGGGGAACTTCAACACGTGTTCGGGGCAAGTTGTGGTTAGCGACAATACCGCACCCGTATGTCTGGCGCCTCAGCCCGTGACGATCAACTGTTCAGAATTGCCAGAAGGGGCAGATTTGGAAAATACCAGTGTGCTAGCTGCCTTGTTTGGATCGGTACAGGCAATCGACGCCTGCCAAGGAGCACTGACGGCGGAATTCACACCTCAGTTAAATCTACAAAACTGTGGCTTAGGCTCCATTGTACGTCAGTTCCAAGTGAGTGATGTGGCAGGGAATACCAGCAGTTGTCAGCAGATCATCAATATTACGACCAACACGAACTATGAGATCAAATTCCCTAAAGATGTGATTGGCAATTGTGCCGAACCCGGTGCGGATACCTTGGTGATCAATAACTTTGGTTGTGATGACTTTGCTGTGAATGTCAACGATCAGCGGTTTAACGTGGTAAATGGCGCTTGTTACAAAATCATGCGTACTTATTCCATCATCAATTGGTGTGAATACGATGGTTTTTCTGCGCCTGTAGATGTACCACGGAATGCTGCCTGCCAGGCAGAAGGAGGAATGCAGGATGTATGGGTGATTCGTGTCCCTAATGGCACGACTTATCTGGACGCTGATAACAATCAAAACAATGGCTTCCCGGCGGCAGGTACCCGCCCGATCACTTGTGATGGAAACACTAACCCAGCCGGCTATTGGCGAACGATTCAAAGCAATGGTTCGTGGACGTATACCCAGGTCATAAAAGTGATTGATACGACCCCTCCAGTGGTGACGGCTACCGCCCCCGCACCTTTCTGTACGGTGAACAACGCCTGTGAAGGAAGCGTAAATATTGGTTTTAGTATTTCCGATGGTTGTGCGGCTTCGCCTCCAACGCTGACGGCTGCCGTGGCTTTGTTTAACAACGGACAGTTTACAACACCAGTTACCTTGTCGGGAACCTTCCCCAATTATCAGGTGAGTGGTACCTTCCCGCTGGGAAGTCACCGCTTGCGAATAACCGCCAATGATCAATGTGGGAACTCGGGAAGTAGAACGGTTGATTTCTCCATTGTCGATTGTAACGCCGCCGGATTTTTCTGCAATGCCAATATGGCCGTGCCGCTGATGCCACAACTCCCCGGCGTAGATGCTGACGGCGACGGCGACGATGACCTGGCCGCAGCAGCCGTGACGGCGGAAATGTTTTTGGCCAGCGTTGGCGAAGATTGTTCCGACCCACTGCGCTACACCATCCACCGTGTCGACCAATTGGACAACGGTAGCGATGTGCCCTTCCCCAATCACCCGGCATTGGTCGTGACTTGTGATGAAATCGGTTTTCTTCCGGTAAGGATTTACCAGTGGGACAGCGCTTTCAACCCAACGGCTGTACAACCCGACGGCACGGTAGGTGGGCCAAACTATACGACGTGTGACGCCTTGCTGCAAGTACAAGATAACAATGGTCTTTGTAGTACCCCCACGCTAATGGGGACCGTTTCGGGCCTGATCATTACGGAAGAAGGCGTGCCCGTTTCCGGGGTAGAAGTGAGCCCAAGGGAAGACATGGCCTACGATATGATGATGACGGAAAGCGATGGTCTTTACGACTTTGAGTTGGCCACGCAGGAAGGCTACAATATCCAGCCTTACAGTGCTGATGATTATTTGAATGGCGTGTCAACGATTGATATCATTTACATCTCCAAGCATATTCTTGGGGTCGATCCACTGGATTCTCCGTACAAAATGATTGCGGCGGATATCAACCACTCCAACACCATCACTACGCTCGACCTGGTGCATTTGCGGAAAGCTATTTTGGGGATCACCCAAGGCTTCCCCAACAACGAAAGCTGGCGTTTTGTGGATGCGGCGTACAACTTCCCCAACCAAGCCAACCCTTGGGAGGAGACGTTCCCGGAAACGGTAGGTATTCCGATGTTGAGCAACAACGTCTACGGTGCCGACTTCATCGCAGTGAAAGTGGGAGACATCAACGGCAACGTACACGCCAACCTCAACGACGGAGGGGAAGAGCGTGCGGCAGGCAATACTTACTATCTGCGAACCGAGGAGCACGCATTTGCAGCAGGAGAAACCATTGAAGCCGTGTTTACCGCCGCCGACCTGGCCGACGAAGTGCAAGGCTTCCAGTTTACCCTCCAATTTGATCCCGGAAAGATTGCCCTGGAGAACATTGAATGGAGCCAGATTCAGCCTGCTCACGTCAACCAGGAACAAGCCGCCCGCGGTATCCTGACCATCAGCTGGGATGCCAGCCAGACGGAGCAATACCTGAGCCAGGAGGAAATGACCTTCTTCATCCTGCGCTTCAAAGCGCAAGCGGATGGCCGACTCAGCGAAAGCATCGGCATCACCTCGCGAATGCTGCCTGCCGAAGCCTACGGCCTCGACGATAGCTTGCGCGAAATAGGCCTGAATTTTGCGCCAGCAGCCAAATCAGCAGACGGGTTCTTCCTGGAGCAAAACCGCCCCAACCCCTTCGGTGACCAGACCATCATCGGTTTCCAAATCCCCGAAGGCGGACAAGTAACCCTGACGATCTACGATACCAACGGCAAAGTAGTACGCGCCTACCAGCAATACTACACCGCCGGCTACAACCAAATACTGGTAGATGCCCAAGACATCGCCGCCCGCGGCCTGCTGTACTACAAACTGGAAACCGACCAGTACGCAGCCACGAAGAAAATGGTGATCTTGGAGTAGGAGGAGCGCGTGCCGCGCCGGTAGATAGATATTGAGTAGAGGGTAGAGGGAAGTTGCTACTAGTAGGTATTCATCTCTCTACTTTCTACCAGAAATCCCTGTACGAGATTTGGGGACAAATCTCTTTAAAGACGTAATTTTTTTCATCTGTACATTTCGTGTACAATTAGGTGTAAACCGATGTGGAATGGGTTTTAACACCGTCGGCCGGCCTCCGCTTTGTGGGGGCCGGTTTTTTTGTGGGGTGGGGATTCTATTGGTCACCAACGACCACCAAAACACCTGGAACGGCCGGTTCAACGAAGCCTTAGCCGCCCCTGGCAACTACGTCTATTTTGTGGAGTGGATTGATCTGGTGGGCAATGTCAGGACGGAAACGGGGGAGGTGTTGTTGTTGCGGTAGGAAAAAGTTGTGAGGAAGACTTTAGTAGAAAACAGAAGATAGAGAAATAACCAATGTTTGTTTATTGATTTAATAAACTATGTTTCGTATATTCGTGTACAAGAACAGGAGTTTATGAAGTTAAAGCATTTGCCGTCTGGTAAAGAATTAGAGGCCGAAATTTCAGAGCTATCAAAGAAAGAGTACAAATCAATAAAGAAAGACACCGGCTTTTCTTTTGATTGGCAGATTGAAAAAGAAAACGAGGTTTATAAAATATACCTTGTTTCCGATAAAAAAGGGGTACTTGGATTGATGTCTCTTGTGGATCGTAAGGATGAATATAGGATACATCTAAACTTACTAGAAGTAAAAGCACGTCACCAAGGAAAAACCAAAGAAATTGATAATATAGCTGGTTGCCTTATTGCTTTTGCGGCAGAAATTGCGATAAAAAAAGGCTACTACGGATTCGTTTCTTTAACACCTAAGACAAGATTAATTGATCACTACCAAGATAAATATGGCTTTCGTCAATACGGACGTTATTTAGGTATAGAAGGAACTGCATCACAAATTCTTGTTGAAAAATATCTGAAAGATGAGTAAAGAAAAAGAACCTACCTACGAAGATTTACGAAAAAAATATTCTGATGAAGAAATCGCAGAGAGCTTTGTCTTCAGAAGCACAATGAATGATGCTGAACAAGCTGAAGCTGATGAAGAATTTAGAAGAATCAGGTTCGAACTTCTAAAGAATATGTCAGATGAACAGGTTCTTCAAGGAGAGCTCTTAAGAACCAAATACTTGATGAAAGATTACTTTAATCAGCACCTCTTTCTTGAAGAGTATTCTTTTTCAAATCAGTTGAGAAAATATATAAGCTTATTAAAGAGAAATATGGCAGACTTTGCTTCGGATGTAGGTATTCATAAAACAACTCTAAGTAGAATACTTAACGATAGAGAGCATCCTAATGTCGACTTGATGTATAGGTTAGAGCAGCATAGCGGGAAAATGATTCCAGCTACTTATTGGTATAAGCTGCATTCAAGAAAACTGGAAGAAGAAATAAAGCGAAATGATGAAAAGAGAACAGAAGAATATAAAAAGGTTAAGAACGAATTGAAGTTTAAGTTATCCGCATAGAGATAAGCTAACTTACAGAACAAGCGATTGATGCAATACGCAGTCTCTCTGTTTAGAGTATTGCTAGAAGGATGCTGAGAAGAATGGTGAGCCATGCGTAGAAAACAACCCTTAATCGACGCAAAAAATGCGTAGAATAATCGCTTTTTCAACGTAAAACTTAAATTGCGGTGGTCAGGCTTGTTTTACTTCATTTCGTTTGAACTTATTTCATGAGTAGCTATATCCATCAAAAAAAGACTAGCCAAATTTCACGTGGGAGGATGAGTAATTGTTGTCTTTGTTTGGCTAGTTTAGGCATTTGCATGGGCGCTTGCTTGGGAGTATGGAAGCTGTAGGTTTTGCGTTCAGGAGGTTGAAGCACCAACTATGAATTGGTCTAACCACAACGTTTTTCACATTCATAGCGTTTATCCTAGTCTAAGCTGATTTTATTCTCCTATTTTTGCAGGAAATTTCTGTATATCCCTCCACATGAGCGAGCAAATCAAACACGAGTGCGGTATAGCCATGATTCGGCTCCGCAAGCCCCTTTCTTTTTACCAGGACAAGTATGGTACTTCCCTCTACGGCCTCAATAAGCTGAAATTGTTGATGCAGAAGATGCGCAATCGCGGCCAGGATGGCGCTGGTCTGGCGACGCTAAAACTGGACATCGAGCCGGGGCACAAGTACATTAGCCGTAAACGGAGCAATGCTTCCAACTACCTTGATGACTTGTTTGAAAAAGTATTCGAACGCTTCACGAAACTAACGCCCGAGCAACTGGCCGACGGGGAGTGGCTGAAAGCGAACCTACCCTATACGGGCGAATTACTCATGGGGCACTTGCGCTACGGAACGCACGGCGATAACAGTATCGAAACCTGCCACCCGTTTTTGCGGCAAAACAACTGGATTCCCCGTAACCTGATCCTGGCGGGCAATTTCAACCTCACCAACGTGGATGAGCTGTTCCAGGAACTGGTGGAGCTGGGGCAATACCCCAAGGAGATCAGTGATACCGTAACGGTATTGGAAAAGATCGGCCATTTTCTGGACGATGAAGTACAACGCCTGTTCAACTGGTTCAAATCGGATGGTTATACCAATCGGGAAATCAATGACCTCATCTTTGATAAACTCGACTTGCAGCGACTGCTACGCCGAGCCAGTAAGAAGTTTGACGGCGGCTATGTGATGAGTGGTCTCATTGGTCACGGCGACGCTTTCATGATGCGCGACCCCAATGGCATTCGTCCGGCGTATTATTATCAGGATGAAGAAATTGTGGTGGCTGCCAGTGAGCGGCCAGCTATCCAGACAGCCCTCAATGTACACATCAGTAAAGTGAAGGAAATCCCGCGCGGGCATGCCTTGATCGTCAAGCGCAATGGTACTACTTCGGTGGTTCCTTTTACCGATCCGGGAGAAAAGCTGGGTTGCTCTTTCGAGCGAATTTATTTTAGCCGTGGCAATGACCGTGACATTTACCTGGAGCGCAAGGAATTGGGCCGTCGTTTGGCCAAAGCAGTGTTGAACAGCGTTAAAAACAACTTCAAGCGGACGGTATTTTCTTTTATTCCCAATACCGCAGAGATCGCTTTCTACGGCCTGGTCGATGGCCTGGAAAATGAGTTGAATGTGCTCAAGGCAGAGAAGATCGCGGATATGGGAAAAAATATCAACCCGGAAAAGCTGGAGAAAATACTGAATACGAGAGCGAGGGTAGAAAAAATCGTGGTCAAAGACGCTAAGGTGCGTACCTTTATTGCAGATACGACTTCGCGGGGAGCCATGGTGTCGCACGTCTATGATGTGACTTATGGCATCGTGGAAAACGAAAAAGATACCCTGGTGTTGATGGATGATTCGATTGTGCGGGGAACGACCATGCGCGACAGTATTATCCAGATTGTCTCTCGTTTGCGACCCAAGAAAATAATTGTGGTCTCTTCGGCACCACAAATTCGATACCCTGATTGTTACGGTATTGATATGTCGAAGATGAACGAATTTGTGGCTTTTCGGGCCTTGGTGGCTTTGTTAAAAGAAAACAAAAAAGAACACCTTTTGCAGGAATGTTACGAACGCTGCAAAGCACAGGAGCAATTGCCCAAGGAAGAAATGACCAATCAGGTCAAGGCCCTCTACGAAGAGTTCACCTACGAGGAAGTATCTGCTAAAATTGCAGAAATTATCACGCCTCCTGACATTAAGCCTAAAGTAGAGGTTATTTACCAAACGATCGAAGACTTGCGAGCTTCTTGCCCAGGCAATAGCGGCGACTGGTACTTTTCCGGTGATTATCCAACCCCTGGCGGGAACCGTGTCGTCAACAAATCGTTTATGTACTTTATGGAAGGCAAAGACAAAAGGGCGTATTAGTGTTCACCCGACCCTTCGTCGGGAGAGCACTTTGATTAAAAAGAAGATTATTATGGAACAGCAGGGATGGAATGTAGGCGCTTCTTCGCAACAGAAGGGGCTGGCTGAAAAAGAAGAGCAGGTTATTCTTGTCGGTTTGGTTACGCGTGACCAGACGGAGGATATGATTACGGAGTATTTGGATGAATTGGAGTTTTTGGCGCTCACGGCAGGGGCCAGAACCATTAAGCGATTTATTCAGAAAATGGATCATCCCAACCGCAGAACTTTTGTGGGGAAAGGAAAGATGGAAGAGATCGCCGCTTATATCGAAACCCACGAAGATGTCACGGCCGTCATTTTTGATGATGACCTCTCGGGGAAACAAACCAATATTCTGGAAGAAGAACTGAAGGTAAAAATCATCGACCGCTCTTCGCTTATTCTGGATATTTTCGCCCGCCGGGCACAAACGGCTCAAGCCAAAACCCAGGTAGAGCTCGCGCAGATGCAGTACCTCCTGCCCCGACTGCGAGGACTATGGACCCACTTGGAACGCCAGCGTGGAGGTATCGGGATGCGTGGACCCGGTGAAAAAGAAATCGAGACCGACCGTCGTATTGTTCGCGACAAAATTTCGAAGCTTAAGAAACAACTGGAAAAAATTGATCAGCAGAACGAGACCCAACGCAAAACCCGTGGGGAGTTGATTCGCGTAGCCCTGGTGGGTTATACCAATGTGGGCAAGAGTACCATCATGAATTTGCTGACCAAATCAGAAGTGTTTGCAGAAAACAAGCTCTTTGCAACACTGGATACCACGGTACGCAAAGTGGCTTTTGATCGTACGCCCTTCCTCTTGTCTGATACCGTAGGGTTTATCCGTAAATTGCCTCACCACCTGGTAGAGAGTTTCAAGTCTACGCTGGATGAAGTTCGCGAAAGCGACATCCTTCTGCACGTGGTCGATTTGGCGCACCCCCAGCACGAAGACCATATCAGAACCGTCAACGAGACCCTGAAAGAATTGGAGGCCATCGAAAAGCCTACGCTAATGGTTTTCAACAAAGTGGATCTGTACCGCGAAAAGAACTACGATCTCTACGTTGATGATGAGGTAAAGGAGGAAATTGAAGCGGGGTTGAAACAACGCCTGGAAGCACAATTTGAACAGGAAAGTGTATTGGTATCAGCCATTACTAAAGAAAATATTGAAACTTTGCGTAGTAAAATGATGGAAATGGTAAAGGCACAATATCATATCCGTTATCCTTACATTGCAAAACAATGGTAGCCGTACTGCTGTTGTTTTTATAGTTCTAGTACCACCCGGATAAAATGAAAAACATACTACAAAGCTACGCCCGACTCCTTGTGAATTATTGCCTGGAGCTGAAAGCAGGAGAGCGCCTATACATCAGAACAACTACACTCGCCGAGGATTTGCTCCGAGAAGTTTATCGCGAGGCGGTTCGAGTGGGAGCGCACGTAGAATACGAACTGGAGTTCAGAGAGCAGAACCGAATCTTTTTGGAAACGGCCAATGACGAACAACTCCAGTATGTTTCGCCCCTGTATCGCCAGGCGATGGAGGAGTTTGACGCTTATCTCTATATCCGTGCGCCCTTCAATTTACGAGAGGGGCAGCAAATTGATCCAGATCGGCGAGAAATTCGCCAGGAGGCGCTAGCAGATCTCTCGAAGACCTATTTTAAACGTACCGCAGACCGTTCTTTAAAGCGCAATCTTTGCCAGTTTCCGACTCAAGCTGCTGCTCAGGAAGCAGGAATGTCGTTGGAAGAATACGAAGACTTTATCTACGGAGCTTGCCGTCTTTACGACGAAGATCCTATCGAAAGCTGGTTGCAGGTACGCAAGAATCAACAACGCATTGTCGATCACCTCAATGTCTGCCAGGAAATCCGCTACCGGAGTCCACTTTTTGACATTACCTATCGTACCGATGGGCGGATCTTTATGAATTCTGATGGGCAAACCAATATGCCCAGCGGAGAAGTTTATACTTCGCCTGTGGAGGATTCCGTTAATGGCGTAGTGCATTTTGATTATCCTGCGATTTATCAAGGAGAAGAAGTGCAGGGCGTAACCCTATGGGTGAAAGATGGCTACATTGACAAGTGGGAAGCCAAGCAAGGCCAGAAGGTGCTGGATAGGGTATTTCAAATCCCTGGTACACGGAGGTTCGGCGAAGCAGCTATCGGCACAAATTATGGCATCGACCGATTCACCAAGAATATTCTTTTTGATGAAAAAATAGGCGGAACCATCCACATGGCCATCGGGCAATCCTATCTTCAGACCGGGGGTAAGAACGAGTCGACAGTCCACTGGGATATGATAGCCGACATGACAAAAGGTGGAGAAATCTACGCAAACGGGGAAAAAATTTATGAAAACGGGCAATTTGTCCTTTAAATCCTTATCTTTTTGCCCGTGTTTAGGAGGTGTAAGGATAGTTTTAGCTGGAAAGTACTTAATGGAATTAAAATTTCTGGCTACCTTGCATATTCATTACCAAATGAACAACAGAATAACACCCGAAAACAATTACAGTAAACTGAAACACAACCTCAAACCGTGAACAGGAACATCGCATTTTTGGAATTAAAGTATGGCAATATTTACGGAGGGTACCCAAACTTCTACGCCATCAGTGAAATCTCCTTGTTAGTTTTTGAACAAGGCTCTAACCGAATTTTTCTCGAAAGCTGGGTCAACAGTGCCAACGTTGATGTCGTCAATGTGTATGCACAGACGAATGAACTAGGTCATACCGTCGGCCGTGGAAAAGAAGTAATCAATATGCGGACCCGTAGGCGGAGCCGCTTTGATGAAAACTTCCGCCTCGAAGAACATGATCTTTCTTATGCTTTCAGAAACTTGCGTTCAACCAAGATGGCCATCAAGAGCTTCTTGCTTCGCAACTTCAAGAAATACCGCTTCGAAGACATCGTTGTCTTTGATGGTCGCCGGGATATCTTCCTTTGCGAGCGTGCTGGCGTAAACTTCGGCCGTCACCAGATCATCGACATTCAGAAAGACCTCAACCGGGAAACGGATTACCTTTTCAGCTTGAATAAGTTGGCGGTGGTGATTGGTTTTGAAATGGATCGTTCTTACCTCCGTTCCAACAACCTGGAATACTGGCTGCACCCAATCGCTGCCCGTCAGTTGATGCCGAAGTCAGCGGCTTTTGATGCTGCTCGTCTGATGATGATTTTCAATGAATACACTGAGCACCACGACGACTTCCTGATGAAGGCGGCACTGTTGCTTAATAAGATACAGAATACAAAAGAAGAAGAAGAAAAGAACAGGGCATCTGACTCCGAGGAATAAAATCCCCAATTTTAGAACTTCTTTCTTATACATCCCGAATATTAGCGTAGTGGCTGGTATTCGGGATTTTTCTTCTGGGTGTGAAAACAAAACAACAACATGAGCAAAGGGAAAATTTTAGTAACCGGAGGTTGTGGTTACATCGGTAGCCATACTATCGTGGATTTGATTGAACACGGTTATGATGTAGTTTCGGTAGACAACCTTAGTAATGCTGATGAATCGGCACTGGCTGGCGTAGCTCAAATCACGGGTGTGAAAGTAAAAAACCACGTGATTGATCTAGCGGATCGGGAAGCTACCCTGCAATTGTTTAGAGAAGAAGCTTTCACGGGAGTTATCCACTTTGCAGCACTGAAACACGTGGGCGAGTCGGTACACCAGCCTGTTCGTTACTATAAAAATAACCTCAATAGCCTGCTTCACGTTATCGAAGGCATGGAGGAGACAGGGTGCCAACACCTGATCTTCTCTTCTTCTTGCTCGGTTTACGGTAATACGGAAGAATTGCCCGTTACGGAAACCACCCCTCGCCAACAGGCAGAGTCGCCCTATGGTCGGACCAAGCAAATGTGCGAAGACATTCTTTTTGATGTTTGTCGGGTAAGCCCCGAATTGCAGGCGGTACTACTGCGTTATTTCAACCCCGCCGGAGCGCATCCTAGCAGCTTGATTGGGGAAGCACCCTCTAACCCTGCCTCCAATCTGGCCCCAGTGATCACCGAAACGGCCATTGGTAAGCGAAAAGAAATGATGGTCTTTGGCGATGATTACGATACCCGCGACGGTAGTTGTATTCGCGATTACATCCACGTGGTAGACCTCGCCCATGCACATACGCTGGCGTTGGATTACCTTCGTGAAAATCGTCAGGCTAGCAATTGTGAACTTTTTAACCTTGGTATTGGTGCCGGAGTAAGCGTCTTGGAAGCTATTAAAGCTTTCGAAGCAGTGACGGGCGTAAAGCTTAATTATCGCATCGGTGAGCGCCGGGCAGGCGACGTGGTTGCGATCTACGCCAATGCGGAGAAAGCTAACCGAGAACTAGGCTGGCAACCTCGTTACGATATCCAGGACATTATGAAGACGGCCTGGGCTTGGGAGCAGAAGCGATAACGTCAGGTCTTATTGGTTCTAGCGTTTAACATAATGGTAACGCCAGGGTAATGTGTGAGGTCATTTTTTTCTCGGTATTTTAGCAAATTGATAGAGCTTAAAACGCGCGAAAAAATGAATTCAAGAAGATTGACTTTTAGGATAATCAGCTACTTTGGGCTGATTATGCTAACAAGCGGAGTTTTGCAGGCCCAAGCTACTGATGATAGTAGACCTCCTGCAGTGATCAGTTTAAAGGTAATAGCGAGCAGTACCCCGGCACTGGAATTTGAGCGAAATTATTCCGCATCACAGGCCGATGAAGCTGATGTGTTATCAGAAGATTCCTATCTGTTTGCGCTACGGGCCAATTATACCCAGTCGTTTCATCCGCGCCTCGCATGGAGCCTGGGCTTGGAGGCTGGCCTAGATGCTTATCATTTACAAGTAGTAGCGAGTGAGGCGTTTTTAAACAGGGGGTTCAGCCGGCCATACAACCAAGAAGTAACCTATTTTGATCTTGCGTACGCTGCGGTGCTGATGGGACTAAAGTACCAGTTGCCGATCAGCCCAAGAAGCGAGCTGTCCTTCAATTTTGGTGGACGTTTTACCTTTTATATGCCTATTGGTATCGGGGTTGGATTTGGGTTCATTCCAAGCTCAGGAACGCAAATCGATGTTTTCGATGCGGAGATGAATAGCAATCCCGATAATCAGTTGATTGTATCGCCAGAATTTGGCCTGGATTATGCGTACCATTTTCCACGCTCCAATTTTGTATTACTGGCGGGATTCAATGCTTCCTTTTCCAGGAAAACGACGCTTAGTGGCAACTATTTGATCTTCGGAGACCAAGAGGTGCTGACCGGGACGCTGAGCAAAGATATGATGCTTTGGGGTCTAGGATTGGGCGTGGGCTATCGCTTGCGCTAAGCTTGGGGGGCGGCGAATAATAAGTTCCCCATTTCAGGTTAGCGATTTTGGTGCAGCGCACCGTCCTATAAAACCAACCATTGAAGGTAGATAATCCTGCTGAATATAGTACGGTGCGCTGCACCTCATCATAAAACCTAGAAGACTGCTATAGAGACAAGCGGTACGCTGTACCTTTCATGGTTAGGGCAGTATCAAATGGGGATCGCCGGATCCTTGGTTGTTTCACCACTTACACATTTCTCCGCTCCCAGTAATTCTGCTCGTCTACTTCGTCGAGCAAAGCCAGGTAGTTGATGTAACGCAACTCGCTGATTTCGCCCTCTTCAATGGCTGCTTTTACAGCGCAACCTGGTTCACTGCGGTGCAGGCAGCTTCCGCCGAAGCGACAATCACTGGAGGCCGCAAAAAACTCGCGAAAATTATGCGCAACGTCGGCCAGTTCGAGGTAGTTGAAAGAAAGTGTCTTGATCCCTGGGGTATCAATAAGTAAGCCTCCGAAGGGAAGTTCAAACATCTCCGCAAAGGTAGTAGTATGCTGGCCTTTGCCACTGTAGTCACTGATGTCGCCCGTGCGCAAATCCAAGTCAGCAGCAATGGCATTGATGAGGGTTGATTTACCAACGCCTGATTGCCCGCTGATGAGGGTTGTTTTGTCTTTTAAAAGTGCCTTGAAATCCTCGAGCCCATGCCCTTTGGTAGCGGAAAGGATTAAAGTCTGGTAACCAATGTCTTCGTAGACGCCTTGCAGGTAAGCCAGCATCTCAATGTCCTCCTCACTGTAAACATCCACTTTGTTGAAAGCAATGATGGTAGGGATATTGAAAGGCTCAGTCATCAGCAAAAAGCGATCAATAAACCCCTGCTTAAGCTTCGGCTGAGCGATCGTCATCACAATGATGGCCTGGTCAATATTACTGGCAATGAGATGGAGGGAATGTTTTTTGCGGGGGGATTGACGAACCACGTAATTGTCGCGGGGTAGGATCTTTTTTATTACACCAGTAACTTCTTCTCCTATTTCGATCTCAATTTTCACCTTATCGCCAACGGCAATGGGGTTGGTGAGGCGTTTGTCATCTTGACGGAATTTTCCACCGATACGACAGGCAATGATCTGACCGTCTTCCAGGCGAACATTGTACCAGCTTCCCGTTGATTTTGTGATGATACCTTCTTGCAAATTGTTGGAGATAAAAGTTCTTAGTAGATATAAGACACCGCTTATTTTTGCGCAATATAAGGGTTTAACAAAAAAAATGAGGCAACCGTTCCGATTGCCTCCTAATAACCCCAAAAAACCAAATGAAAACTATCTTTGAATGAATATTCTTCGTGTTAGAGGATTCCGTGATTAACGAAACCGCAACAAAAAAAACACGTTTTCAGGAGAATCCCAAAATTTTCAACTACTATTTTTTTATTGAGCAAGCAGAAAATTTTTACATCGCTGAGTGTTAACACATTGTAAATTATTTATTCTCTTGTAGATACATCTTAATTCCATTCGCTGGGCGCAAAGTAATCAAGGCTTTAGCCTTAACCCCTTGATCAGGAATTAATTGGAAAGAAAACCGCCTTAGCCAGGCAGCAATCACCAACTGCATTTCCATCATCGCAAAATTATTGCCAATACAGAGGCGAGGACCTCCACCAAAGGGGAAATAAGTATAAGGTGAAGGGTTGTTTTGAAAGCGCGCAGGGCGAAAAACTTCAGGGTCGTCCCAAAACTGGGTGGAGTGATGAATACCGTAAATGAAAGGAATGATGACCGTGCCTTTGGGGATTTTGGCACCACCGATTTCGTCGTCCTCAAGGGCTACCCGATCGGTGATCCAGGCGGGAGGATACAGTCGCATCGCCTCCTGGATAACGTTCGTTAAGATCGGCAAAGACCTAAGGTCGGTGAAGGCTGGCGATCGATCGGGTGCTGTTTCTTTCAGTTCTTGTCGTACTTGCTCTTGTATTTCGGGATGCTTAGCCAGCAGATAAAGCGTCCAGGCCAGTGCATTGGCCGAAGTTTCGTGGCCAGCTACAAAGAGAATACCCGTTTCTTCCACGAGTTGTTGTTCCTCCATGGGTAGGCCGGTATCTTCGTAGCGAGCGTCGAGGAGCATTTGCAAAAGATCATCACGGGTGGCGCCACTTTCTTCCCGACGGCGGATAAACTTCCGCTGCATATCGAGAATGTCGCGGGAAAGGCCGAGGTTGCGGTCTCGCATACCCGACAGGATATACCACCAACGCAGGAAGGGGAGGCGTACTTCTTTGATCACGTATTCCTGAATTTGGGTAATCTTGTCTCCTAATTGATCCAATTCTTCCTCCACCACATCTTCGCTAAAGATAGCTCTCCCCACAATCCGGAAGGTAATCCGTAGCATTTCTTCGTATACATCCACCGCTTGGTCATTGCTACGTTGGCTAAGTAGATCCAGCTCTTGGTCAATCACCCCCTGCATGATCTTGGTTAATGCTGCCAGCCGATCACGATGGAAGCCAGGTTGAATCAGGCGACGTTGCCGGAGCCAGGAGCTACCGGTATTGGTGAGTAAACCCCGCCCTACATATTTGGAAAGTACATCGGTCTGGATCGGTGATTTTTCGTAACGACGATGCTGTTTTTGAAGCACATGTTGCGCCACTTCAGGATCAATGGTGATCAAGGACTTGGAAACACCACCAATGTAGAGATAAAAGGTGTTTCCGTAGCGTTCGCTATAGGCTTGTAAACCGGCAATGGGGTCATGAGCAAAACTGAGCGTCGTGGGCAGAGAAACAGCGCGAGGGATAACGGGTATGCTGGCCATTTTGATAGTAAAAATACCCCATAATTATGAGTTTGTCAAAGATTAGATGCGCGCTCATTTTACTAAAAAAACTTATCTTCCAAACAAAAAGCACGGTATGAAAACCCTATGTAGTTATGTCCCCCTCTTCTTTTTTACCGCTTTTGCGCTAAGCTTCCTTTCTTTGAGCCCTGTTTTTGAAACCGCTAAGCTGTCCGATGTAGCGGTCGATGCGGGGGAATTGTTGGTGACGGAGATGATTACCGTACCCGGTGGTACCTTTCGCATGGGCGACAATTTTGGTGATGGTGGCCTCAATGAAAAGCCAGCGCACATGGTGACCATAAGTACATTTGAAATCGGTAAATATGAACTCACCTTTGCGGAATACGATCGCTTTTGTTCGTCCACAAGTCGTCCACTACCCCGAGACGAACGTTGGGGGCGCGATCAAATGCCAGTGATCAATGTGAGTTGGTATGATGCCGTGGCCTACTGCAATTGGCGGAGTGAGCAAGAAGGTTACACCAAAGTGTACCGGGTAGAAATTGAAAAAGCCTTTGATGGTTCGGATGAGAAGGTCTTTTATGCCGATTGGCAAGCAAATGGTTATCGCCTCCCTACCGAGGCAGAATGGGAATATGCAGCCAGCTGGAGCAATAGCTCGGAAAAAACAACCCGACGCACTATTCGTGCCAGCGAGCGCTACGCAGGCACCTCTTCCGAGCACCTACTTGATGATTACGCCAACTTTTGTGATGCCAATTGTAGTTTTCGGTGGAAAACCACGCCGCGTGATGATGGCTACGCTCACACTGCACCAGTGGGGCAGTTCTTGCCCAATGAGCTGGGCGTTTATGATATGAGCGGCAATGTATGGGAATGGTGTTGGGATTATTTTGATGAAGATTATTATAAAGATTCGCCCAAGGAAGACCCCCGCGGATCTAACATTGGTGGGTACCGAATCGTGAGAGGAGGCTCCTGGCGCAACCTTCAGCCAGAAGTACGCTGTGCCTATCGGCAGGAAAAGTCTCCCGGACGGGGCAATTTTAATACCGGCTTTAGATTGGCGCGTACGGTTAATTAGCGAATTTTCGCAAAAATCAACAATTTGGCCTTTGCATTGTACGGTAAAGTCGTTAAGTTTGTAGCGAATTTTCGCTAAAAGGCGCTTTTTTGGTGAAAATCCATTTCTTTTTGCTTGAAACGACTAAACAAAATTGACCAATGGCTGAAGTAGCAACCTCCGAAAAAACACTACGTGGTGGAGAGTTCCTGGTAAGGGATACCCGCCCGGAAGAAATTTTCATCCCCGAAGAATTCAACGAAGAACAGCGGATGATCCGCGACATGGTGCGCGATTTTATCGAAACGCAAATCTTTCCCAATACGGAAAAGATCGAAAAACAGGAAGACAATATTGCTGCCAAGTTATTGGATGCTGTAGCAGAATTGGGACTCCTGGGGACGCACATGCCCGAAGAATATGGAGGGATGGAGTTGGATACCAATACCAACACCCTTATTTGCGATGCGATGGGCCCCTCTGGCGCATTTACCGTTTCTTACGCCGCGCACACGGGAATTGGAATGTTACCAATCCTGTATTTCGGTACAGATCAACAAAAAGAAGCTTTTTTACCTCGCTTGATTACGGGTGAGCTGAAAGCAGCTTACTGTTTGACCGAGCCAGGCTCTGGTTCTGACGCGCTGGCCGCCAAGACCCGGGCAGACCTTACCCCAGATGGTCAACACTACGTTTTGAATGGGCAGAAGATGTGGATTTCAAACGCAGGATTTGCGGATCTCTTCATCGTATTTGCGCAGATCGATGGTGATAAATTTACGGGCTTCATTGTTCCTCGGAAAAGTGAAGGACTCTCTTTAGGCGCCGAAGAAGCCAAGCTGGGGATCAAAGGTTCCTCTACCCGACAGGTGTTTTTCGAAGATGTGAAGGTACCTGTTGGCAATGTGTTGGGAGAGATTGGTAAAGGTCACCTCATTGCATTTAATGCCCTGAATACCGGGCGCTTCAAGTTGAATGCCTTGAGCAACGGTGGAGCTAAAGAATGTATCACGATCTCTGTTCGCTACGCCAATGAGCGCCACCAGTTCAAGCAGCCGATTGCCAACTTTGGTGCGATAAAATACAAATTGGCAGAGCAGACCATTCGGGTGTTTGCCAGTGAAAGCGCGCTTTACCGTACTAGTCAGTTGATGCAAGACTGGAACGAAAACCTCAAAAAACAAGGCGTAGGTTTTGGGCAAGCCAAATTGCAGGCTGCTGAAGAGTATGCCATCGAGTGTGCTTTACTCAAAGTGATTGGCTCGGAGGCTTTGGATTATATCGTGGATGAAAATCTGCAGATTCACGGTGGTATGGGTTATTCTGAAGAAGGAACTGCGGCCCGTGCTTACCGCGATAGCCGTATCAACCGCATTTACGAGGGAACCAACGAGATCAACCGCCTCCTTTCGGTGGATATGTTTTTCCGTCGGGGAATCGCTGGTGCTTTTGATATGGTAGGCCCTGCCTGGGCGGTGCAGAAGGAACTGGCAAGTATGCCTTCCTTGGAACAACCAGAAGGTCCTTACGGCCAAGAAATAAAAGCCGTAGCTGAGTTTAAAAAAATCCTCCTGATGGTAGCCGGTGCCGCAGGAAAAATGCAAATGGAAGGCCAACTGAACCTTAAGACGGAGCAGGAAATTGTAATGAACCTGGCCAATATTCTGATTGATGTTTTTCAGACAGAAAGTACCTTGCTGCGTGTTCAAAAGTTGGCAGACATGGACGATAAGCCCCAGGCGCAGGAAGTATATGACGCGATCTTAAAGGTGTTGATCCACGATGCCACCGCTCGCATCAACAAGGAAGCCTCCGACGCGGTAGCTTCTTTCGCAGAAGGCGATCTACTCCGTACCTTCTTGATGGGGATCAAGCGGTTTACAAAGTACCCGCCCGTAAACGTTAAGCAAGAGCGTCGTCGGATTGCCGACACCTTGATTGCTGCCAATCAATACGCTTTTTAAGAAATAGAGTTGTTCTGCTGGGGGCTGTTTTAGCGAAAGCGCTAAAATTTTCTTCTGGGCAAGGCAGATTTTGCAGCCGAATGCGGGCAATTCGGCGAAAAATCTAACGCAGCTCAGGATAAAATTTTTCGCTTGCAGCAAAACTTGTCCCAGCAGAACAACTCTAATAGACTTTAGGTCAAATAGTCGCTTTAAGAGAAGCCCCGAACGCAATTTCGGGGCTTTTTTATCATAGGTGGATAAAAGCAGTCGAAATGTAGCTACGTAATAACCAGCTGTAATTTTCTGCGGGCACCGATAATAAGTGGCTTCTTCAGAATTACACTATCGCCTAGTGTACTAGCCGCAAACACGATAACACTACTTAGTAACCCACCCTGTCCTCCTTTGGAGGAGGTGGCCCGGAGGGTCGGAGGAGGGCTGCCTTCGCCGTAAGAGCAGGATCTTGCGGACGGCTATCTCAAAAGCAAAGAACAGACCATTACATCATGGCGCATTGCGAATCTGCCCACTTTGACTCCAGAAAATGGTACTAAAAACGAGGGTGAAAAGGAAAATCATCAACCACGCTTCCCCATTTTGGAAAGGTGAGTGTACCAGGGCCAAGGCATCCAGAATAGGCCCTCTTGGGCGAAGTAAGGCATCCCAACTGTTCCAGCGTAGCACGCGGCCCAGGTAGATGCCCAGCCCACTAAGCAGCAGGGTTACAAAGGTGAATCCATGGGCCCAACTCCCGGAATATTGCTGGCGTAAGTAGCCACGCAAACCCTCCAGTGCGCGCACCCCTAAAATCAGTCCCAAGTAGGCAAAAGTAAACAGCAACAAAGCGTCAAACCACAAAGGGATACCAGGCCGTTCGCTTAGGTGAATCAAATCGGTCATCAAATAAGGAGCGTTGGGGAAGAACAATAACCAAAGGGTTAGTATGCCACCCTGTAGCCATCGTTTTTTGGGGAGCTTCGGCAGAAGGTATACTAGTCCCAGCGGAATCCAGGCCAGCAGCAGGTTCCAGCCAAGGAAAAGAAATCGGAGCCGTGGCCAGGATAGTAGACCTGAATAACCATCAATCGACGTTTCCTGTAAGCAGAATATCCTGAAAAAGACCAGGCCCGAAGCCAACAAGCTTAAAAACAAGAGCGCGCGTTCTTTTTGAAAAAAGGAATGCAGGAATGATTTCATTGGGTAAGTGATTTGTTGATGATCAATAGGAGTTTTTGTTGAAGCTTAAGTCTTTGCAGTGTTCGTTCCGATATTTCGGAACGAACACCCTCGTGATCCCGACCAAAGGTCGGGAGAGCACCAACTCAGTAAACAGTACATTCTTTCCGCAGCTCCCCACCCGCTAGGAAGTGCTGTAAATCAGCAAGGTTTTCCCGGAGTAGATATTCGTAATACCAATGGTGAAAGGTGCGTAATTCTCGGCCTCTGCGAAAAGCCTGCCGAAATCGGCCCCAGTATTCGGGAAAGAAAACGGCACCCGTAAAAGCAGCTAAAAAGGCGTAAACACTCCTTTTGCCATTGCCGAGCAGGCACCATTGTAGTACTACTTCTTCGGGAGCGCTGAGACCATATTCCAGCAGCACGTGGAATACATCGTGGTTTTCAAAACCGGGAATCAGCTGAAGTTGATTACCGCCCAGAAATTGCCCTACCCGCTGGCCTAGGCTACCCGGTGGAAGCTGTAAGAGGTCATCGCGATTAAGCTGCCACTGAGGCCGGGGCCGAGTGGATATCCGAGCGTAGAGCGGGAACGTTTTTTCGTACATGAAATGGAGAAACTGACTTCGAAGCCCATGAAGCGGAAGCCGTACAGAGAGGGTAGTCATATCCTTTGATTTTTATTTGATCGTTTTTAGATATTTTTGCCAGGCTTGGTACTGCCGGTATTCGCTCCAGTTCCAACTGCGCCAATCGGTTTTTTCCCACTTTCTCGCCAAGCGGTCTCCCCGTTTGCTGAGGTCATAAGCTTGCAATTGATCTGCCAGCATGGTATTTCCCTCGGCAGCTTGGAGCAATGGCGTTAGGTTGTTGCCCAAACCCTGCACCAGCAGGTACAGATCGGGGTTTTCCCTTTTTAAGTTGTAATTGGTGATGAAACGATCCCAATTGAAGCTGGATGCAAGGAGTAGGGCGACCATCACCGCAGTAGCGTTGGTTTGTAGAAGGAAATAAATGGTTTTCGGACCTTTGACTTTCAGGTACATCGTAAACAAACCAAATAAAACCAATGCCAGGAAGAAGACCACCACAACCCGGCCATGTGCCAGGGCATAGTGATGGATGTAATGCCCATTCCGAACGCCTACTGAAAGCGCCAGGAAGGCATTCTGCCCCAGCCACACGTAGGCCAGCAGGCGCAAGCGCTGATTGTTGGTAATGAAATTGAGGTTGGCCCGGAAGAAGCCCAATACCACCATCATGGCTAAAACGATGGAGAAAATAAGCAGCCAGGTACCCTCGTGAACATAAGCACTCAGCTCACTAGCCGTACGTTCTTGGCGGGAAAACCAAACGAAGACAATATCCAGGAGGTTGATGATACCCAGCAGAACATTCAGGGCGGTAAAGGTGAGCAAGGCACTTTGGTATTCTTGCTTCAGGGCCATGGTTTTAGCAGGCCAAAGTCTTTGTCGTTTACGGTGTAAAGGATAGGTCCAGTTGGCTACCCATTGGTGGAGTGGGGCAATGCCGTTTCGACGCCCCAGGAAAGCAGCCACCAGTGCCCAGCCCAACAAGAAGACCACAACACGAGACCAGTCGAGTTCTAGCTGAAACAGGCGGTCTGCCCAGTTGAGGAGGGTCGTATTAAAAGCCTCCAAAGCGGTATTGGCTTTGCTGTAAATAAGGTAAAAAGGAAGCACAATCAAGACCGGTAGGATCAAGAGACGCACCTTTCGCCAGGAAGGCAAAAAAGCGTATTTATCCCCTAGTTCTTCCCCCTGGTGGCGAATACTTATCCACCAACCACCAAATAAGGCTCGAATACTTTCAACAATGCCAAATACCCAAAAGCGTACTTTTATTTCCTGCAGATAGCCCAGTGTCACAAAACCAAATAAGGAGTAGACCATTATACTGAGTATAGAATTGTGCCAAAAGACCCAAAAGCCAGCAGTGCACCACGCCGCTAAGAGGTATTTTACTTCTGTGCGTGCAAAAGCTTGCGGCTTTATCCAGACGAGAGCTGCGGTAATGGATACGCTGAACAATAGCGTATTCAACCCCAACTGGGCTTCCCAGGTGAGCAGGTGCCACCAGAGTGCAAGTAAAAGTATCAGGAAAGATTTTTTCATTAGAAAGTACTTTGTTTTTCAAAGTTAAAAAACAGCACAAAAACAAATTGAGCATTCGGTTGTGAAATAGGTGGCAAAGCGATTTACTTCAAGCGTGTCAACTATTTCAAAAACCACAAAGAATGCTCAATTTGTTTTTTGCGCAATAAAAGGACAAAAAAAATCAAAAAGAAAAGAAAGCCTTATTCCTCATCCTCTTTTTGCAAATTGATGATTTTTTCTAAATACGCCAGGTGGTCTAAAAAAGCAACCCGACCTTTTTCCGTTACCCGGTAGCTGGTATTTGGTCTTCGGCCAATAAATTGCTTGCGTAGTTCAACGTAGCCTTCTTTGTCCAAGGCCTTGAGATGGCTGGCTAAATTGCCATCACTGATTTCCAAGTGATCCCGCAAATGAGTGAAATCTACCCAATCCGTGACCATCAGCATAGACATGACCCCCAGGCGTACCCGGTGGTCGAAAGCTTTCCTTAGATGGGTGATCAGTTCTTTCATGCTCCTCGTTCGTATTTCAAATACATCATGATGCCGTAGACAATATGCAAGACCCCAAAGCCAATGGTCCACAACAATAAGCCCCAACCGATGAAAAATACGCCAATGCAGCCAAGTACGATTTCACAAAGGCCCAGGTAGTAAACATCCTGTAAGGTGAATTTACTCCCGTTTACAAGGGCTAATCCATAGAAAATAAGGGTTGCGGGGCCAACAAGGCCCAAGTAGCCATGATAAAACATCGCTAAGCAAAAAATCCCTCCCACCACCAGCGGTATCGCTAAATGGAGCAGCAGTCGCCGCGTAAGCGCATCCCAAATGGCTTGCCCCTTGCGCTGAGCACGTCGGGTAGTGAAATAGATGCCGCTGGTGAGGGCACCCGCCAAGACAAAACCCGCATCTAAAAGGTAGAAAGTCAGTGGCGGCCATCCCCAGGGATGAGGCTGACTGGGCCAGTAATGCAACGAAGCACCATACCCCTTCAAGCCTCCGGCCATCAAGTACCAATGTGCCATCAGGGCTCCAATCAAAGCAAAGATACCCGCACCTACGCCTGATAGGCCACTTAGTCCGATAAACTTACTGGTGCGTTCCATCATCCGATGGATGTCGCGCAATTGATCTAATGGCTGGTGAGGATAATGACTCATAAAGTACTTTGAAATGCAAAGTAAATTGTTTTTTTACTAAGAATCAAGTATAGAGCGAATTTATTTAGCAGAAAGCCCTAGTTTTGGCATACTAAGAGCTTTAGCAAGCTTTTTTTTATTTCCACGAATGGCTGATAGTGTTCGCTAAAGCTCGTTCCGAAGCCTCGTGACGGCTACCGCCGACATAGTCGGCACTCCCGCGATCCCGACCTTCCGTCGGAATCGCACAGAAATAGCACCGAAACAAAAACGATATGAGAACGATTTCCAAACCTACCCCCGATCAGCATCCCGATTGGGCACCCGTTTACATTAATAAAGTAGCAGACGATGGGCGTGTGCTGGAGTTTCTGGCACAAGGCTTAAAAGAAATACTAGCGTTGACGGAAAATTTGACCGAAGCGCAATGGAATTACCGCTATGCGGAAGACAAATGGACCATCAAGGAAGTGCTGGTACACCTGATGGATGTAGAGCGGGTATTTAGTTACCGTGGGCTTTCGGCGGCGCGTGGCGATAAGACTTCCCTGCCTGGCTTTGATCACAATGCTTACGTGCCTGCTTCCCGCGCCAACCACCGTACCGGCACTTCTATTATGGCGGAGTACCAAGCACTCAGAGCGGCAACCCTCGCTTTTTTTCAGCATCTCGATGACGAGGCACTCAGCACCATCGGCGAGGCCAAAGAGCAACCCTGTACGGCTAGGGCCATGGTGTACATGATTGCTGGCCACGAGCGCCATCATTTGCAGATTTTACGGGAACGTTACCTCAATTCATAAAGGATGATCGGGCGGGTGCGCTGGCGACGTAGGATAAAACATCTGGATGATACACAATTGGTGAAGCGCTTTCAGCAATCGGGCAACGATGTTTATTTTGATGAGCTTTTTGAACGTTATCACGCTTTGGTGTTTGGCATCTGCCTGAACCTGACAGCACATCGGGAAGATAGCAAGGATTTGACCTTGAGTATTTTTCAAAAAGCTTATACGGGCCTGTCTGGCAAAGCAATTGAGCGCTTTGATCACTGGCTATTGAGCATGGCCCGCCACGAATGCTTCTATTTTATTCGGCAGCAAGCCAAAGCACGCAAGAACTTGCGCCAATGGCTGCAAACCCAAGCACAAGAAGAGGGCTTTATGCTCAACGAAGCTTTTCGGCGGCACTGCTACGCTGAAGAGATAGCTCAGGACAAATTATTAGAAAATGGGCTAGCTGATTTGACCAGTCCTCAGCAGAAATGCCTAAATTTATTTTTGTACGAATACCAATCTTACCAAGAGATTGCACAAACCACCGGGTTTAGCCTCAGAGAAGTGAAAAGTCACCTGCAGAATGGTCGACTAAAACTGAAACGGTGGATACTACAACAGCAGGACAGTAAAAATAAACTGTCAGAATGAACGATAAAACTAAAAACAGACCCAGCCGCCTGCTCCTCTATCTGGAAGGTAAACTAGCAAGTGATGAACGCTACGAAGTAGAGCAAACCCTCCTGCGCGACCCACTGGCCCAAACGGCCCTCGATGGTTTACGCGAAAGCGGCCTTTCGGGAGTTGAACTACAAAATGATTTGAATGATATCCGCCAAGGCTGGCACCCTCGCCCCAAAACGACCAATATTCGCTGGACGGCTGCCGCTGCGGTAGCTTTATTAGTCTTTACGGCCTGGGCCGCGTGGGCTTACTATCACGATCAACAACCAGCCAGTTTGTACGCCGAATATTTTGCCATCAGCGCCGAAAACGAAGACTATCTGGCCGTTCGAGGCGAAGAAGAAACCACCGTCCCCGGCTTATCTGTAGCTTTGGAAGCGTACCAGCAACAAGACTACCAACAAAGCCTGGCCCTATTTCAATCCTTGCGAGAAGGTCACCCCTTCGATGGTTTTATCCTCCGCTATACGGCCATGGCTGCTATGCAAATGGGTGACTATTACGCCGCCGAGCAGGCGTTGGAGCAGTGTCTGGCTGTTGATGTGCCTGCAATGGATCGTATGGCCGCCCAATGGTACCTGGCACTGGTCTATTTGCGGCTCGACCGCCAGGAGGAAGGTCAAAATCTCCTTCAGGAATTGGCCGCAGCGGGCAATGGCATGTACGGTTCCCAAGCTCAACAGCTGTTGCGGGAGTTGGCAAAATAAAAAAGGTTTATCAAGTGCTCTCACTCGACAAACCTTTTTTATATACCAAGTACCCCGCACTAGAAGTCGGAAGTCGGAAATGCGAAGTCGGAAGTATTAACCGCACCTTACACCTCGCATTCCTATGTAGTGGAAACATAAACCTTAGGTGCCCTCATGTGCCTTAAGTGGTTCAAAAAAAAACGCACCCTGTACCCTACTTCAAAAAGCCCATGCTCTTTTCCACAAAAGCCGTCAGCTCCTTGCCTTTCAGCATGTTCTGGTTCAGCAGCGCCAGCTTGTAGAGGTAGTCAGCCACTTCGTTCTGGCCTTCTCCTTCGGCATTCAGCACCTTATCAGCTACCAGTGGGTGGTTGGCGTTGACAATTACTTTGTAATCATCGGGGAATCCGCCAAAGTCCATGCCTTGCATAGCTTGCATCTCCTTCATCCGTCGCATAAACTCAGGGCGAACAATCTGTACCGGCTGGTCATCCGGAGAAAGGGGCTTCACCTCAATGGCTTTCCCTTCACCTGCTACTTTACCAAAAAGTTCTTTCACCGTGGTGGTCTGCTCCTCGTTCAGTACAGATTCCTTGGTCTCGTCTTTTTGTACGAGGTTATCCACCGTGTCTGAATCAATCCTTACGAAGGTAAGCTTGCTTTCCTTCTGCTCCAGCGTTTGCAGGAAGTGGTTGTCGATGATATGGTCTAGCAGCAGCACGTCGTAACCCTGCTTCTTGGCCGCAGTAATCGCCGCGTCTTGCGAGGCGGGGTCATTGGCGTATATCATTACCGTGCGCTCGTGCTTGTCTTTTTGGGCGACATCTACTTTGGCGCGATAATCCTCTAAGGTAAAGGTCTCCTCGTCTACATTCTTCAAGAGGACAAACTTGGTTGCTTTCTCGTAGAATTTCTCATCAGAGATCATTCCGTACTTCACGAAAACGCTCAAGTCATTCCACTTCTCCTCGTACGATGGGCGATCTTTCTTAAACAACTCGCTCAGCTTATCTGCGACCTTCTTGGTAATGTAAGAATTGATTTTCTTGACATTAGCGTCGGCTTGCAGGTAAGAGCGCGATACGTTCAGCGGAATATCCGGCGAGTCGATCACCCCGTGTAGCAGGGTCAAGAACTCAGGAACAATCTCTTTCACCTCATCCGTCACGTACACCTGGTTAGAGTACAGCTGGATTTTGTTCTTCTGTACTTCAAAAGCATTGTTAAGCTTAGGAAAGTAGAGGATACCCGTCAGGTTAAAAGGATAGTCAATGTTCAAATGAATCCAAAACATTGGCGGCGCACTGAACGGGTACATCACCTGGTAGAAGTCCTTGTAATCCTCATCGGTCAGATCGCTAGGTGATTTTTTCCAGATCGGATCGTGCTCATTGATGATGTTAGGCACTTCAATCTCTTTGGTTTCCGCTTCTTCACCCTCGCCTTCCGTCACTGATTCTTTGCGCGTTCCAAACTGAATCGGAATGGGCAAAAACTTACAATATTTGTTCAGCAGTTCTTCAATCCGGCTATCTTCCAGGTACTCGGTGGCATCGTCTGAAATATGAAGAACGATGTCCGTACCGCGGCTTGCTTTATCGTTGTTGACCAGCTCAAACGAGGGATCCCCTTCACATGACCAGGTTACCCCTTGGGCACCTTCCTGGAAAGATTTAGTAACAGCTTCTACTTTGCTTGCAACCATAAATGCAGAGTAGAATCCGAGTCCGAAATGGCCAATGATATTCGCCTCGTCTTTGTATTTTTCCAAAAAGTCCTGGGCGCTGGAGAAAGCCACCTGGTTGAGGTATTTTTCCACCTCTTCTTCCGTCATACCGATACCACGGTCACGAATCGTCAGCGTCTTGTTCTCTTTGTCAGCGATGATTTCAATGGTCAAGTCCCCCAATTCACCGGTGGCTTCCCCTTTTTGGGCCAGCGTTTTGAGTTTGGTGGTGGCATCAACAGCATTAGAAATCAACTCCCGAAGGAAAATCTCCTGGTCGGAATACAAAAACTGCTTAATAATCGGAAAGATGTTTTCCGTCTGTACTGCTATGTTACCTTTTTTCATACGTATTTATGGTTTACTCTGGATACGCTAAAGAAAGGCAAAGGCTATGCCAGACCTGATTTGCTGTCAAAATGACAAGTTTTATTGCGTATTGGTGCAAATACGGCAGCTTTGTGGTGTTTTATTGGGCAGGCCCGCCACCAAAAGGGTGGCGGCCGGGCTATTCGCTCTTTCCGCTCTACAGGAGCGGAACCGCTGCTATCCCTGCCTGATGAGGTCTACGCATATTTCGCTTAGCCAATTAATGGGGGATGCCAATCTTTTCCAGGCTAATACAAAATAGATGGTTTATTAAATATTGCGCTTGTTTATTATTCCTAATATAAAGCTGTATATTGCATTGTATTCGTTATTTATATTAGCCACCTATAAACAATTCCAAAATAAGTTTGTTATTGCTGCGTGCTAAAAGAACGGCAGTTGTCAACCTTGTTTGGATGCGGTAGAATGATCCCCATTACAGATTTTGCTTAAAAATTTTCTTTAAGTGACGGAACCAAAATAACTGATTCCATTTTTGATTCGCTAAAATTTTCTAAGCAAGCAACTAAAAGGAGCTTGCGTGAAAATATTCGCGAATCGTTAGGAAAATGGAATAAGTTATTTCCGTCAAATTACTAAGTCATAGGACCACGTAAGTTTTATCTTCCTAGTTTTTCGTGGTTGAAGGGTCATACATAAGTTTTCGTCGGATTCAATTTTTTTAAAAAATGCATTGGTAGCGATGAAAGGTAAAACATGCACAGGTGGTAATTCATGTAGCAACAATAAAAGTAGAGGCATCTTATCTTGGTTGCCTGCCGTAGCCGTAGCTGTGCTGCCTAAATGTCCTTTCTGCTTAATGGCGTATTCCGGAGCTGTTTCTCTTTGCTCTGGCAATATGCTCTACCCCAATGCCGGTAGTATCATGTCTTACGTTACCATCGCACTGGCCTTAGTGGTCATGGGTAGCATCGTCTTCAATCAGAAAGGGACGAAAACCTGGATAGCTTTACTACTGGCCCTTGCCGGGATTGCATTTCTGGTACTAGGGCAGTTTTACTTTATTTCCTCGGTCAATTACTATATCGGTGTGATGCTACTATTTTTCGGTATCTGGCTGAACGGTAGCTTTTTACACTACTATTATAAATATGCTCAACCCTACTTAATCATCAAAAAAACTTAACCACTTTATATCGTAAAATATGATTGCGGAAAACTTCAACTACGATTCCCCTAGCACGCTGGCAGAAGCCTTCCAGCTGCTGCATGACTACGGGGACGATGCGAAAATTCTCGCCGGAGGGCATAGTCTCATTCCGATGATGAAGCTGCGCTTTGCAGCACCCACGCACCTGATTGACATCAACAACATTCCGGGCCTGGCTTACATCAAAGAGGAAGACGGCTACCTCAAGATTGGTGCCATGACCAGAGAGGCTGATTTGGAAGAATCGGACCTGATCAAGGCCAAGTACCACATCTTTGGTGATGCAACCAAGCTTATCGCCGACCCCCAGGTGCGAAATTTTGGCACCATCGGAGGGAACATCGCTCACGGTGATGCCGCCAATGACCATCCGGCAGTAATGATTGCGCTGGATGCTACGGTCGTTATCTCTGGCCAGGACGGACAAAGAGAGGTCTCCATCAACGACTTCTTCTACGGCTTTTATACCACTGCCGTTCAACACGGAGAGATCCTTACGGAGATTAAAATTCCAGCGGCTACCGGTCACTTCGGGAGTGCCTACTATAAAGCAGAACGCAAAGTAGGCGACTATGCCACGGCTGGTGTTGCTGCGGTCGTACAAATTGATGGAAATGGTGTTTGTACCAAAGCCGGAATAGGCCTTACCAATGTCAACCCACTGCCCATGCGGGCTGAGCGCTCCGAAGCCGTACTGGTAGGCAGCAAGCTCACCGAGGAAGACATTGCCTTAGCCGCAAAGTATGCCGCTGAAGATTGCAATCCTTCTGATGATCTACGCGGCGACGAAGACTACAAGCGCCACCTGGTAAAGGTCATTACCAAAAGAATGTTGAACCAAGCCATTGCAAGAGCTAAAAAGTAAAAGACGATGAAAAAAACAATCAACCTAACGGTCAATGGCACCGCCCATACCGTAGAAGTAGAACCACGCACTTTATTGGTTCACCTGATCCGGGAACAACTTTCTATGACCGGTACTCACATTGGTTGCGATACCTCCAGCTGCGGAGCTTGCACCATTTTGATCAACGGGCGTTCTGCCAAGTCGTGCACGGTATTGGCTGTTCAAGCCGATGGCAAAGAAATCACCACCGTTGAAGGGCTTGCCACCACAGAAGGTTTGCACCCTATTCAGGAAGGCTTTCACCTCAATCACGCTTTGCACTGCGGTTTCTGCACCCCCGGTATGATGATGCGGGCCGTAGAAATGCTGGAAAGAAACCCCAACCCAACCGAAGAAGAAATCCGCTGGGGAATCTCCGGCAACCTCTGCCGTTGTACGGGCTATAACAACATCGTGAAAGCCATTCAGTGGACCTCAGCCAAAATGCAGGGCAAAGAACTACCTTCTACCGAGCCTGAATTCGTTTAGCGACGGAGCCAAGAAGCCCTAGGTAAGCCTTCGGCATTTCCGTCAGAATACTAAATCAAGAAACTTACATTAATTATGATAAAGTGCAAAACATCTAAGGAAATAGGTGGCATGGGGCATTCCAAAAAAAGGAAGGAAGATGCCCGGTTCATCCAGGGGAAGGGCAACTACGTTGATGACGTAAAACTTCCCGGAATGCTGTATATGGACATTGTTAGAAGTCCGTATGCTTACGCAAAAATTAAAAAAATCGATGCCTCGAAAGCACTGGAAATTCCCGGTGTAATCGCCGTAGTCACGGGCAAAGACCTGGAGCAGTATGGCCTCCACTGGATGCCGACCCTGATGTCCGATACCCAGATGGTACTGCCTACGGATACGGTCATGTACCAGGCACAGGAAGTAGCTGCGGTCATTGCCACGGATCGCTATACGGCCCGCGATGGTAAAGAAGCCGTGATCGTGGAATACGAGCCCATGAAGCCCTTGATGGATCCGTTCGAAGCCCTCGACCCCGATGCGCCGGTTTTACGTACCGATCAGGAGGGCAAGGAAGACAACCATATCTGGCACTGGGAAGTAGGCGATAAAGACAAGACGGATGCAATCTTCAGAAATGCGGAAGTCACGGTAAAGCAACAGATGCACATCCCGCGGATTCACGTAGCGTCGATCGAAACCTGTGGTTGTGTGGCTTCCTACAATAAGGTGGAAAACCACCTGACCATGTACATGACCACCCAGGCGCCGCACGCCATCCGTACGGTCATTGCACTGGTGGCTGGCCATGTGGGCTTGACGGAAGAAAGAATCCGCGTAATTTCTCCGGATATTGGTGGTGGTTTTGGTGGTAAAGTACCTGTTTACCCAGGTTATGTTATCGCTATTGCAGTGTCCTTCCTGACGGGTGCACCGATCAAATGGATTGAAGACCGCAGCGAAAACCTCCAGGCCGATTCTTTTGCACGTGATTATCACATCACCGCGGAGATGGCAGGCACCAAGGACGGCAAAATTCAGGCGACCCGCTTTAAAGTATTAGCCGACCATGGCTATACCGACGCATCTGCCAACCCTTCCAAGTTTCCGACGGGGCTCTTTTCCATTGGTACGGGATCTTATGACTACGGAGCATCTTATATGGAAGCGGATGCCGTTTATACCAATAAGCCACCTGGGGGAGTAGCTTACCGCTGTTCGTTCCGGGTGACGGAGGCCGTGCACGCCATCGAGCGAATGACGGATGTTTTTGCTGCTGAAGTAGGCAAAGACCCCGCTCAATTGCGGATGGAGAACTTCATCAAGAAAGAAGACTTCCCTTGGGCATCTCCCACGGGCTGGCTCTACGATAGTGGCGATTACCACGCTGGTCTGAAAATGGCCATGGATGCCATCAACTACGATGAGCTGCGCAAGGAGCAGATCGAATTGCGAAAGCAAGGCAAGTTCATGGGCATTGGCATTTCCACTTTTACCGAAGTAGTAGGAGCGGGGCCATCCAAAGATTTCGATATTCTCGGCATCAAGATGTTCGACAGTGCGGAGATCAGGGTGCATCCTACGGGCAAGGCCATCGCCCGCTTTGGTACAAAATCACAGGGGCAAGGCCACGAAACAACCTACGCTCAGATTGTCGCCGAAGAACTAGGTATTCCGATGGAACACATCCAGATCGAAGAAGGAGATACCGATACGGCTCCTTACGGACTGGGTACCTACGCCAGTAGAAGTACGCCTACGGCGGGAGCAGCAGCAGCCATGGCCGCCCGCAAGCTGCGCGATAAAGCCAAAAAGATTGCGGCCTACCTCCTCGAAGTTAGCGAGCAGGATCTGGAATGGGAGCCAGGCAAATTCTACGTGAAAGGTGCGCCCGAAAAGGCTAAAACCATCCAGGAGATTGTCTTTGCTTCCTACACCAACCATCCCCCCGGGATGGAGGCAGGGTTCGAAGCCACGCACTACTACGATCCCCCCAACCTGACCTTCCCTTCTGGCGCTTACATCTGTGTGGTAGATGTTGACCCAGAAACCTGTCATATCAAGATCAGAAGATTCGTGGCCATCGACGATTGTGGCAATATCATCAACCCGATGATTGTACAAGGGCAAGTGCATGGAGGGCTTACGCAAGGTTTGGCACCAGCAATGTACGAAGAGCTGATCTACGATAATGCAGGAAACATCCTCAATGGAACCTTCATGGATTATCTTGTGCCAACAGCAGTAGAATCGCCAAGTTGGGAAACGGGCCACACCGTGACGCCCGCTCCTCATCACCCAATCGGTGCCAAAGGCGTTGGGGAATCACCCACCGTAGGTGCTCCGCCCGCTATTGTAAATGCCATTGTAGATGCTGTGGCCCATTTGGGTGTCAAGCACTTGGAAATTCCAGTGACCCCCTTCAAACTCTACAAAGAATTGAAGCGCTTAGGGTACTTTAAGGATTAATTATCAGCTGCGCCAGGTTGATATTGCCTCCTGGCGCAGCACTTCAAAAAGAAACGATGAATACTTTAATAACGAAAGAATTTGACATTGACCAGCCGATCGAGGTGGTTTGGAAAAGCTTGGCGGCACCGGAAGAAATCGTAGACTGTGTACCTGGTGCGGCCATCACCGAAAAGATCGATGATCGCAACTATAAAGGCGAGGTAGTCACCAAGTTTGGTCCCATCAAAGCAGCTTACGCTGGCGATATCGAGATTGTAGAGCTGGACGAAGCCAATCATAAAATGGTACTGAAAGGCCGCGGGCTGGACAGCAAAGGCAAGGGAAGTGCGGACATGATCATGAAAGGTGTGCTGACGGAAGAGAATGGGAAAACCCACGTCAGTTTCAGTATGGACATCACCATCGTAGGCATGTTGGCCCAATTTGGTTCCCGGCTCATCAACGATGTATCCGATCAGTTGCTCAACCAGTTTGTGAAAAACTTCAGCAATAAATTGGCGGGTAACGGTGGAGAAACGGCAGGTGAAACCGATAATGCACTCAACGCAGGAGCACTTGCCGGCACGGTCGTGAAAAGCATGTTGGGAAGCGTTGGAGATATCTTCAAAGGCGGAAAAAAAGATGCTTAGTGACTGGACCCAAGGAACTCATACCTTTGCTTGATGAATTAGGATTTGTAGTGGAAGAAGAGCTGGCTACAGTCTTGTTTTTACTGCTGCAACTGGAAAAGCCGCTGCTGCTAGAGGGCCCTCCAGGAGTAGGGAAAACACAGGTAGCCTATATCTTATCCAAGTACCTCGGTTATGATTTAATCCGACTACAATGCTACGAAGGGCTTGATGTCAACAATGCCATTTACGAATGGAATTATCAAAAACAGTTGTTAGCCATCAAGATTTACGAGCAAAGCGGTATTTCTGAAAAAGAGAAAGAAGAACTTATTTTCAGTGAAGAATACCTTTTGAAAAGACCATTACTACAAGCCATCAGTGCGGATCGGAGGATGGTCTTACTGATTGATGAGATAGACCGGGCGGATGAGGAGTTTGAGGCTTTCTTGCTGGAATTGTTGTCTGATTTTCAGATCAGTATTCCTGAATTGGGAACCATCAAGGCCAAGCACAAACCCGTAGTTGTACTTACCTCCAACCGTACCCGTGAATTGAGTGACGCTCTGAAGAGACGATGCCTTTACCATTGGGTCAACTACCCCGATATGGAGAAGGAAATCAAAATCATCAGAAAGCACATTCCTGATATTGAAATGCAGTTGGCAGCGCAAATTGGTGCCTATGTAAGTCAGATTCGCCGGCTGAAGCTCGATAAGTCTCCGGGTATTTCGGAAACCATCGACTGGGCCAGAGGAATTGCAGCACTGCATGGGGAAGGAAATGCGGTCTACAACAGCTTATCTTGTTTGCTTAAATCTGATCACGACATAAAGCTTGTCGCTCAGGAAATTTTTCAAGATTAAAAACACGAAACATGTCATTGACCAACGAATACAAAAAGCTTGATGAAGAGCGCTTGGCTGAAGGCGAAAAAAGCCGTGCCCATTACAATTCGCTGAACCTCCCTGGTGATCGCGTAAAGAGCACCGCAAAAGATGCCGCGCAAGCGGCTCGAGAGCGCATCGCGGAGATGAAGAAAGAGCGGGAGAACGCCGGACAAGCCGAGAAATAAATACAAATTGGATCACTACACCCACTATAATTCGTTTAGTGAGTCTTTGGTAGGATTTAGCCAGGTAGCTCGGGAAGCGGGCTTCAAGGCAGGGCTTCAATGTAGTCAGGATGCCGTCCTGACTACATTATCCGGTATCTGGTTGGATCGGGATTTGTTCGAGTATGCACTCGCAGCACTTTATTGCCATGCAGAGGAAGAGCGGCTTGCTTTCACCAATATCTATCGTCGGTTTTGGCGACAGAAAGGAACCCGTATCGCGGATAAGAGAGCGCAGAAAAACAAGAAGAAAATCACGAAAGCTCCCAAAAGCATAGCCGTAATGCTAGGGCAGGGAGAGAGTGATACCGATGAGCACAGCGAGGATTCAAAAACGACAACGGGCGCAAACAACAGTGAAACCGTCAAAAAGACGGATTTTACAAAGTTGAGTGCCAGTGAGACTCGTTTTCTGGACGAATTGTCTGAAAAACTCATCAGAGAGATGAGTTTACGCATCAAGCGTAAGAAGAAAAAAGGCAAACAAGGTAGCGTCGATCTGGGTCGCTCTATCAGAAAAAACATCCAGAATGGCGGGACAATCATCCGTCTGGTAAAGACAAAAAAGAAGAAAGAAAAATTTCGGCTCCTCATCCTACTGGATGTGAGCGGCTCCATGGACAAGTATTCCTTCTACCTGCTGAAGTTTTTGTGGTCTTTGCGGAATCATTTTAAACAGATTGAAGCCTTCGCTTTTAGCACCAAGCTGATGCGCATTACGGACTACATCGCAGACAAAGATTTGTCGGTTGCCTTGATGATGATCTCGCAGTACGTCACCCATTGGTCGAGCGGTACCAAAATAGGGGATTGTTTAAAAGATTTCAACGACAACTATGCGAAGCGGCACTTGAACGGAAACACCATTACAATTGTTCTTAGTGATGGACTAGATACGGGTGAACCCGAAGTTTTGGCGGAAGCCATTCAAAAAATAAAATTAAGGTCCAAGAAGTTGGTCTGGCTCAATCCCCTCAAGGGAATGAACGGCTACGAACCGATCCAGGAAGGAATGAAAACGGCCCTTCCGGCCCTCGACCACTTTGGAGCTGCACACAATTTTGCCAGCTTACTTGAACTGGAAAATATACTCATCGATGCATAACGCTTTACTACAAACGGTGGCTGATTTGAACCTGAAAAACAAGGCTTACGCGACGGCTATCATTGTCCGTCGCAAGATTCCTTCTTCGGGCAAACCTGGTGATAAGGCTATCATTACTGCTGATGGGCAAATCTTTGGCTGGATAGGAGGAGGGTGTACTCGCGGCATCGTTCTGAAAGAAGCACTGCTTTCTTTACAAGACCGTAAACCTCGGATGGTACACATCAGCCCAGATGTGCAAGATGTAATAGACGGCAACACGAAGTTGTACCGCATGACATGCCAAAGTGGAGGCGAAGTAGAAGTTTATATAGAACCTGTTTTACCAACACCACAATTGCTCATTTTCGGAAATTCACACATTGCTATGGCACTTGCGAAGATCGCCAAAGCCATGGATTACAAGGTAGAGGTGGTGCTTTCCGCAACCGATGAAAGTGGTTTTCTGGGGGTTGATAAACTAATGACACTAGATCAGTTTGCTCCCCAGGAGGAACAGATGAACCAGTACGTCATCGTTTGCACCCAGGGAGAACGCGATGCCGATGCTTTGCATCATGCGCTGAGTATCAATAGCAACTACCTCTCCTTCGTAGCCAGCAGGCGTAAAGCCAGTGCCATCTACCATGAGCTACGCCAAATGGGTACGACGTTTGATCAGCTTAAGCGCATCAAAACCCCCGCCGGTTTAGATATTGGAGCAAAGACCCCCCAGGAGGTCGCCATCAGCATCCTCGCAGAAGTCATCCAGGATTTCCGCGCCGAAAAGGAAACCGACTCCTCTACGGAAACATCCCTGGAGACCACCATGGTCAATCAGGATTATTACATTAATCCAGTATGCAAGGTACCCGTACTCAAAAGTGCCGCCAAGCATATCGTTGAGCACCATGGAGAAAAGGTCTATTTCTGTTGTGATGGATGTAAAGTGAACTTCGAGAAAGCGCCGGAGATGTATGTTTAAGGCAGAGGTAAAGCTTTTGCTTTAATTAAGCCAAATCCGCCAACTCCATCCACTCCATTTCCAGTTCCTCGATTTCTTCTTTTACTGTTGCTAAATCTTTGGACAGCTCCGTAATACGCTCGGCGCTAAGCGTCGTGTCGTTGAAGGCTTCGGTGATTTCCTTCTTCTTCTCTTCCAGCTTGCTGATCTTGTTTTCGAGTCGCTTGATTTGCTTTTTCTGTTCTTGCGTAAGACCGGGTTTCAGTTCTTCTACTTCGGCTTTACGTTGTTGTTCTTCTTTGCGTTCTTCACTGCGTTGGGCGCGTTCGCGTTCCAGTTGATCAACGCGGTATTCGCTGTAGGTGCCGAGGAAGTCGCGAATTTTACCTTCTCCTTCGAAGACAAAAAGATGATCTACCAGCTTATCGAGAAAAAAGCGGTCGTGCGAAACGATGATAATGCAACCGGGAAAGTCCATAAGGAAATCTTCCAGCACATTCAAGGTCATGATGTCCAAATCATTGGTAGGCTCATCCAGGATGAGGAAGTTGGGGTTTTTCATCAAGACCGTCAGCAGATAAAGGCGGCGGCGCTCACCACCACTCAGTTGACTGACATATACGCGTTGCTGGGAACGTGGGAACAAGAATCGCTCCAGCAGTTGCTCTGCGGTCAATTTTGCGCCTTTCTCTAAAGGAATAAATTCCGCAATGTCGCGAATCACTTCGATCACGGTCTGGTCTTCCTTCAGCTGCATCCCGTCCTGGGTGTAGTACCCAAAAACGGTATTGCCACCAACGACGATCTTGCCTCCAGTGGGGCGTTCTTCCTCGGTGAGCAGGTGCAAAAAGGTGGTTTTACCCACGCCGTTGGGGCCCGCAATGCCGATGCGTTCTCCTTTCTTGAATTTGTAGTCAAAATCTTTGATGATCAAGTGGTCACCGTAAGACTTGTTGACACTGTACGCTTCGAGGATGGTCTTGCCAAGACGCTGGCCTTTGATGTCGATTTGCATTTCTGCGTCACGAGAAAAGTCTTCTACTCTGTCTTTCAGTTCCAAGACACTGTTGACACGGGCCTTGCCTTTGGTGCCGCGGGCTTTGGGTTGACGATTGAGCCATTCCAATTCCCGCTTTAGCGACTTTTTGTTCTTCTCGTGTTCGTTACCTTCAATCTCAAAGCGAGTGGCTTTCTTACGCAAAAACTCGCTGTAATTACCGCTGTATTTAAACAACTCACCCTGGTCGAGTTCTACGATGTAGTCGCATACCCTTTCCAGGAAATAGCGGTCGTGCGTCACCATCAGGATGGTAAGGCTGGGTTGGCGTAAAAACTCCTCCAACCATTCGATCATGTCCAAATCCAAGTGGTTGGTTGGCTCATCGAGAATGATGAGATCCGGCTCGTCAATGATGAGTCGAGCCAGTGCTACGCGTTTGCGTTGACCACCCGAGAGATGTTTGATTTTCTTTTGGAGATCATCAATCTTGAGCTTACTGAGGACTTCCTTGATGCGTGCTTCAAAATCCCAGGCTCTCAACTCGTCCATCTTGGAGAGTGCTTTTTGGAGGTCTTCTGCTTTGTCGGGAATCAGCAGCGCGCGTTCGTAACGCTCAATGGCTTTAAGCATGGGGTTGTCTCCTTCAAAGATCGCATCCAGGATGGTCTGCTCTTCCCCAAAATCTGGCTCTTGCACCAAATAGTGCATCCGAGCATCACGGTGGATGTATACTTTGGCGCCCAGCCCTTCCGGCAAGTCTACCCCGCCAGCAACACGTAGTAAAGTAGACTTACCAGTACCGTTTTTTGCTACCAGTGCTACTTTGTTTCCCTTGTTGATGGGCAGACTGATTCGGTCGAATAAAACTTTTTCGCCGTAAGATTTGGAAACGTTCTCTAGCTCAAGATAAATCATAGATTGCTATGCTGCTGCCGTTGTTTTAGCGCTTTTACTTATGTTTTTTTAGGGCCGTCGCTACGACGACCGCCAGAACGACTACTTCCACTACCTCCACGGTTGTCGCTGCTGCCTCGGCTTGAGTTGCGACCACCGCTGCGGGAGTTGCCTCCACGCCCGCGTCCGCCGCTACTGCTGCGTCCTCCTTTTGAGGGAGGGCTGCCTACAGGAATACCTTCGGGCAAAGGCATACGGCGTATCTCCATATTGATCATTTCCTCAATACGACGGAAACGACCACGGTCGCCACGACTGATAAATGTCAGGGCAACACCCGAAGCATCGGCACGCGCTGTACGACCGATACGGTGTACATAATCTTCAGGATCGGGTGGTACATCGTAGTTGATGACCACATCAATTCCTTTAATATCAATACCTCTGGAGAGGACGTCGGTTGCTACCACAATCGGAATTTTTCCACTACGGAAATCCTGCAATGCATCCTCACGCGCATTCTGATCCAGGTCAGAAGAAATAGCTGCTACACTCAAGCCCGCACGTTGAAGCGCGGTATTGACCTCCCGAACTTTTTTCTTGGTACTCGCAAAAATGATGGTTCGTTGTAGGTTCTTTTTACCTTGTAGGAGGTGAGCTACCAGTTTTACTTTTCCTTCATCCTCCAGTTCGTAAGCACCCTGGAGTATATTTTCAGCAGGCTTTGAGACTGCCACATTCACTTCCACAGGTTCGTTATTGAACAAGTCACGGGCAAATTTGCGAATCCGTGTTGGCATAGTCGCTGAAAACAGCAAGGTCTGCCGCTTCTGTGGCAAATGAGAAGCAATTTTAAGAATATCATGCACAAAGCCCATATCAAGCATGCGATCCGCTTCGTCCAGGATAAAGTGCCGCACTTGGCTGAAGTCTACATAACCTAAGTCCAGGTGAGCAATCAAGCGACCAGGAGTTGCCACAATTACTGGCGCACCGGTTTTGAGTGCTTTTCGCTCCTGATCCATAGACCGGCCATCGCGACCACCATAAATAGGAATCGAACTCACCGGGGTGAAGTAAGAAAAGCCCTCCAGTTGGCGGTCTACTTGCTGTACCAACTCTCGGGTAGGGCCAATAATCAGGGTGTCAATCCCCTTGTGTGGTTCGGAAGTATAACGATCAAGGATAGGCAGTAAAAAAGCTGCCGTTTTACCCGTCCCGGTCTGGGCACAACCCAGCAGGTCTTTCCCGGCCATAATTGCAGGGATAGCTTGTTCTTGTATTGGGGTAGCTTCGTAGAATCCCATGGCGTCCAATCCTTCCATGAGCGTTGCACTAAAGCCGAATTCTGTAAATTTCAAGGTGTTATGGTTTCTTTTACCGCGCGAAGATACGGAGAATTAAATGGATAAGAATAGCTGTTTTTTTATTCCTAGTGACGGAATACAAATAACTAAGATATTAGCGATCAGCAAGCTGGGCCTCATTGGGAATAACTCACACTTTCTACTTGTATTTCTAATATGCTTAACGATACAAGACTTAATATGTTTTCTTTTTTTGTAGAATAGCACTCGGATCAAATAGATGGACACGGTCTATAATAAACCAACCGTGTCCATCTTGTTTAATCCATCAAAATTAAATCTACCTCACCACCATCACCCTCACTGTTCCGAAGGCATCAGCATCGAAAAGTACGAGTTGATAGAGGCCTGGAGGCAAGAACTGCAAGTCAAAGGAATGACGTAACTCAAATCCTGGTTTAGCCAGCAGCTCGTGTGCTACCAAAGCCCCAGCGCTATTGAATACCTTGCAAGTGAGCTTGTTGCCCGTAGCCTGTGCCAGCAATAAGTCAAACTGACCAGTGTTGGGGTTAGGGTAGACTTGGAGGTTCAAACTAGGGTCAGCAGCGGTAAACACACCTACCAGAATGCTGATAAATCCTTCCGTAGCACAATCATTGGCATCTAAAACGGTCACTTGGTAATCACCCGGAGGTAAGTCAGGGAAGATAGATGAGGTTTGGAAGTCACCCCCATTCAGGCTGTATTCATAAGGAGCTGTGCCGCCCGTTACTTCAGCGTTGATGTTATCCGTCATGACGCTGAGAACCAAGTTGAGCGCACTGGGTTCCTCAATGGTTACAATATTTGTGGTAAACATTGCCCCAGCGGCATCTGCTACCGTCACCTGGTAATCGCCAGCGGGAAGGTTGCCGAAGGTGTTCTCTTCCGTAAAGGTTTCACCATCCAGACTGTATTGGTAAGGCGCAATGCCGCCGCTCGCAGTAACGACCAGACTACCATCCGCGTCGCCAAAGCAAGCTACCTGGTTGACGACCTGAACGCTGGCGAGCAAGCCGTTAACAGCAACAATGGCTTGCATGGCCACCGCACAACCGTTTTCGTCGCGCACACTCACCTGGTAAATACCGTCAGGAACATTGGTAAAGCTGTTTTCCGTCTGGAAATCCTGGCCGTTGATACTGTACATCAAGGTGCCCGTTCCGCCGCTAGCAGTGACGGTAATGGTAGAACCATCCACCATCACCATCATGCTTACGACCGTTGGGTTGGTGATGGTAATGCTGTTGGTGGTTTGGGTAAACCCTTCGGCATCCAACACCGTGACGGTGTAAGTGCCTGCACTGAGGCCAGTAAACAAAGCTTCATTTTGATAGTTCTCCCCATCCAGACTATACTGGAAAGGTGGTGTGCCACCTTGAACTTCGGCCATAAGTCGCCCGTCGTTCACGTTGTGACAACTCATGTTTCGTATCAAGATAGCATTCACCACAAGAGTGTTGACCGCCACGGTAGCACTGAGGGAGGTGGTACAATCATTGGCGTCGTAAACGGTGATGTTGTACTGCCCGTTGGGTACGTTGGTGAAAACGGGGTTGCTTTGCAGGGTACCATTGTTGAGTTGGTACAAAAGCTGCCCGGTTCCGCCCGTCGCGTTTACAGTGATCACATCGTCGGTTACCATGGCGGTAGCGTTGATGGCTGCGGGATTGGTGATGGTAATGCTGTTGGTCGTTTGGGTAAACCCTTCACTGTCCAAAACGGTGACGGTGTAACTTCCGGCAGCAAGTCCACTAAAAATGGGGCTGCTTTGGTAATTTTCACCGTCGAGGCTGTACATGAATGCAGGGGTGCCACCGCTCACGCTGACCTGTAGACTTCCGTCATTGGCGTTGTTACAAGTAATGTCGCTGACCAAAGTCGCACTCACCACGAGGGTGTTGACCGCCACGGTAGCACTGAGGGAGGTGGTACAATCATTGGCGTCGTAAACGGTGATGGTGTACTGTCCGTTGGGTACATTGGTGAAGACGGGGTTGCTTTGCAAGGTGCCATTGTTGAGTTGGTACAAAAGCTGCCCGGTTCCGCCCGTCGCGTTTATAGTGATCACATCGTCGGTTACCATGGCGGTAGCGTTGATGGCTGCGGGATTGGTGATGGTAATGCTGTTGGTCGTTTGGGTAAACCCTTCACTGTCCAAAACGGTGACGGTGTAACTTCCTCCGGCAAGTCCGCTGAAAATAGGGCTGCTTTGGTAGTTTTCACCATCGATGCTGTACATGAATGCAGGGGTGCCACCGCTCACGCTGACCTGTAGGCTTCCGTCATTGGCGTTGTTACAAGTAATGTCGCTGACCAAAGTAGCATTCACCACGAGGGTGTTGACCGCCACGGTAGCACTGAGGGTGGTGGTACAATCATTGGCGTCGTAAACGGTGATGGTGTACTGTCCGTTGGGTACATTGGTGAAGACGGGGTTGCTTTGCAAGGTGCCATTGTTGAGTTGGTACAAAAGCTGCCCAGTTCCGCCCGTCGCGTTTACGGTGATCACGTTGTCGGTTACCATGGCGGTAGCGTTGATGGCTGCGGGGTTGGTGATGGTAATGCTGTTGGTCGTTTGGGTAAACCCTTCGCTGTCCAAAACGGTGACGGTGTAACCTCCGGCAGCAAGCCCGTTGAAAATGGGGCTGCTTTGGTAGGTCCCGCCATCGAGGCTGTACAGGAAGCCAGGGGTGCCGCCGCTTACATTTACTTGTAAGCTTCCGTCATTGGCATTGTTACAAGTAATATCATTTACCAAAGTCGCACTCACAACAAGGGTGTTGACGGCTACGGTAACGCTAACCGTTGCGGTACAATCATTGTCATCAATGACCGTGATGGAATAATTACCATTGTCGAGTCCAGAAAAGACGGGGCTACTCTGCGGGCTCCCTCCATCCAGTTGGTACCGCAACGGAGGGGTACCTCCCGCTGCATTTGCCGTAACTTCATCCTCCACAACACTAGCAGAAAGGCTAAGTAAAGGTGGATTGGTAACGTTAATCGTGACACTGCTTTGGGTAAACCCATCCTGGTCTTGAACTTCGATGGTATAAGCCCCGGGGCCGAGGTTGGTGAAGGTAGACTCCAGTTGGAAACTTCCTCCATTGATACGGTATTGGTATGCCGGCGTACCGCCAGAAGCCAGCGCCGTTATGATGGCATCGTCAGCGTCGTGGCAACTGATATCTTGCACCAAAGCTGCGGTAAGGATAATATTGTTGACGGCCACCGTAGCCGTAACAGCGGCGCTACAGCCATTGGCATCCGTAACGGTGATGGTGTAAGTCCCGTTGGGAACATTGGAGAAAATGTTGCTGCTTTGTGGCGTGCCATTCTCTAATTGGTAGGTATATCCCGGTGTTCCTCCAGCGGCATTGACCGTAATTTGGTCATCGCTGACATTGGTTGTTGCCGTCACTTGGGTGGGCTGACCAATGGTAATGGTATTCGTGCTGATCTCAGTACCGAGCATATCAACAATCGTCACGAAATAATTACCAGCAGCAAGGTCGGTAAAGTTATTGTCTGCTTGTAAATCACCACCGTTGAGGGCATATTGGTAAGGAGCAACACCTCCCGTTGCGAATGCACTGACGGCGCCGTTCGCATCGCCGTTGCAGAGGATATTCCCCGTTTGGGTAATGCTGGCCATCAATGGATTGATGATGATTTCAATAAAGAAAACATTACCTGTAGTGCTAATTCCTGCGGCATTACTCAGGTCGAACTCGAAGTTGTCGGATAGCACTGTACCACCTCCGTGTTCGTAAGCCACGAGGCCGTTGTCAATATCTTCCTGGGTGAAGCTATCGCCTAAGTTGAGTACTTGTCCGTTTAGCAACAGCACGCCCTGGTTAGGCAAGTCGGTAATCGTGTAGTAAATTTCGTCAGGGCCACTTCCCTGGTCTTCCGCTTCCAGGTAGGTGTTGGTGATCGTTTCCTGCGTGTTGTGGATGACCTGAAGTGTTTGATTGGTGACTAACACCGGCGGTTCACTAGGTACAGCGTAACAAACGGTAACGAACCATTCCTCCAGGATACCGCCATCGGCACTGGCATTGTCGTTGACTTGAAGCGTCCAGGTTCCGAAACTGCTTTGGCCTATGAAGCCGTTGAAGTTGCCAATAGGTTGGAAGCTGCCTTCGATAGCATAAGGCGGACCAGGGTTATTGGGCCCGGTGTCGGAAGGATTACACGTGTTTTCCAAAGCACTAGGACTGTTGGGACTATCATCACTAAAGAAAAGGTGAAGGTTATCTTCGGAACAGCCAAAGTTGTCATTAGGAAATCCTGGTCGGTTAAATAAATTGATAGCTCCTCCGCTAACCGGTAATAGTTGGGCACTTAAATCACCAATGTAGGAATGCGTGATTTCCAAGCCAATTACGACGGAAGCAATGGTAAAATCTTCCGCAAAAAAGATGTCGTTTTCAATACTCGGGGTACCGTTGGCACTGATTGTTGTGGAGAAATCTGAGTTGTAGGTGACGCAGCTGATGTTTTGGGTGACAAAAGAAAATATATCGGAATAGCCCGTGGTGCCACAGTCATTGCTAGCTCTCACCCGCCAGTAGTACTGGGTAGCACCTTGGTTGGCGTTGGTCGGTTGGTAGGTGGTTGCGGTAGTGCTTCCCGTTTCGACAATGTTGGTGAAATTACTGTTGGTCGAAATTTGCACCGTATAAGTAGTTGCCCCGCTGTCATCACCATCCCATACGAGGATAGGATTTGGGAAAATATCGGTACTGTTATCCGCAGGGTCCAGCAAGGTTGGAGGATCGGTACTCCCTGCTAAAACAATCAAAGTAAGGTCGATATCGATATCGTCACCATTGTTGCTAGCGGTGACGGTGAAATTGTAGGTGCCTGGGTCAAGGTTACTGGTCTCCACACTGAGGGTAGAAGTTTCACCGGGATCAATACTGCTAGGGCTGAAATCGTAAGTTCCGAAAGGCAAACCAGCAAGGCTAAGGCTTGCCGAACCACTAAAGCCAGTGCTGGCCGTGATATCGTAAAAGGCCACATCGGGCTGGCAGATGGTTTGTTCTACCGGTGTGCCGGAAACGGTGAAGCTACAGTCGTTGGCCCAGCGCCCATTGATGAATTCGGTACCTGTATTGTTGGGATCTAGCCAGTCGCGTAGGCGGGAACTGGCACTGCCTCCTGCATCCCAGGAAATGGCAAAAGAACCGTACCAGTCGGATAGATTATTTCCACAGGCAGCACCACCACCGTGTAATTGCCCGACAACGCGTTCGTTTTGATCAAAAAGGGGAGAGCCTGAAGAGCCGCCTTCCGTTGTGCCAGTGTCCCAGTCAACGACCCTTACGTGGGTGTAGTTGGAGGTAGGCGTGCTGCTGCCGTAGGTCGTGAATTGGGTGGGGTCGTTTTCAAAACTGATCCGCTTTTCGTCAGTACGAGGATGGTGGATACCGATTGCACTGCTAATACTTACACCGCGAGCATCCCAGCCAGCAAAATAGGCGTTGGCGGTCGGTGAAACAGGGTCGTCAAGTTCTACCAAGACAAAGTCGGATTGAGATCGGGAAGCTCGAAAGATCGCTCCGGTATTGAAGTCGTTGAGTTGGCCATCACCAGGGCCACCGCTGGCTGGAGTATTGGGTTGGCGGCAGGTACTGTTTTGGTAATTCCAATAGGTTACCAGCGAAGGAGCATTGCCGGAATTGATGCCACAGTGGTTGGCAGTCATGAAAAATGGTGTACAATCATTTTCTACATTGTTGACCAAGAAACCGGTACAGAAGGTGCCACCACCAGTGGAAATTACCGCAACGGATTGAATAATATCCCGATGGGGATCTACGATGCCCCAGCCGTCGGCGGCACCACAGATCACATCCAGGTTACAAGAGCCGGAAATGAGTGCGCTGAAATTTTCAAATGCGTGATTGACGTAAGCCAGCTTGAGGGACAGTTCGTTTATGGAAGCAGTGGGTACGGTTACTTCAATGACGAGTTCGTCGCCTTCTATGAGCGGCGTCCACAACTGCTCGTGTTCTTCGTTATCTGCCGGGGTGAATGGGCCTTGGATGCGTGCCTGATCGGGGCTGTACATCACGAGCTTGCCTCCTCTCGGCATGGTGTATTGGGTAAACCCAAAATTGAGAGAATAGGCTCCCTGTGATTTGATGCGCAGACGCCATACGCTACCGTAGGGCGTGGTTTCCCATTGTCCGTGGGTAGCGGGGGTAATGTCTACTGCTATGTTTGTTGCGTATCGGGGGGCTACTCCGGGCCCTCGACGAGCTAGTTCATTACTCATCAAGACTTGATTGTCCTGATGAGGCATCTGCAATATCGGAAGATTTTCTACCGGCGAAAGACCGCGCGTTAGTCGCTGGTCTTTTTGTGCAAAGGAGTGGAATGCTATCAGCGATAGCACAAAGAAGAGTAAGATTCGTTGCATAGATATACGTGTAGTAAAGCTGTTGAAAGGTCAATTTTATAATCGGCCCCAAAATAAAGCATCCATTCAGGATTTTCCTAAATGGATGCTATGAGTTGTCAGTTATTTGCTGATAAAAATTAACCTTGTCGCTTTACGTTGCTCTCTGAAAGCCAATAGGTTGCTGACGTAGAGGCCCCAGTTCGGCTAACAAGACATCCTTTTCTGCTCGTGTTATCGCCTTCATTTCGTGTAGCCATTGGATACGCGAACGACGTTCTTCATCCGTTGTGTCATTGGAGTGATGAAGGTATTGTTGGTGGTAGCATTCCTTAATTCTATCAATAGTGGCAGAGATAAAGTCTTCTACCTGGTCGGCGTTTGGCCGTTCTTGGAGGAAGCCCAATTTTTGTTCCCCACCAATCAGGTAAATCATCCCTGGTTTTTGTTGCAGGAAAGTCCATAGACAGGCCAGCAATGCCACGCTTCCGAGAGCAAAAGCCCAGCCTGGAGCTATCCATTCAACCCCGCTGGCCGAAGCGATCAAGGCGATCAACATGAGCGTAGCGACACCTCCGGATAACCATCGGAGCGCACGGGAATGATGCTCCGTTTTTCGGTACACCTGAAGGCCCAGGTCGAGATAATCAACACTGAATTCCCGCTCGTTTTCAAAATCCCGCAGGTGGACGAGCACGTCATCTTCCCGTAAGGTAAAAGCACGGTAATGAAACCCTTTTTCCTGAATAAGCTGCTGCATAGGAGAGCGATTTTTAGGTGAGTAATAACAGCCGAGATGAGCTGTTTATGAATAACTAAAAATAAAACATTTTTTTGTAAAAGAGGGTTCCCAAAAGCAACTTTTTTTGTTAATTTTAGGTTTGTTTTGTTGAAGTTTTGATAAAAAAAAGTTCGCGTGAGTTTCAAATTAGTTTCCCCTTTTAAGCCGATGGGTGATCAGCCCCAAGCGATTGACCAATTGGTAAATGGTGTGTTGTCTGGAGAACCCGCACAGGTTTTGCTTGGGGTCACTGGGTCTGGTAAAACCTTTACGATGGCAAACTTGATTGCCAAAGCGAACCGGCCTACACTTATCCTGACGCACAACAAAACCCTTACGGCACAGTTGTACAGCGAGTTTAGGGACTTCTTTCCTGATAATGCGGTGGAGTATTTTGTTTCCTACTATGATTATTACCAGCCGGAGGCCTATATTTCTACTTCGGATACTTTTATCGAAAAAGACCTCCAGATCAATGAGGAGGTAGATAAACTTCGCCTGCGTGCCACCTCAAATTTACTTTCCGGGCGAAGAGACATTATCATCGTGGCTTCGGTAAGTTGCATTTATGGTATGGGGAATCCGGAAGACTATAAAAGTGGGATCATTCGGATTCAAGTAGGACAAACGATTTCGCGGAATGGCTTCCTGTACAGTTTGGTCGATAGCTTGTATTCCCGCACGGAAACAGAGTTTAAGCGAGCAACTTTCAGGGTCAAAGGAGATACGGTGGATATCAACTTGCCCTATGTGGAATACGGCTTCCGCGTAACTTTTTTTGGTGATGAAATAGAGGGTATTGAGAAACTGGAAATCTCCAGCGGCAAGCGTATTGAACGCCTGGATCACGCCGCTATTTTTCCTGCCAACCTTTACATCGCTCCCAAAGAACGCCTCAAAGGCATCATCAGCGATATCCAGGATGAACTGCATCTGCAAGAGAAATATTTTGAACGGGAAAACCGCCTTTTGGAAGCGAAGCGAATCAGCGAACGCACCAATTTCGACCTGGAAATGATGAAAGAACTGGGCTACTGCAGCGGTGTAGAAAACTATTCCCGATTCTTCGATCAGCGCAAACCGGGGACGCGCCCCTTCTGCCTGCTCGACTATTTTCCAGAAGATTATCTGATGCTCGTAGACGAAAGCCACGTAACCCTCCCCCAGGTGCGAGGTATGTTTGGCGGCGACCGCGCACGCAAGCTGAGTTTGGTCAATTATGGCTTCCGCCTGCCTTCGGCAATGGACAACCGACCGCTGAATTTTCACGAATTTGAAAGCTTGATCAATCAGGTGGTTTACGTAAGTGCAACCCCCGCCGAATATGAGCTGGAGCAAACTGGAGGTCTGATTGTAGAGCAAATTATTCGTCCGACGGGATTGATTGACCCGCCGATAGAAGTACGCCCGAGTATCAACCAAATTGATGACTTGCTGGAAGAAATAGACGAACGCATTAAGCGTGATGAGCGAACCCTGGTAACCACGCTCACCAAGAGAATGGCCGAGGAGCTGACCAAATACCTGACGAAGTTGCGCATCAAAGTGCGTTACGTCCATTCAGAGGTAGATACCATGGAACGGGTAGAAATTTTGCGGGATTTACGCCTGGGAGAATTCGATGTGCTAGTAGGGGTTAACCTCTTGCGGGAAGGACTGGACTTGCCGGAAGTGAGCTTGGTCGCAATCATTGATGCCGACAAAGAAGGTTTCCTCAGAAATGAACGCTCCCTCACCCAGACCGCTGGGCGTGCTGCCCGGAATTCGAATGGATTGGTCATCTTTTATGCCGATAAGGTAACCGACTCCATGCAACGCACCATCGACGAAACCAACCGCCGCCGGACGATCCAGATGGCCTATAACGAAGAACACGGGATCGTACCCACCACGATGCGCAAGAGCAGGGAAGAAATTCTGGCAAAGCAGTCTATCCTGGATGTACGCGCTGTAGAACAAGCTTACCGCGAACCAGAGAAAGCCAGTCTGGCGGCCGATCCTATCATTGGTTACATGACCAGAGATCAATTGGAAAAAGCCATCGCTGCCACCGAAGGCATGATGAAGAAAGCCGCCAAAGAGCTGGATTTTATCTCTGCGGCCCAGTATCGTGATGAGGTCTTTGCGATGAAAGAACAATTGAAGCGGACCTAAGGGGTCAGGCTGCTTCGCGCCCTGAAGGTAGGACTTGATAACGCTAGTGGAAATGGCTAATGAAATTTTCCAACATCGGGCTTAACCGAGGTTGACCATTGATTCCTAATCGTTCACTATTCTACTATCCTTGCAATAGGTCTTCCTACGGAGCCACTCCAAGTGGCAATGCCATCGTCTGCGCATCTCTTTATAATCGCTATATCTGTTTTGTTTAAAATTCTTATAAATAGTCATTTTGTAAAATAAAATTTTAGTATTTACTTAAATTCGGTTTACTATTTGTTAATTTTATGTAATTGCAAAAGAATACGCTTTGTGTGAGTAAGTAAAAGTTATAGCTTGTGAAACCAACAAATATTCAAGATCCAGAGTATTTCCACAAGGTTGTTGATTGCCAAAAGGCTTGCCCTGCACATACCCCTGTGCCGGAGTATATCAGGCTGATTGCGGCCGAGCGATACACCGAGGCTTACATGGTCAATTGGGAGTCCAATGTATTTCCGGGTATTCTGGGGCGCACCTGTGATCGCCCCTGCGAACCTGCTTGCCGTCGTGGCCGCTTGGAGGGAGAGGAGGAAGAACCAGTAGCTATTTGTCGGCTCAAACGCGTGGCAGCGGATAACAAGGGAGAAGTCAAACACTTGATGCCGCAAGGCCCTTTTGTTCCTAACGGAAAAAAGATAGCCCTCATCGGCGGAGGTCCTGCTTCCCTGACGGTGGCTCGTGATTTGGCTCCATTGGGTTATGAAATCCACTTATATGACGAATGGAACAAAGGTGGTGGGATGATGCGAACGCAGATTCCTGCTTTCCGTTTGCCGGAATCGGTATTGGAAGAGGAGGTCAACTACATCCTCGACATGGGTATTCACACGCATTTCAACACCTATGTTTCTAGCTTGCGCGAAATACTGGCGAAGGATTATGACGCGATTTTTGTGGGAACAGGTGCTCCTCAAGGGCGCAATCTGCCATTACCCGGCCGTGAAGAAGCCGACGCTAATATCCATATCGGGATAGAATGGTTGGCCGGGGTTGCCTTTGAGCACATTAGTAGCATTGGCAAAAAAGTGATTGTGCTGGGCGGTGGCAATACGGCGATGGATTGTTGCCGTACCTCTCGTCGTTTGGGAGGAGAATCGGTAAAGGTTGTCGTTCGTAGCCCTTTCAATGATATGAAAGCCTCTGCCTGGGAAATCAAGGACGCCCAGGGGGAAGATATTCCGATCCTTAACAATATGCCGCCGAAGGAGTTTGTGGTAGAAAATGGTCGCCTGAAAGGTGTCATTTTCAGTCATGTAAAAGCCGAGTATGACGAGAGCGGCAAGCGAAAGCTGATCCCTACGGGCGAACCAGACACCTTTATTGAAGCAGATGATGTGATCATTGCTATCGGTCAAGACAATGCCTTTCCCTGGATTGAGCGCGATCTGGGCTTGGAGTTAGGCAAATGGGATTTACCGGTGGTAGATCGACTCACTTTCCAATCAACCTTGCCACAGGTTTTCTTTGGTGGCGATGCTGCATTTGGTCCGGAAAATGTAATTACGGCTGTAGCTCACGGGCACCAGGCTGCTATTTCTATTGACCTCTTTTGCCGGGGAGAGGATATTCGCACCCAACGGCCTGCTCCTACCACCAATTTGGTGAGCCAGAAAATGGGCATCCACGAATGGATGTATGATAGTAGCGTGGCTGATGATGAACGCTATGATGTTCCTCATGAAGCCAAAGATAAAACGCTGTCCGATCGCAAGGTAGAGGTAGAATTGGGATTCGATACTCGCCTTGGGTACAAGGAAGCCCAACGTTGCCTCAATTGTGATGTGCAAACCGTCTTCAATACCAGCCGCTGTATCGAATGTGATGCTTGTATGGATATTTGCCCTACCTCCTGTATCACGTTTACGACCAATGGAGAAGAAGAAGAATTGCGCCTCCGGCTCAGTGCTCCTGCGATTAATCTGGAGCAAGATCTTTATGTTTCTGAAACGCTCCCAACCCAACGCGTAATGATCAAAGACGAAGATGTCTGTTTGCATTGCGGCTTGTGTGCCGAAAGGTGCCCAACCGCCGCGTGGGATATGCAGAAATTTTTATACCAGGTTACTAAAGCAGGACAGACATGCAGCAGCTTAAAGGCGTAAATGATATTGTAGTCCGTTTTGCCAACGTCAATGGAACGGGCTCTGCCAGTGCAAATACACTATTTGCCAAAGCGATTGTTCGGATGGGGATTCCAGTGTCTCCTAAAAATATTTTTCCCTCCAATATTCAGGGTTTGCCCACTTGGTACGAAGTTAGGGCTAGCGAAAAAGGGTATTTGGGGCGTAGAGATGGCGTTGATGTCATGGTTTGTGTTAATCCACAAAGTATGGCCAAAGATGTGGCCTGCGTTCGGCCAGGAGGCTACTTCATGTATGACAATACGAAGAAACTACCTGAGCAATTCCTTCGGGAAGACATCCATTACATTGGTGTTCCGATGATGCAATTGTCGATCGATGCGTATAAAGATGCTCGGCAAAGGCAGTTGTTCAAGAACATTATTTATGTAGGTGCCCTTTCCCTGCTGCTGGATATCGAATTTAAGGTGCTGGAAGATATGCTTGCTGATCTATTTGCGGGCAAAGAAAAACTGATTCCGCTCAATATTCAAGCCCTTGAATTGGGACGGAACTATGTCCGCGAGCATTATGAATACCCCTTGCCCATTCGTCTGGAGCGTCGTGATAAGGTTGGAGATCATATCATGATCGACGGCAATACTGCTTGTGGCTTGGGAGCTATTTATGCCGGAGCTACGGTAGTTGCCTGGTATCCTATCACACCCTCCACTTCGGTCGCCCAGGCTTTTGAACAATACGCCAATCAACTACGTATTGACCCAGTTACGGGCAAAAAGAAATTTGCCATCATTCAGGCCGAAGATGAATTGGCGGCGATGGGCATGGTGATCGGTGCTTCCTGGAACGGAGCTCGCTCCTTTACCGCTACCAGTGGCCCCGGTGTTTCACTGATGAACGAATTTATTGGTTTGGCGTACTTTGCCGAGATTCCGGTGGTGCTCATCAATGTCCAGCGCGGTGGGCCTTCCACGGGCATGCCTACGCGTACCCAGCAAGCCGATATACTCTCGACGGCTTATGCTTCGCACGGTGATACCAAGCATGTGCTATTGTTGCCTTGTAACCCTAAAGAGTGTTTTGAAATGACGGCTGATGCCTTCGATCTGGCTGACCGCCTGCAAACGCCCGTGATGGTCATGACCGACCTGGACCTGGGCATGAACGACCACTTGTCGCCACCGCTAGCCTGGGATGACAGCAGACAATATGATCGCGGAAAAGTTTTAACGGCGGAGGATTTGGAAAAAGTAGAAGAATTTGGTCGGTACCTCGATGTAGATGGTGATGGTATTCCCTACCGTACCTTCCCTGGTACACACCCCACCAAAGGTTCCTTCTTTACAAGGGGGACAAGTAAGAACGAATATGCTCGCTATACCGAAGACGGAGCCGATTATGTACGCAATGTAGACCGGCTGCTCAAAAAATGGGATACGGCAAAGCGTTACGTCCCCGCAGCCGAATTTTACCAAGAAGGCAAGCAAAGTGATGCGGGTATGATCTTTTTTGGCACCACCACTTATGCCGCCCTGGAAACCATGGATCAACTGATTGAGGACGGAATGCCGATTGATGCGATGCGGCTCAAAGCATTTCCTTTTGGTCCAGAGGTCGAACAGTTCATCGAAGAGCACGAAAAAATCTTTGTGATTGAGCAAAACCGTGATGGACAAATGCGAAAACTATTGATCAATGAATTAGAAACGCATCCACGAAAATTGGTGCCCGTACTCAATTACGATGGTATGCCCATTACGGCTGCTAAAATCCGGGAATTTGTGGTAGAAGCACTTTCCGTAGAAAGTTAATTCCTGACGCTAAAAAAAAGAACCATGTCATACATCCGCCCAAGCTTCCGACATCCACTATTGCCCAAAAACGAGGTTGGTTTTACCAAAGCTGATTACGAAGGCGTTATTTCTACGCTTTGCGCAGGCTGTGGTCACGACTCTGTCAGTGGAGCCATCGTGCGAGCCTGTTATGAGATGGCTATTGAACCACATCGGGTAGCAAAATTGTCGGGTATTGGTTGTTCCTCAAAAACGCCTACTTACTTCCTGCGGCAATCGCATGGCTTCAACACGGTACATGGCCGCATGCCATCGGTAGCTACCGGAGCATACATGGCCAATCGGGACTTGATCTACGTGGGCGTCTCCGGTGATGGCGATTCGGCTTCCATCGGTTTGGGGCAGTTTGTCCACGCTATTCGGCGCAACCTCAACATCGTTTACATACTGATGAATAACGGATGCTATGGCCTCACCAAAGGGCAGCATTCTGCCACGGCTGATGAAGGCTCCAAGACCAAGGACGGCGTTTCGAATCCTTTCCCAGCCATTGATTTGGCAAGTATGGCACTGGAGTTAGGCGCAACCTTTGTAGGACGTAGTTTTTCTGGTGATAAAACGCAGTTGATCCCGCTGATCCAGGCGGCTATCTCGCATCCCGGTTTCGCGTTCCTGGATGTGCTTTCACCTTGTGTGACCTTCAACAATAAACCCAGCTCAACCAAATCTTATGATTTTGTGCGGGCGCATCAGGAGGCCACCTCCACCATTGATTTTGTTCCTCACAAAAAAGAAATCCTTACAAACTATGCAGCAGGAGATGCTAAGCAAGTGAAGCTGCACGACGGTTCTTATGTTCAGCTCCGCAAGCTGGCGGCCAATTGGGACCCTACCGACCGTTCCTCTGCCATGGATCGCATACGTAGCGCAAAGTCAAATGACGAGATACTAACGGGCTTACTTTACATCGACCAGGAAAGCAGAGACCTCCATGAATTGGAACAGACCGTAAGTCGCCCACTGAACAGCTTAACCGAAGTGGATCTTTGTCCTGGCTCAAAGGCGTTGGAGAAGATTAATGCTGCATTCAGGTGAGAAAGCCCACTATTTGCTTAACTTATCGCTTTTTGGGTAGCTTGTAAAAACACCTCAATAGTGGATAACCAGATCATCACAAAAGCAGAATACAATCAAGCGCTTGATCATTTATACGAATTAGAACTCAAACCACTTGGGTTTAAGAAAAATGGAATACACTACTACTTGGTCAAAGGTGATCTGGTCTTTCATATTCAGAATGGTTGGAAACACCGTCCGCTGACCTATTTGGCGTTTTCTAAGACCTGGATGAGTTTCCAGAAGGATGAGCACGGTAAGCTAAGTGTTCCAAAATATATCAATAGATTCCCTTTCAGTATTTCCGTAGAAATGCTCCGTCGCCAGCTGAAAAAGTACGACGATATCTATGATTTTGATTACCACACCAATTTCTACGATAGGATCAATACCAAAATAAGTAACAAAGATTTCTTTTTGAAAACCCAGTACCAGCGGTTGTCACTAGCTTATGCTTTTTATGTAATTGATGTGATTAAGAACGAAGGGATGAGACTGGCTGATCAATTGACTACTCGCCATTTGTACTGGAGTTTGATCAATTACGAGGCTTATCATTCCACCCTCTACAACGCGTTTTTTTTGGAAAGAATGAATCAAATGAAAGAGGAACTGAGGGGGAAACTATTGGAAAAAGGGGAGGAACTGCCCTCAAGGAAAATTGCTGCCTGGGATGATTTCTGGCTCCAAAGGGCGGTGAGGAAGGGGGGATCGTAATGGAAGTGTTTAGGGAGTTTTTAAAAAATACTTAGTTTTGTTTTTAAACTAAGTCGTCGCTTTCCTTGTTTATATCCTGGAACAAGACTTATCTTTACCGATAATAAACATTACCCTTCCTATGAAAATAGCTATTGCGCAAATCAACCTTCACATTGGGAATTTTTCTGGCAACCTCGCACGTATGCGTAAGGCTATTGCGGAAGCAAAAGCACAGGGAGCAGATATTGTACTCTTACCAGAGTTATCCACCGTAGGTTATCCTCCCCGTGATTTTTTGGAGTTTCAAGATTTCATTGCGCAAGCAGAAGGCGTTGTAGAGGCATTGAAAGCAGACGCGCAAGGCATAGCGGTAGTATTAGGATCACTGACGGTAAACCCCGTTCCTGAAGGGAAAGATCTCTATAATTCTGCCTACTTTTTGGCGGATGGGGAGGTACTGGCTGTACAGCATAAAACGCTCTTGCCGACCTACGACATCTTTGATGAATACCGCTATTTTGAGCCAGCTCACGAATGGCAAATTGTGGAGTACAAAGGCCAGCGCATAGCCCTCACGATATGTGAAGACATCTGGAATGTGGGGAATGAAAACCCGCTGTATAAGGTTTGTCCCATGGATGAGTTGATCGGTCAAAAGCCTGATTTTATGCTCAACCTTTCGGCATCGCCTTTCTCTTTTGACCATGCCAAGGATCGGGTACACGTTTTGCGTGCGAATGTGGAACGCTACGATTTGCCCATCTTTTACACCAATATTGTTGGCGCACAAACCGAAGTCATATTCGATGGTGGATCATTGGTGATGTCTCCTAATGGAGAAGTCTATGACGAGCTTCCTTACTTTGAGGAGTGTGTCCGCACCTATGAGTTGGGCGATGTAAAGGCATGCAAATCTCCCAAAGGCGAGCAGCCGCGCGATAAGATGACTTTGATCCACGACGCCATCGTGATGGGGCTAAGGGATTACTTTGGTAAACTTGGCTTCAAGCGCACCATCCTCGGCCTTTCCGGAGGGATTGATTCGGCGGTGGTAGCGGTACTCGCAGCTCGGGCGCTAGACCCAGATAACGTGCGCTGTATATTGATGCCCTCCCAGTTTAGCAGCGACCATTCGGTGAACGATGCACGTCAGTTGGCGGAAAATTTGGGCGCTCAGTACGATATTATTCCGATAGAAAGCATTTACGAAAGTTATCAGGAAGCGCTGCGTCCTCATTTCTGGGGCAAGGATTTCAATATTACCGAAGAGAACCTACAGGCGCGTACCCGTGGGATGTTGTTGATGGCTTTCAGCAATAAATTCGGCAATATCTTGCTCAATACGTCCAACAAAAGCGAAATGGCAGTAGGGTATGGTACCCTCTATGGTGATATGTGTGGCGGACTGAGTGTGATCGGTGATTTGTATAAAACAGAGGTCTTTGAACTGGCTCGTTTTATGAACAAAGATGGGGAGGTAATTCCTGAAAATATCATCACTAAACCACCTTCAGCAGAGCTTCGTCCAGATCAAAAAGACAGTGATAGCCTACCTGATTACGCCATCCTGGATGAGGTGCTGTTTCAATACATTGAAAAAAGAAAAGGTCCTAAAGAAATCATTGCGCAGGGATTTGACGAGGCCTTGGTGCGCCGCATTCTGCGCCTCGTAAACATCAACGAGTTCAAGCGCTACCAGACCGCCCCCGTACTCCGTGTAAGCAACAAAGCCTTCGGGATGGGCCGCCGTTTGCCGATAGTGGCGAAGTATTTAAATTGATAGTATCTTTATAGTACTGTATCATTTCATAGAAAAATCATGGGAGAACCAAAATTAGCATATCATACCATCGAAGAATATCTGGCACAAGAAGAAATTGCCGAATTCAAAAGCGAATATGAAGATGGCACTATTCGGGCGATGAGTGGTGGAAGTTTAGATCATAGCATCATTGGTGGGAACATTATTACCCAGCTGCAATCGCAGATTAAAAAGAAGGGGTTAAATTGTATTCCATTCAATGGAGACGCCAGAGTTTATATTGATAACGCTAATTCTTTTGTCTACCCAGATGCTTCGGTGACTTGTGGAGATGTAGAAGTAAGCGAAGAAGACAAAAATGCTTACACCAATCCCATTTTGGTAGTAGAAGTGCTCTCAAAATCTACCGGGAGCTACGATCGGGGGGACAAATTTCATAAGTACTGTTCGCTCCCTTCTTTTAAAGAATACGTATTGATCGATCAATACAAGCCAGTCGTGGATGTACTCTACAAAGAAGGGAGCGATTATTGGAAAATGGTCACCACTATTGGATTAGATAAAAGCATTTATCTGCATACCTTGGATACTTATATTAGTATGCAGGACATCTACCAGAACGCCCGCGAATTGCAGGAGCCTAATTTTTAGGTAAATACTTTGTCGGTAAAGGTAGTGCTTCCGTCTCGGCGAGCCAGTAAATGTGCATCACCCACCAGCGCTTGCCATCATTGAGCAGTTGGATACTGTTGATCCCTCTCGCAAAGGGCGTTTCATCGGTTTTAGACCGATAGGATTCGTAGGTGCTGAACACGTGTACCAGGGAGCCATATTCTGCCACCTCACGATGGATTTCTACTTCGTAGAAGCCATTTTCTTCGAGCCATTTGCCGGAACGCTCCACGTATTCTTGGGGGCTCATTATTCGGTAACCTACTTCTCCCTCGTTGCTTTTGCCGGTTGGGATCAGACGTGCCTCTTTGGTGAAAAGATGGTTGAAACGGTCCCAGTCGCGAGCTTCCCCTTTTTCGCCAGAAATTGATGCGTAAAGGGCTTCTAAAATGTTATCCAGGCTGGCAACATCTTCAGCGTACTTTTCTGTGTTAGGTGTATCCATATCGGTCTGCGCAGACAGGAAAGGTGTAAAAGACAGCAGGAAAAATAAGGGTAAATATTTCATGGTAAGGGTTTTAATAAGAAAGGCCCGTTGAGCATTCATCAACCGGCCTTTCCTGATTGTTTTAGGAACAAGTACTTAGCCTTGTCTTTCTAATGTTTCGATGAAGGCGGTAAGCATTCGCACGGCATTGGGGGTATCAGCTTCAGCGAGTACCAGTGCCTTGCGGGCCGCGGCCAATGCTTGCTTGGTGTTCCCCATTTTATTCTCTACAATGGCCAAAGTATAATAATGACGGAAGGTGTCACTGTTGTACTTGATGGCTTCGGTAGCTGCATACTGCGCCACATCAAGGACATCCTTGTCGGCTTCAAAATCGTTGGCTATGCGTAGGGCAAACTCATTGAGTTTCGTTGCATCGCCAGCAATAATGTCTTTGGCATAACCGCGGGCTGCTTTGGCAAAAGTCTTTCCATCCCTGTGCGCAAGGGCATAGGCCATTTCTGTATCGTACTTGAATTTTTCCGCTTTCTCAGGATAGTATTGCTCAATTTTTCCCCATGCTTCTTCGAGCAGATCGACACTGCTGTATTCGATCGATTTGGTGGCGGTAGCCTGACAAGCTGAAAAAACCTGGCTGTAATAGAGGTCTTCAGAATTGGCAGCAATGATTTCTTTTTTGTGCTCCGTCATCATGGTGAAAATGCGGCTATCGGCTTCGGTAGCTGCCAGCATGATAAACTGCAAGTTCTCAGGGCTGTTGAGGTCTTCCTGGCTGCGGAGGTAGTCATTGGCAACCTTCAAATGAGATTCTCCATTACGAATCAGCGAACGGACATATTTGTAAACCAGTTCTGGGCTACGGTCGCCATCAGCGTATTGTTCGGCATAGTCTCCTGTTGGTTCGGATAAAGCGAGGGCTTTTTCTCCGGTACTGATGAATTGATCTACACTCTGTGCGCCCTTTACGCTTTGAACAACTTCGCCGTCGGGGCTAATGTAATAAAGCGTAGGGAAGGCCGCTACCGGGTACCGCGCTCTGAAAGCAGCATTCTCAGGTGCCTCCATGTCGAGCTTAAGGGAAATGAAATTGCGGTTGTAAAAAGCACCTACCTGGGGGTCGGGAAAAACGTCAGCAGCCATTCGCTTACACGGGCCACACCAAGTGGCGTAGGCATCTACAAAAATGAGTTTGTCCTGGTTGCGGGCTTGCTCTAAAGCAGCTTCCCACTCCCCTTTAAAGAAATCAATGCCTTGCGCGGTCGTCGTCATGCTAAGACTTAGGCACAAGCTAAGTAAAAGGATATTTTTCATTGGAAGAGTTATTTCAATGGTAAGATATGCACAGGCATCAATTTGCTGCCTGATCAAAGATACGATTTCCTGAGTTGTCTTGGAAATTTAAGACTATTTACGTTCCTGCAAGTAGCGTTCGATCAGTTGGTTGATCAAATCTTTGAGGTAGACGCCTTCTCTTTCGGCAATCTCCTTGAGTTTGCTGAGCTGTTGCTTGTCAAAAGCCAGCGTAAGCCGCCGCTTCTCCGATAGCGTAGGCCGATTTTTTGGAGGAGCATCGGTCGTTTGGCGAATAAGCAAATCCAATCCAGCTAGACGTTTCCCTTTTTTAGAAGTGCTACTGTCATTTTGATCGGAAGCATCCTCGTTCTCGAAGGCTTCTGCCAGGAAGGCATCCAGTTGGGACGCAAACCCTTTGTTACTCTTCTTTTCGTCGTCCCTTTGAGCGGTTCCCGGCTTGGTTTCCTCTGGAAAAAGAGAGAGTGATTCCTTCGGCGGTCCGCTGGTGCCGCCAAAGAGACTGTCTAATCCTTCCGTGAAGCGCTTTTTAGCCAAAATGAACGATTTTTAAAGATATTGCTAGGCTACCTTTTTTACAGGCAACTTAAATATAACGGTATTTTGATGTACTTCGGTTTCCTTAGCGGGAAATTACTTGTTGGAACGTACGATTATCTCCTGTGCCAATTCAAGATAATCCTGCGCGCCGGGGCTGTTTCGGTTGTAAGCAAAAATATCTTTTCGTTGGGCCGGAGCTTCCGCCAAGGCAACATTATCCCGGATATAAGTATCGAACACCAGCGGCCCGAAATATTTTTTTATCGTTTCCACCACATCCCGATTCAGTACTTTTCTGGCATCATACATCGTGGCCATCACTCCTCCAATCTCCAGTCCTTTGTTCAGGCGTAAGCGAACTTTCTGGATGACTTGTTTGATTTTTGCCAGACCCTGCATCGCCAGAAACTCCGTTTGTAGAGGAATAATGACGTAGTCACTTGCCGTAAGGGCATTCAGCGTGAGCAGCCCCAAAGAAGGAGGGCAATCGATCAGAATGAAATCATAATCTTCCCGAAAGGGCTCAAAAACCTCGCGGAGAATGTACTCCCGACCCGCTTCATTGATCAGCTCCATTTCAGCACTGGATAAATCCAGTGTAGAGATGATCACATCAAGCCCTGGCTTCACCGTGTAAGGCGTTGCTTCCGACTCGCCACGGATGGCCTCGTAAATAGTAACGGGTTGTCTTGGAATACCGAGTGAAAGGGTCAGGTTGGCTTGGGGGTCGAGGTCTACCAAGAGTACCTTTTTACCCAATTCTACCATTCCAGCACCAATGTTAATGGTACTAGTGGTTTTTCCTACTCCTCCTTTATGATTTAACAGCGAAATTATCTTTCCCATACTTAATTTTACCCAATCACTTGTTTCCATCAAATAACCAGGACGCTAAGGTAAGGAAAAAGAAGACAAATATTTTTTTGAGTATTTAAATGGTGCTTTTCCCACCGTCGATACCAATGACTTGACCTGTGACGAAACCAGCATCATCACTGAGGAGGTATTTGGCTAGTTTGGCAACTTCCATTGCTGTCGCTACCTTTTGCAGCGGATGGCGTTCGGCCATCGCTTTTCGTTTCTCGTCGTTGGCCAACAGCTGGGCTGCTAGTGGCGTGTCTGTAAGGCTGGGAGCCAATGCATTAACACGAATTTTTGGCGCCCATTCTGCTGCCAGTGAGCGGGTAAGCCCTTCTATAGCACCCTTCGCCGCAGCCACCCCAGCGTGGAAGGCCATACCGCGTTGTACCGCAACGGTACTAAAGAGAACGACCGCTGCCTGATCGGCTTTTTTGAAAGAGCGTTCTACGGCTTGCAGGCAGCGAACAGCTCCGATGAGATTGATCTCCATTTCTTCGCGAAACTGTTCAGGCTTGAGCCCTCGAAATGGCTTGAGGTTGATACTGCCGGGGCAGTACGCAAAGCCATGTAGTGTTTCTGGTAAATCTTGGCTAGGAAGCTCGTCGGTTAATACATCAACAGCGAAATGATGTACCCCTGGCAAAGCTGCCAGGTCACGTTCTTCCCGCGACCAAACGTAGACGTTGTCGCCTGCCGCTAATAATTCTTCTACCAATGCGAATCCAATGCCGGAACTCCCACCAACTACAAGGATATTTCTATTTGCCATGCTTCTTTTTTTAATCGTACATGCAACAGCAAAGGCTACGTCTTGTTCATCTTTTTTTGATCATATCCGCCGCTTTCTCGGCAATCATGATGACGGGAGCATTGGTGTTGCCTCTCACAATTCGGGGCATGATAGAGGCATCGACTACCCGGAGGCCTTCAATGCCGTGGATCCTTAGTTCGTGATCTACTACGGCCATTTCATCTACACCCATTTTACAAGTACCTACAGGGTGATAGATGGTTTCTACACTGCGGCGGATATGTTCGGCCCAGGCCTCATCGGAAGAGCTGTCGAGCGGAGCCACTTGTTCTTTACGTAAACCTTTAAAGGCATCATCATGCAGAATTTCCAGCGCTTTTTTACCTGCTTTGATAAGATGGAGAAGGTCGGCTTCTTCGCTGAGAAAATTGGGCTGAACGAGCGGGGCACGCTTCGGATTGGCATCCTGCAAGCTTACGTAGCCAATACTTTTGGGCAATAGCAAACTGGGAAGAATAGTGAAACCGTCTTCCTGTCGGGGTAAAGTATTCATATCATAGAAATCGTAGTCATACCCCTTGCCACCGTGTAATGGGGCAAAGTGAAATTGGGTGTCTACGGTGGCCCCAGGATCGTCAGCGTTGAAAAAAGCGACGGCTTCCAGGGGGCCTATCGTCAGTGGACCTTTCTTATGGGCCAGCCACTGCCAGGCAGCTTTAGCCATGGAGAAGGGTCGGGTAACATGGTTCAATCCCTGCCGCTGCTGGGTGGTAGCACTGACGGCGTAGAAGAGGTGATCTTGGAGGTTTTTCCCTACACCCGGAAGCTCATGCTTGCACGCAATACCTTGTTTATCCAACACTTCAGGGTCGCCAATGCCGGAAAGCATAAGCAACTGAGGGGAACTGAAAGCACCTGCGCAAAGTATCACTTCTTTGGCTTTCAACTCCATTATGTGGCCTTTCTTTACTTCTGCTTTTACGCCTACCGCTCGGTCGTTTTTCAGGATGATTTCGAGCACCTGAGCATCGGTGATGACGACCAGATTCGACCTTTTCTTGATTGGATGCAGGAAAGCGGTGGCGGTACTTTGCCGTTTGCCCTGTTTGATGTTGAACTGGAAGAAGGAAGCTCCCGCTTGTTCCTCTCCGTTGTAGTCATTGTTCCGAGCGATACCCTGATGGCCACAAGCCTCTAAAAAAGCAGTGGCATAAGGGGTTTGAAAACGGTCTGCAAAGCTTACGTGCAAGAGACCACCAGTAGCGTGATATCCTGCATCGAGTTGGTCGAGCTGGGCATTGTCTTCTGATTTTTTGAAATAGGGGAGTACTTCGTCAAAACGCCAGCCATTATTCCCCAAAGCCGCCCAGTGGTCATAATCGGCTCGGTTGCCCCGAACATAGGCCATGGCATTGGTGCTACTACAGCCGCCTAGTGTTTTACCTCTGGGGAGGTACATCCTTCGGCCACCAACATGGGGTTGAGGCTCCGACCAGTAAGACCAATCAACGGAAGAGTGAAATAACTTGCCGTAAGCTCCTGGAATGGTAATATTTGGTAGGAGGTCAGGCTGTCCTGCTTCTAGAAGTAAAACTTTGGTAGCAGGATCTTCGCTGAGGCGATTTGCCAAGACACATCCGGCAGAACCCCCTCCAATAATGATATAGTCTGGGAGAGTCATAAAAAGCTTTTATATTTAATCAACTTACAAAAAGCATGAAATAAAAATAAGGATCTATGGGCAAAGTATTGTTTGGAATTGACTTAGGAGGTACAAAAATCGAAGCGGCAGCTTTAAATCAGGATGGTACCGTACTCAGCAGGCGTCGCCTGCCCACCGAACGTGAAAAAGGTTATGAGCATATTATCGGGCAGGTAAAACGCGTGCTGGAGCTGGTGAGCGAAGAAGTAGGTGAGGCACCAACTAAACTAGGTATTGGTACGCCAGGTGCAATTGATCCTCCGACGGGATTGATGAAAAATAGTAATACCACCGTCCTAAATGGGAAACCTTTTGCGAAAGACTTGGAAAAGGCACTAGGGATTTCCGTTGTGATGGCCAATGATGCCAATTGTTTTGCTATCGCTGAAACTTTGCTGGGAGCTGGCAAAGCGTACGCCACGGAAGATCACCTGATCTTTGGTGTTATTATGGGTACTGGCGTCGGTGGTGGGATAGTCATCAACGGAAAGATTTGGAATGGTGCCCAGGGTATTGGTGGTGAATGGGGACACAGCTTTTTGGACCACTCCGGCGGCAAGTGTTACTGTGGGCAAGTAGGTTGTGTGGAAATGTTGATTTCAGGGACGGGGCTGGAACGTTACTATCAGCAAACGACCGGACAGGAACGTAGGTTGTCAACCATGATCAGTGAATATAATGCTGGTACTATGGATGAGTATGTTAACGCTACGGTCAACCGAATGATTCATTTTTTTGGCCGCGGGCTAGCCAATGTGATTGATATTCTTGATCCTACGGCAATTATTCTAGGGGGAGGATTGTCAAATATTGATCTTTTGTACACAGAAGGTGTAGAGAGTATTCGTAAACAAGTTTTTAACCCACGCCTTGATACGCCTATCCTTAGACCCCTTCTGGGAGATAGTGCAGGCGTGTTTGGTGCGGCGATGTTGGTGAGGTAAAATGGAGAGCTACAGGATAATAAAACCAGGACGCTCTGCTTTTGGGAAAGCTATTGAAAATTTCGTTTTCAGGTATTTTTGTCTGATAAATGGCAAAATTGGTAGATAATGTCCAACAAAAGTGGTGTTTCGGAAGTATACTGTGTGAAGAAACTGTTAAAGATGGTTTCTTCGTGCAACGCTTCCTACTGCAGGTGCGTCTATAGGGAAAATAAGTGACGGAACCAAAATAACTGATTCCATTTTTGATTCGCTAAAATTTTCTAAGCAAGCAACTAAAAGGAGCTTGCGTGAAAATATTCGCGAATCGTTGGAAAAAATGGAATCAGTTATTTCCGTCAAATTACTAAATAAAAAATTCCCCTGTATATTTTTACACAAAGGAATTCCTTAATAAGAACTATTGAGCGTTTTTTCATACTAGTCCATTACGGTCGTCGCATTGAGTGACGACCTTTTTTTTGCTCTATAGTCTCGTCTATTGCCCTCAAAAATAATAAATTCACAATAATTTAACCTGTTTCATTGCTATATTCAAAGAATTAATTTACGATGGCTATGAAAAAAGTCTTCCTTTTCTTTACGCTGGCCCTTTCTTGGGACTGTTTGTCAGGGCAGCAACTGACAGCCGTAGCTACACAGTGGAATGACAGCTTCGCGGAGTGGATCATCTACACCAGTGTGGAAGGCGAAGAAGGGACCCTTCGCTTGCGTTGGAGCAGCCAGGGGGATTGGACCCAGTGGGATTACCGAATTGGAGAATGGACGGGTAAGCTAAAGACCAAGTGGCCAGAAAGAATTGACCAATGGGAAGCCAGGGGTGAAAATATCATTATTGACGCCCGTACCATCTGGCGCGATAATTTCCGTGAGTGGAGAATTAGCCGCCCCGGAGGTGAGGAGTACAAATGGCAATCTCGCTACAGCAATGTCCTCGATGAATGGGTGGTGGATAGTGAGAAATACGGCTACTTTGAGATGTATACAGCTTTTGCCGGTGATCCTCGGGAGTGGATCATCGTAGACGAATTGGATGCTAGCCTACCTGAGAAAATGATGTTGGTTTTCCTCACGATCATTAATAGCACACCAAAGCAGTAAGGCTCCCGACAAAACTAAGCTTGAGCTTGTTGTAAATGAGCTTGTCTCAATGATTTCCGGGAACTTAGTTCTCAAATACCTTTACCTATGTGTTGTCACCGAGCGCTCTTGTTTTTTGTGATGCTAAGTGGATTAACAGCAGAAACGCTGTCGGCCCAGGTGTTGATTAATGAAATATGCGCTAGTAACAATGCCTCTATTGAAGATGAATTTGGAGCGTTTCCCGACTGGATAGAACTTTATAATGCCGGAGAAAACGCGTTGAATCTAGCCGGTTATTCTCTGAGCGATGATCCCGCCGATCCGGCGAAATGGTCGTTTCCTGAAATCATCCTTGAGCCGGATGACTGGTTGCTTGTTTTTGCTTCTGATCGAAATGTAGTGGCCACCAACCCCCACACCAATTTTAAGCTATCAGCCAGTGGTGAAAATGTCGTTTTAAGTAATCCTGCTGGGCTTATTGTTGATCAACTCAATTTCCCCGCTTTATCAGAAGATCAAAGTTACGGTCGCTTGTTGGATGGTTCTTCTCAATTAGCACTTTTTACCGTTCCAAGTCCGGGCAGTACTAACAATGATGCCATCGGAAGCGGCTTTGCCAATTCGCCGGAATGGATAACCAAGGGGCATTTTTTTGCAACGGCTAAAACGATTCAACTTAGCCATTCTAACCCGGAAGCCATGCTGTTTTTTACCCGTGATGGAAGTATTCCAGATACTTCTTCCGAACGGTATACAGGTGCCCTACAGTTGGATACCACAACTGCTTTAAGGGTGGTCGCAATAGTTCCTGACTTACTGCCTTCTCCTGTAATAAGTCGTACTTTTTTTATCAATGAAGACCATCAACTACCCATCATGTCGGTGATAGGGACGCCAGAGGATCTATGGAGTTGGGAAAGGGGAATATTAGTAGATGGAGGGCCGAATGCTGAAGAAGCATGGCCTCATTATGGCTCCAATTATTGGTCGGAAGAAGAACATCCTATCCATACCGAATTTTTTACCGCTGATCGGGAATTGGGCATTGCCTTTGAAGCTGATACCAAAGTTCATGGTGGGCGAGGTGCCCGAACCAACCCCATGAAGCCTCTCCGAATATTGGTCAAGAAAAAATATGGTAGTAGCACGGTGAATTACCCATTTTTCCCCGATCGCGAGCGTACCACCTACAAACGACTCATCTTGAGGAATGCAAGTGGTGATTACAATAATGCGCATTTCCGGGATGCTTTTCTTGCCCGTTATTTTATTAAGAATAATTTAAACCTGGATGTAATGGCCCATCGTCCGGTAGTATTGTACGTCAATGGAGCGTTTTATGGCGTAGCCAATTTGCGGGAAAAATCAGATGAATATTACCTGTTGCATAACTATGGTGTCGCTACCGATCAAGTAGATTTGTTGGAAGAAGATACGACGGTAGTATTGGGTGATTTTGTCGCCTTTGACAGTATGTATCAATACGTAATGGCTACAGATTTAAGGGAAGAAGCCAATTTTCAGCAAGCAGCTGCTTATTTTGATGTAGAAAATATTGCGGAAGGCTTTATCGTGCAATCTGGGCTTAACAATGGCGACTGGTTGCACAATAACATCAAGTACTGGCGAGAAAGAAGCCCCGAGGCACGTTGGCGCTACCTTATTTTTGATCTGGATATTGCCATGGGACGACACGGCTGGTCTGCTTATTACCAAAACAACCTGGATAGCTTACTCACGCCGCTGGTAGGAAGCAACAAACACGTTGACCTTTTTCTGAAACTATTGGAGAATGATAACTATCGCCATTATTTTATAAATCGCTATGCCGATCTTTTTAATACCATTTTTCGTCCTGAAATATTCCGCAGAGAGGTTGACCAGACTGTGGCAGAAATAGCGACGGAGATGCCCCGCCATTTTGATCGGTGGGGTTGGCCAGGTTATGATCTTTGGGCCAACGAACGTATACCTGTGCTTTATGAATATTTGGAAAATCGCCCCGAATATGCTCGTGAAGATGTCAGGGATTATTTTGGTTTACCCAATGAAGTAAAACTGCGTTTGCAGACCTACCCTCCCGGTGCAGGTACCATTCAGATTAGTACCATAGAGGCAGATGAACTTCCCTGGGAAGGATTCTATTTCAACGGCGTGCCAGTACGATTGACGATTAAACCTTACCCGGGCTATCAGTTTCAGCACTGGCAATCGGAAAAGACCATAATCAGCCCAGACCCAGCGATCAGTATTCGCTATAATTTTGAGGAGGACGATGAGATAGTGGCCTACTTTTCGGATGCGCCAACGGAGCCGCAGATGGAAGCCTACGTCAATAGTGAGCAGGAATTACAGGTTGGGCTTACGCTCCCTGATGCGGATGAAGTGAGTTTTAGCTTGTTTGATACTCAAGGGCGTCTCTTGCAGCGTTTTCCAGAAGCCTATCTGCCTACGGGCTATAACGCACGAAATTTACCTATTCCTGCATTGCCAATGGGCGTATACATCCTCACTGCTAGCGGTAAAAGCACCCATGTGAGTGTGAAATTTGTATCCACGAATTGATTGCGTGTTTTCGTCCATTAGTGCCAGGTGTAGATTCATTGCTATCTTGGAAAATTGTCAAAAAAGGTGACAAAACCTTTCCACCTTTCCAACCCTTATTTTCACCCTTACACCCCTTCTTATATCAACCCTTCTCTGATCAGGTCGTGTAAGTGTACAAAGCCCAGGTAGTGGCCTTCTTCATTGACGACGATGAGTTGGGAAATACTATTGGAACGCATTTTTTCCAAAGCATGAATAGCTAATGCTGTGTCGAGAATGGTACGTGGTTGGGGATGCATGACATCAGCCGCATGGAGCTGGGTAAAGTTGAGCCCTTTTTCGAGCATCCGGCGTAAGTCGCCGTCGGTGATAATACCACAGAGCTTTTCTTCATCATCTACAACGGCAGTCGCACCTAAGCATTTTGCGGTTATTTCCAGAATACTTTCCTGTAGGGTGTTGCCTGGTTTTACCAATGGGCGTTGATTGTTGGGGTAGAGGTCGCTCACCCGCAGGTAAAGCTGTTTGCCCAATGCACCACCGGGATGGTATTGTGCAAAATCTTGTGGGGAAAAGCCCCGCACGGCTAGTAGGGCAGTGGCTAAGGCGTCGCCCATAGCCATTTGGGCCGTAGTGCTAGCGGTAGGAGCGAGGTTGTTGGGTTCTGCCTCCTGGGTAATGGGCGTGTGGAGCAAAAAGTCTGCCTGACGAGCGAGGAAAGAGTCTTCTTTACTCGTCATACCAATAAGTAAATTACCCATATTACGCACCAGAGGGGCAAGGACTTTTATTTCCGCGGTATTCCCGCTTTTTGACAAACAAAGCACCAAATCATAAGGGCGAACCATGCCCAAATCTCCGTGAATAGCATCAGCGGCGTGCATGAAGAGTGCGGGGGTGCCTGTAGAGTTGAGCGTAGCCACAATTTTCTGAGCGACAATCGCGCTTTTACCAACACCGGTCACTACCAAACGCCCTGGTGCTTGGTAAATGGCCTCTACACAAGCAACAAAATCGTCGTTGATAGAAGCAAGGAGCATCTCCAGGGTTGCTATCTCAATAGCAAGGGTCTGTGTTGCCGTGCGGCGGATAATTTCTTTAGTGTTCAAAACTTAGGCAGTGAATGATAAGAAGGTGATTCGTAAGTACAGAAAAAGAGCAAGCTGATAATAAAAGAATAAAAAAAAGCCATTCCATCATTAATCTTATAAAAAATCCTTAAATTTAAACAGCCAAAAAACACCAAACCCTGACAATATTTGGTTTAGCCAAATAAATTCCAACAAAGCATCGGTTAGGATCATTTACCTCAAAACCGATTTTTTCGGCCTTGGGGGTGCTATGTAAATCCTGCCGTAAAATTAGCTAAATTCTAGAGGAAAAGAGTGTTAACATGACTGTTACTAAGTATTCCCTTCACGACGCATTGCAAGAGTATTTTGGATTTGATAAATTCAAAGGGAATCAGGAAGCTATTATCCAAAGTGTCCTCGACGGGAAGGATACCTTCGTGATTATGCCTACAGGCGGCGGCAAATCACTTTGCTACCAGTTGCCTGCATTGATTCTTGAAGGTACAGCCTTGATTATTTCTCCGCTGATTGCGTTGATGAAAAATCAAGTAGATTCCATTCGTGGTTATAGCCAACAGGATGAAGTAGCGCATTTCCTGAATTCATCGCTTACCAAAGCGCAAATGAAGCAGGTGAAACAAGATATCACGGATGGTAAAACCAAGCTGTTGTTTATCGCGCCTGAGACACTGACCAAGCAAGAAAACATTGAGTTTTTTCAGCAGGTTGATGTTTCCTTTGTCGCTGTGGATGAAGCTCACTGCATTTCGGAGTGGGGCCATGATTTTCGCCCTGAGTACCGGCGTATCCGGCTCATGCTGGATGCTATAGGTGAGCGTATCCCGGTCGTAGCACTTACGGCTACAGCCACTCCAAAGGTTCAATCAGATATTGTGAAGAACCTCAACATGGAGGATCACAATACCTTTATCTCCTCTTTTAATAGAGATAACCTCTATTACGAAGTACGTCCCAAAGGGAAAAAAGAACCAACGATCCGTGACATTATCCAAGTGGTGAAAAACATGGATGGTAAATCAGGGATCATTTATGTACAAAGTCGAAAATCGGCGGAAGAAATTGCCGAAGCCTTATCGGTAAACGATGTAAAAGCCGCTCCTTACCACGCCGGCCTTGATGCCAAGACACGGAGTAACACCCAAGATGCTTTCTTAATGGAAGACATCGATGTGATCGTTGCGACCATCGCTTTTGGAATGGGGATTGACAAGCCAGACGTTCGTTTTGTTATCCATTACGATATTCCGAAGAGTATAGAAAATTATTACCAGGAAACTGGGCGTGCTGGTCGCGATGGCTTGGAAGGTCGCTGTGTCGCATTTTACAGCTATAAAGACATTCTCAAGCTGGAGAAATTTTTGCGTGATAAGCCAGTGTCAGAACGAGAAATGGGCGTTCAATTGATGCAGGAAGTGATGGCTTATGCCGAAACAACAGCCTGTCGCCGTCGTTTTCTGCTACACTATTTTGGGGAAGAATACAACGAAGATAATTGCAATAAAATGTGCGACAATTGTCGCCATCCTAAAGAGAAAGTAGAAGTAAAAGAGGAGGTGCTGATTGCCTTGAAGGCAGTGGTACAGCTCGACGAAAATTATGGTATCAAAACCCTCATTGATTTCATTAAAGGAAAAGGAACCAAAGAAATCAAAGACTTTCGTTTTGACCAGCGCGCAGGATTTGGCGCAGGTAAAGACAAGGATGATACTTTTTGGAGTAGTGTTATTAGACAAGCACTTCTTAATAATCTGATTTACAAAGATGTAGAAACTTACGGGTTGTTGAAGATGCACCCAGCAGGACACGCTTTTATAGCGGCACCAACGAGCTTTGAAATACCAATCGATCACAACTACGAGGCTGAAATGGCCGAAGCTCGCAGTGAAAGTAATGTCAAGGTTTCGGTACTTGATGACCAGTTGTTGAAAATGCTGAAGGATTTGCGTCGGAAAGAAGCCAAGCGGCAGGACGTACCTCCCTTTGTTATCTTCCAAGATCCAAGCTTGGAAGATATGGCTACTCAATACCCGATTACGCTGGATGAAATGGCCCATGTCTCGGGAGTGAGTGTAGGAAAAGCCCGCCGCTATGGTCGACCATTCCTGGAGCTGATCGAGGCTTATGTGGAGGCCAATGAAATTATTCGCCCGACGGAATTTGTGGTGAAACAAGTCGCTAACAAATCCCGGATGAAGGTGAGCATTATTCAGGGTATCGATCGGAAAATTCCATTGGAAGATCTAGCCAGTTCGAATAGCCTCTCTATGGAAGATCTAATGGAAGAATTAGATGCCATTGTAACTTCCGGCACCAAGGTGAACCTTGATTATTACCTTGAAGACAATCTTGATGAAGACGCACGGGAAGATATCATGGATTACTTCATGCAAGCCGAATCCGACTCAGTGGAGGTCGCTTTTGCTGAACTAAAAGAGGATGATATCACCATGGAAGAAATTCAGTTAGTAAGGATCAAGTTTCTTTCCGATATGGCCAACTAGGAACAGCACGAAAAGAATAAGCGATTTTGTTTTTCATAATAGTTGAATAAGCGATTCATTTTAAGCGTTTTAACTATTTGAAAAACTTGAAAAAATCGCGTATTCTTTTCTGCGCAATATTTAAATGTTTTCTGATGGAGATCATTATCATCAATGGGCCCAATCTTAATTTGCTTGGGCGCCGGGAGCCGGAAATTTATGGAGAAGATTCTTTTGAAGATTTTCTGCTCCACTTGAGAGGTCTTTTCCCAGAAGTGAGCCTTCACTACTTTCAATCTAATTCAGAAGGGGAGCTTATTGATAAGTTGCACGAGGTTGGTTTTAGTTATGACGGGATTATTCTCAACGCAGGAGCTTATACGCATACCTCATTAGCCATAGCAGATGCCGTGGCGGGTATTGATACGCCAGTCGTTGAGGTTCATATTTCCAATGTATACAAGCGGGAGTCTTTTCGCCAACACTCTTATCTCTCGCCCCATTGTGAAGGAATCATTGTCGGTTTTGGTCTGCGAGGGTATGAATTAGCAGTGCATTACCTGCTTTGAGGGACGTTAATTTTCGACCAATATTAATACGGTAAGTGGTAAAAAAATGAAGGATATCTCGCTAGAGACACCCTTCACGATGAAATCACCCGACTGTTGTATCCAAAACAGTTCGATCAAATTTAACATTTTCTTCACAACTTGACCAACTGTGCTCTTTTTTTTTGCGTTACTTCTCCACGTGAAGGGATAATTCTTGCTGTTTCAGTTAATTACTGACGAATAAATGACACTATGTCTATTTGTTGATGTAATTTTTTAGCGTGTTGCTGAAGGTAAATATTTCATTTCAGGCATATTCCAATGACAAAAATCGACATTGATTGTTATGCTGTGGTGATGGTATAATTCATTTGCTTTTAGCTAGAAGGCGATATTGAAAAAAATCATCACAACAATTGATTAATTTTTCATAGATGTGACAGATGTCACTATTAACTTACTTGTAGAAGAAGTACCTTTGATAATGACTTTTCTCCCATGAACGATCAAAGCTTACCGCTATGACAAAAAAACTACTTTATTCCAGTCTACTTCTGTTGAGCGCATTTAATTTATGCCTGGCACAGGTGCAAGATGTCATCAATTACCGGACCATAGATGGTTCCCAGAATAACCTTGCTAACCCTCTTTGGGGGGCTGCGCATACACCATTATTACAGCGAACAACCATAGGTTTTGCCGATGGCTACAGTACACCAGGTGGGAGTACTCGTCCTAATCCCCGAGAAGTATCGAACAGCCTGTTTAATCAGGATTCTCCTCTTAGTGATCCATTAGGGCTCAGTGATTTTATTTGGGTATGGGGCCAGTTTATTGACCATGATCTTGGGCTTACAAGTGATGGGCCGGAGCCATTAATTATTAATGTACCTGCGGGTGATCCCTGGTTTGATCCGCTGGGGATGGGTATGGCAATTATACCAATGCATAGAAATGCCTTTGACCCTGCGTCTGGTACAGAGCCTAATAACCCACGGCTCTACATCAATGAAATTACAGCTTTTCTTGACGCTTCCGGTGTCTACGGATCAGATCTTGATCGTGCCAACTGGTTGAGGTCTTTTTCAGGAGGAGAGTTGAAAGTTTCTACAGGGAACCTATTACCTTATAATACGGTAACGGGAGAATTTGATGATCCTATCGACCCTAACTCTCCCCACATGGATAATGCTACGGGGATTTCCAATGTTATTTTTGTTGCGGGAGATTCGCGTGCTAGTGAAAACCCTTTACTGGCAACGATGCACACGCTCTTTGTAAGGGAACACAACCGACAGTGTAAATTGCTAGCAGCAAGGAATCCGGAATGGACGGACGAAGAACTCTACCAGCATGCCCGTAAAATTGTGGGTGGTTTGATCCAGTCGATCGTTTATGATGAGTGGTTGCCAGCTATAGGTTTACAGTTGGATCCCTATATGGGGTATAATGAGGATTCAAATCCACAGTTGTTCAATGTGTTCACAGCAGCAGCGTTTCGTATGGGACACACGCTGCTGAGTTCAAACTTGATGCGACTTGATAACCAGGGAAATGTCATTCCTCAAGGTAATATGACCTTGCAGGATGCTTTCTTCAATCCTTATGCTATTCAGGAAACAGGAGGAATTGAACCTTTCTTAAAAGGAATGGGAGTTCAGGTTCAGCAAAAATTTGATTCCAAAGTTATTGGCGATGTTCGCAACTTCTTATTTGGTCAGCCAGGCTTTGGTGGTCTTGATTTAGCTTCTATTAATATCAACCGTGGGCGGGAGCGAGGTTTGCCGGACTTTAATACAGTTCGTGAAAATTTCGGATTAGCACCTTATAACTTTTTTCAACAAATCAATTCGAGCGCTGCTGTATTTACACGATTATTGTCTTTGTATACAAATATTGATGATATCGACCCATGGGTAGGGATGCTGGCCGAACGCACGGTACCAGGGTCAATTTTTGGACCTACCCTACATGAAATTTTACGCCAGCAATTTACGGCATTACGTGACGGTGACCGCTTTTATTATTGGAACGATCCGGTTCTTACTGAATCCGAAAAAAACTATATTCATAATACGACTCTGCGAGATATTATCATGTACAATACAGATATTAATCTCATGCAGGACAATGTCTTCGGGGCTTTACCACATCAGGAAATTTGTGACAACATGACCCTGAACCTTAGTGGTCAAATAAGAACACCGAATGGGGTTCCTGTTCCAGGGGTAGCATTGGAGCTTACTTTTGGTACCGAATTGGAGACACAATCTTCTGATGGGAATGGAACTTATGGTTTTTCAGAAATGCGTTTTTGTGACCTCAACCTATTACTTCCGGTATTGAATGAGGATTTTCTCAATGGCGTATCTACATTTGATATTATCCAAATACAGAGGCATATTTTAGGGATATTACCCTTTACTAGCCCCTACCAACAGATTGCCGCCGATGTCAACGCAAGTGGTACCATCACTACTGTTGACCTTATAAGGTTACGAAAAGTAATCTTGGGAATCGATACTGATTTTGGTGAGAATACTTCCTGGCGATTTATTTTGGGAGCTTATGAATTCCCTGAAGGAGAGAACCCTTTGTCGCAGGATTTTCCAGAATGGTTGGATTTTTATTCAGAACATGCTGCTGATTATAACAGTGGTTTCATTGCTGTAAAGGTTGGTGATGTCAACAACAGTGTCGAACCATTGCTCGAAGGTCTAGCTGAGGAGCGTTCTTCACAATCAGCATTAGCCTTGGTTTTTGAGAATCAACAGCTGAAAACTGGAGAGTTGACCACTGTTAGTTTTGATCTACAATCTAGTGACGCATTGAGTGGTTGGCAATTCAGCTTGGGTTTCAAGGGGGCTGAAATTGTAGAAGTTTCGGGTGATTTTTCTCCAGAGTATCTGGCGAATTTGGGTAGTGAGCTTAGAATGAGCTGGAATACGCCTGATGCTAATCTGGCTAAAGGACAACTTCACTTGACCATATTACCGAATTTGGATATCGAGTTGGCAGATGCTGTTCTTCTTGAGCGGAGCTTAAAGGCAGAGGCTTATGATACTCAAGGAGGAGTATTTGGGGTTGCGTTGGAAGCTACTCCTACGAATGCTTTCATCTTTTTAGGGCAAAATGAACCCAATCCTTTTCGTGCGCAAACACAAATTCCTTTTTCCTTAAGCAAGGCGGAAGAAGTAAGTTTTAAGCTTTTTTCTGCTGATGGTACAGTAATTTATACCAATCGCCAATACCTCTCTTCAGGAAACCACACCTGGGAGGTTGACAACAATATTCTTGGTGAAGAAGCAGGAGTTTACTTTTATCAGATTACAACCGATACTGGGACAATCGTAAAAACAATGGTGAAGCAGTAAAAACAACTACTTGTAATACGTTATTCGTTAGCGAATTAGGTGTTTTTTTTGACTATTTTTTGTTAAAAAACACACCTAATTCTTTTTTTTATGGATAAAAACATAAATTTGCAATAACAATAATCCCATGAATGAAGTTTGCGGATAAAATTCTTTATTTGCATCACCTTTTACACCATCCAATCGCAGACCTATTTTGTTTGCCAATTACTTTAGATTATTGTTAGTTGAATAAAATAAAATTCCTAGTGAGGCTTTTGCTTTTTCTGGGGTATTATACATAGTGTTTATTCACAATGTTTTATATTGTGACGATTTTTGACGACGACCAAAAAATAGTGCTGGACAATTGTGATCAAAAACAGTTGTCTGGACGACCTAGACCGTGCTATTGATTAGCGCATACATAACCTTATTTTTATTCATAACAAATTGTAATCTTATGCAAACATTTAGACAATGTTTGAGCAATGCTACCAAACTAATCAGCGCGCTGATGGTATTGGGTGGTCTTGCTTTTGCTGTTCCAGTAATGGGACAGAATTTTAGCTCAGCCAGCGACGGTTGGGCATCTGGAGCCGCTGCTGCAGGAAACTGTATTGGTGATCTTCCGTCTTACGACAATACTGCTGGCCCATTTGTCAACGGAATTACGTCTCAGGTATGGACCAACTTTGGAGGTAATGCAACCTACGGGGCAGAAGATTTTGTTTCTCCTGCAGTAGGTTCATCTCTGTGTTCGGTTAGTGTACCTGGTACCGAAGAAACTGCCGGTTTTATTTCTACCAGTACTGTTCGTGTAATTATTTGGGCAGATGCAGGGGGAGAACCTGGTGCTGCTATTTACACAAACGACTTTGCAGGTGCTGATGTTGATCCAGAAGGAGATGCAGACCTTTTCATTGAATTTACTGATGAAGTTGTTTTAACCCCGAGTACCCGCTACTGGGTAACGGTTGCTCCTTTAGCAGAAAGTGCCACCCAGTGGTTCTGGGAGGTTACGAGTACCATTGTTGGACTACCAGGTCAGTGGCAGCACCAAACTGGCGGGCCATTTAATGGAGTTACTACATGTGATGACAATTGGGGTGCACTCGGTGCAGACTGTCTTGGACCACTCGGTGTTCCAGGTGTAGAATATGGCATGATGGTTATGTTCAACGAAATCGAAACTCCATGTGACGAAGAATTGAACGTCGCTTGCATCGCAAACGTAAACGTTACCCTAGGTGCTGAATGTATGGCTACGATCACTCCTCAAATGGTGATGACGGGTAACATTCAGTGTGCTGAAGAAATTGTTATCACTGTTGATGGTGGTAACACTAACGTTATTTCTGGTTGTGGTACCCACACTTACATGGCTGAAGCATACATCAATGGTGCTTTGGTTTACACTTGTTGGGGTAACATCTTCGCCGAAGACAAGACCAACCCAGTAGTTACTTGCCCAGCGAACACAAGCACCGTAACGCAGGACTATGCTGCTCACCAAGCAAGTGGTAACCTAAGTGCTGCTGATGCAACCTTGAACTTCAACAACTACAGCTGTTTGAACCAGGGCTTCCTGGCTGACGGTGTGCACAACTATGACGTAGTAACTTTCACTACGCCAGACTTTGCTATTCCTGTTGACGTATACACGATCTTGATGGAAACTGCATGGGGTGATGGAAGCATGTTCCTGTTCCAGGGTGGTTTCGATCCTACAGCACCCTGTGAGAACCTCATCGGTTCATCTGACGATGCTTTCGTACCTGGAGGTAACCCATTCGATCCAGCGCTACGTTTGAGCCTGCCTTTGTTGCCTAACACGACCTATACCTTGGTATTGACCAACTGGTTGACGACGCAGTTTGGTAACTGGACGGTAAGCATCTATTCTGATAACAACACGGGTGTTTCTGGTCCAGAATTTACCCCTGTAAATATTACCGATACCCGTGATTTAGTATGTGACGATATCAACTTCATCCGCTTCCAGACGCCTCAGTCATGGATTGCAAGTGCAGATGGTACCTTGAACTTCACGGCTACGCGTAACACCTTCTTTGGAGGTAGCACTGCTGCTTTGAATGCTTTCATTGCAAAAGTAAACCTGACTGGTTTCCCTGTAGTTGGCGACAACTGTGGTCCTGTAAAAGTTACCCTTTCTGATGCAGTAAGTGCTGCAGGTGATTGTGGTGATGTAACGCTTTCACGTACGTTCACGGTCTCAGACCGTTACGATGGTGTATGTGTAGGTGCTCCACGCACGGCAGCATGTACGCAGACGATTACTTTCCGTAAGCCAACGATTGGCGACTTGGTATTCCCTCCATTTGTAGCTCCTTTGGAGTGTGACGAGAACTTCGCTGTTGATGCAAACGGTAATCCTCACCCATCAGCATCTGGCTACCCATGGTTGCGTACGGCATTTGGTTTCTACGACCTTGATCAGATTTACTGTAACATCGGAGCTTCTTACTCTGATGAGCCACGTATCACTGTTTGTGAAGGTACTTACAAGCTCCGTCGTGAGTGGAACATCATCGACTGGTGTAACCCAGGCGGTTCTGGTACGCTTCAGCAGTTGATCAAAGTATTTGATGCTACTGGCCCAGTAATCACTGGCATTCCAGCAGTAATCAACGTATCTACTTCACCATTCAGCTGTTTGGCGAACGTAGCGATTCCATGTCCTACCCTTACTGACGGCAACGGATGTTCAAGCGTAGCTGGCACGACTTACACGGTACTTGCTTTCGGCGAATCATTCTTCGCTGGTGGTGACTTGTGTGACGGAGATGTAGTATCAGCACCAATTGGTGAGCACATCCTGATCATCTGTGCCGAAGATGACTGTGGCAACGAAACTTGTGAAGAGTACGACTTGATCGTAACGGACGAGATTGAGCCAAGTGCATCATGTGACGACGAATTGAACGTATCTATTGGCGGTGGTGACTCAGCCAGCGGTATCCTGGGTATCGCACGCATCTTTGCTTCTGACGTTGACGAAGGTTCTAACGACAACTGTGGAGCAGTAACTTTGGAAGTACGTCGTAACTACTGGCGCAACAACACTTGTGATGCAAGTGCTAACCGTTGGAGCCCATGGGGCGACTTTGTAGACTTCTACTGCTGTGATATCGACAACGAAATCACGATCGAACTACGTGTAACTGACGAGTCAGGAAACGAGAACATCTGTTGGATGGTGATCACTCCAGAAGATAAATTGAACCCATTCTGCTACGCACCAGCACCAGTAACATTGACTTGTTCTAACTTGCCATTGGCTTTCCCTGGTGATATTGCTACGGCTTACGACGAAGACTTTGCTGCTACTTCTATCATGATGAGCTCTATCTTCGGCGGCGCAACGGGTACAGACAACTGTGCTGTTGACACCATCGTAGAGCGTACGCCAAACATCCAGGTTAACGATTGTGGTTGGGGAACTATCACCCGCCGTTTCGAAGCTTGGCAGTTGCGCCCAGAGGGCGATGCTAACGGCAACGGAGCTATCGACATCAACGAAGTATTCCGTTCGACGAACAGCTGTAGCCAGCTGATCACGATCACGGAAGTACACGACTTCACGATCGACTTCCCAGAAGATGCTGACGCTGACTGTGGTGATCCTGATGTACCAACGATCATTACGACCACTGTAGGTTGTGATGTATTGAGCGTAAACATTGGCGATCCAGTACGTTTCTCAGCAACTGGCGACGAGTGTTACAAGTTGAGCATCACTTACGATGTGATCAACTGGTGTGTATGGGATGGTGAGTACACTGGTTTGGTACTTCCTCGTATGACGGAAGACGACGGTGAGGCACTTCCTGTAGACCGTTCAGTAGAAGGTAACGAGCGCCCAGTAGTACGGGTGGTGAGTGGCTTTGGCCCAGTAGACAACAACTGTGATAACGTAGCTGACGCTCAGCAAGGTATCCAGTACACAGTAGTAATCGACCGCGATCACAACGATCGTGACGGAGATTCTGATATTCCTAACACCGTATACGACAACATCCCAGGTAACAACATCGGTTGTATTCCTGCTGACCAGTTTGGTCGTCGTAACTTCGGTCGTTACATCTACACGCAATTCGTGAAAGTATACGACTCAACCGCACCAGTAGTAACTGTTGGTGAGTACGGAGGTCCTACAGCTAACTGTCCTGACCTATTAGCTGGTCAGTTTGGTGATGACGACGGCAACTGTGAAGAAGCAGTAAGCATTCCATTCAGCGTAGCTGACGAGTGTGAATTGTTTGACGGTGACGGAAACTTGGTAGTAAGCCTGGTATCCGCACAGCTAGACGCATTTGCAGTAGACGCTAACGGCGACGGCGACATCAAGTCGAACGAATTCGTAGCAGACTTGAACGTATTGGGTAACATCACCGACAACGGTGACGGTACTTACGTATTTGCAGGTACTTTCCCAATCATTACTTCTGCAATGGGAGATAACATCTACCACGCAGTACGCGTATTGTTTGAGGACGGTTGTGGTAACCAGACCAGCGAGACCATCGTGTTCGATGTGATCGACTGTAAAGGACCAGCACCAGTATGTATCAACGGTTTGACTGTAACCTTGATGCCTCAGGAAGAAGGAGGTTGTGCCATGGCTATCTGGGCTTCTGACTTCGAAGGTTCACCAATCAGTGACTGTACTGGTCAAGGACCAGAACTGTTCGGTGGTCTACCTCGCGTGACGAAGTACGCTATCTACCGTGCAGCAGATGTAGAAGCTGATCCTAACTTCGTACCAAGCCCAGATGATACTGGATTGGTATTGACGCAAGATGACGAAGCTACGACAGTAGTCTACGTATACGCTTTCGACGAAGAAGGTAACTACGATTACTGTGAGACTTATGTATTGGTACAGCAGCACGTTGACTGTGGTCCTGATGGTGGCACTGGAACTATCCAGGGTGTTATCGCTACAGAAAACAACGAAACGGTAGAAGGTGTGGAAGTAAGTGTTAACGGAAACGTTGCCACAATGACGACCAACGCTAACGGAACGTTCAGCTTTGAATTGCCTGCAGGAGGTGACTACTCTGTAGCTCCTTACCTGAATGCAAACTTCTTGAACGGCGTATCTACATTTGACCTTGTACTGATGAGCAAGCACATCTTGGGCGTACAGCCTTTGAACAGCCCTTACAAGTACATCGCAGCTGACGTTAACAACTCAGAGACGATCACTACCCTGGATATGATCCAGTTGCGTAAGTTGATCTTGAACATTGATACGGAATTCGCGAACAACACGAGCTGGCGCTTTGTGAATGCAGACTTTGTATTCCCAGTAGCAAACAACCCATGGTTCACTGAATTCCCAGAAGTAGCTAACGTTAACAACTTACCTGAAGCAGTATTGACTGCCGACTTTGTAGGTGTTAAGATTGGTGACGTAAACGGTTCTGCACAAGCCAATGCTTTGGCTGGTGACGATCGTACGTTGAACGGTCAGTTCAACTTCGAAGTAGAGAACGTAAGCGTGAAAGCTGGTAACGTATACACGGTAGCATTCCGTGGTGCTGATATGGCATCAGTAGAAGGCTTCCAGGGTACCTTGAACTTGAACGGAGCAGAGTTGGTAGACATCGAGTACGGTGTAGCTACAGCTGAGAACTTCGGTATGCGTTACGCTGCTGAAGGTATGATCACTGCTTCTTGGAACGGTAAAGCTACTTCTGAGGACGTATTGTTCAGCCTGGTAATCCGCCCAACAGTGGATGCTGAGTTGAGTGACGTAATCAATGTATCTAGCCGTTACACTGCTGCTGAAGCTTACGGAAATGGTAACACCATGAACGTAGGCGTAAACTTCTCTAACGGAGCAGTTGCTGTAGCAGGTTTCGAAGTATACCAGAACACGCCAAACCCATTCGCAGCAACAACCTTGATCGGTTTCAACTTGCCAGCGGATGCAGAAGCAACCGTAACGATCAGCGACGCTAGTGGTCGCGTACTGACTGTAGTACGTGGTGATTACGCAGCTGGTTACAACACGATCAACTTGACCAAGGAGATGATCCAAGGTGCAACGGGTGTATTGACTTACACGGTAACTGCCGGTGAGTTCACTGCAACCAAGAAGATGATTGCTGTAAAGTAATGATAGATGGTTATAGGGCAAATTTGTGAATTTGCCCTATTCCAATAAATACGCTAACGAACGGCGGTACCCTTTCAGGGTGCCGCCGTTCGTGTTTTTTGAAGATGACTTGAAGGACTATTCTTAAGAAAAAATAATGCTTCATTACTTACCATAAAATTTTGTAACTTGCACCAATATTTTTATTGAGTAACTTAATTTACATAATCCCATGAAGTTTCAACTATCCCAATGCTTTGGGGTTATCTCTTTGTTGCTTGTGTCGTTATCTCTTACCGCACAAGACACCCCCTCTATTTATATTAATGACAATCAGGTTGAACCGGGTCAGACCATCGATGTCAATGTTCTTGTGAGTAATTATAATGACATTGTCTCTTCCGCATTTAGTGTGACTTGGGACTCTATGGTGCTGCGATACGTTGGCGTAGATAACATTGCATTTGGACTTTCTGAAGATGACAACTTCAATGCAATGAATGCTAGCGGAGGAGAGTTGACCTACTTGTATTTTGATAACTCTCTCTCTGGAAATACGCTAAGTGATGGAGGATCACTCTTCACTTTGCAACTAGAAGTGATTGGCGCAGAAGGAGAGCAGACGATGGTAGACTTCGGAGGCTTAATGGAAGTCGTTGATACTTCTGTCGTTGACCTAAATGCTGAATTTTCAGGAGGTCTAATTACGATTGGTGAAATCAACAGCACTTCGATCGTCGAGAATCTCCCCATGCGAGCGGAAGTATCTCCTAATCCATTCTCAAAGAATGCTAATGTGTTGATTGAACTTAATGAAGGAGGAGAAATCTTCTGGACATTAAGTGAAGTTAGTGGTCAGCGTATCAAGGACGGAAAGGTTACTTTTAGCCCTGGAAGCCATGTGCTTGAATTAGAAAATACACTTTTTAAACATACTGGTGCCTACATTTTGCAACTTCAGATGGGTGATACCTTTATTACCCGCCGATTGCTTCGTGTAGCACCTTAGTTAGACGGACTACTTTAATCATACATCCCAAATTCCCCACAACCATGAACGGACTGCTAAAACACCTGTTCACTGGACTACTATTGCTGTGTTTTATACAGTTAGTAGCCCAGCCGACTTTTACACTTTCTCCCTCTACCAACACTGTCACTCAAGGTAATACTTTTACCGTTGATGTCAGGGTTAGTAATTTTACCAATGTCGCTAGCATTCAGTTTCCTATAACATGGAATCCTGCGATCATTAGTTATCAATCTATCTCAAATATCAACGCTACGGCTCTTCCCGGGCTTACCACCAGTTCTTTTGGTGTGCCAGGTTCGGGAAATGCGCCTAACGACAGGGTTATTTTGAGTTGGAATCACCCTAATTTTACGGGTGTCAGTCTTGCGGACCAGACGGTACTGTTTTCTCTGACTTTTCGAGGAGAATTGAATGGAACCACTCTGATTGAGTTCAATGAAAATTTACCACAATCCATAGAAATTCTTAATCCACAAGGAATCGACCTGGGATTTGTAGGTAATGATGCCGCGGCTACTGTTAGTGGTGGAGGCGGTACTCCTACAGGTTTTACCTTGAGCCTTGCAGATGTATCAGCGAATCAAGGTGATAATATCTGTTTGCCCGTAACGGTGAATGATTTCAATAACATTCTAGGTATGCAGTTTAGTATCAACTATAATGCTGCTGCTTTGACGTTTACGGGGTCTCAAAATTTTAATGCGGCTTTGGTTGGGTTTACTTCTGCGTCCATCGGTAATCCTACCCCTGGAAACTTGACCTTTACCTGGAATGACCCCTTTGCTGCTGGCGTGACATTGCCTAACGGTGCCACCTTGTTGGAATTGTGCTTTACGGTAACGGGCAGTACGACTACCACTGTTAGTTTTTCAGGTACTCCTACGCCGATAGAAATTATTGATGGCAACGAAATGAATGTCCCTTTCAATAGTGAAAGTGGAACCGTAACTGTTGGCGGCAGTGGTGGGCCTACAGGTTTTACCTTGAGCCTTGCAGATGTATCAGCCAACCAAGGCGACAATGTCTGTTTGCCAGTAACAGTGAATGATTTCAATAACATTCTAGGTATGCAGTTTAGTATCAATTATGATCCTGCTGCTTTGATGTTTACGGGGTCGCAAAATTTTAATGCGGCTTTGGTCGGATTCACTTCCGCTTCCATCGGCAATCCTACTCCCGGCAATCTGACTTTTACTTGGAACGATCCCTTTGCTGCTGGTGTAACATTGCCTAATGGTGCTACCTTGTTGGAACTGTGTTTTACCGTAACAGGCAATTCTACCACGACCGTCAGTTTCTCAGGTACTCCCACTCCTATAGAAATCATTGACGGTAACGAAATGAATGTCCCTTTCAATAGTGAAAGTGGAACCGTAACTGTAGGAGGCTCTGGCCCACTACCTATTACACTAACCCTTGCAGATGTATCTGCAGACCAAGGCGACAATGTTTGTTTACCGTTGACGGTAACGAACTTTACGAATATCACAAGCATGCAGTTCAATGTGAACTACAATGCTTCCATTCTGAGTTTTTCCGGTGCTCAAAACTTTAATGCGACTTTACCCGGTTGGGGAGCGGCTTCCATCACGAACCCTTCACCAGGGGTATTAACCGTGAATTGGAGCAACGCAACAGGTGTAACGTTGGCCAATAACGCTTCACTGGTACGGCTATGTTTTGATGTTACAGGGAATACAACCTCTGATGTAACCATCCCAGTTCCACGTACGATCCAAAATGGTGATGGTGCTGCTGTTAACAGCACCGTGAATAGTGGTACCGTAACCGTGAGCCCCCCTCTTGACGGTTTCACGTTGATCCTTGCGGACGCCACGGCCAACCAAGGCGACAATGTTTGTTTGCCGGTAACGGTGAATGACTTCAACAACATCCTTGGTATGCAGTTCAGTATCAATTACGATCCTGCTGCCTTGACCTTTACGGGTGCACAAAACTTTAATGCAGCGCTGGTCGGTTTCACTGCTGGTTCGGTAGGCAACCCAACCCCGGGCAATCTTACCTTTACCTGGAACGATCCTTTAGCTACGGGGGTCACGCTACCCAATGGTGCGACCATCTTTGAATTGTGCTTTGATGTTTTGACAAACGAAAGCACGACGGTGGTCTTCTCTGGAATGCCTACGCCAATTGAAGTTATTGATGGCGACGAGATGGAGGTTCCATTTACCGGTTTGCCGGGAACGATCAGTCCTCCAACGAGTGGCCCTCTACCGATTACGCTGACGCTGGCAGATGTATCTGCCGATCAGGGCGACAATGTTTGTTTACCGTTGACGGTAACGAACTTTACGAATATCACGAGCATGCAGTTCAATGTGAACTACAATGCTTCCATTCTGAGTTTTTCCGGTGCGCAAAACTTTAATGCGACTTTACCCGGTTGGGGAGCGGCCTCCATCACGAACCCTTCACCAGGTGTACTGACCGTGAGCTGGAGCAACGCTACGGGTGTAACGCTTGCGAATGCTGCGTCACTGGTTCGACTGTGTTTCAATGTTACAGGGAGCACCACTTCTGATGTTACGATTCCTTCTCCACGAACTATCCAAAATGGTGATGGTGCTGCTGTTAACAGCACCGTGAACAGTGGTACCGTAACCGTGAGCCCTCCTCTAGAAGGTTTTGGACTAATCCTTGCCGATGCAACAGCCAGCCAAGGCGACAATGTCTGTTTGCCGGTAACGGTGAATGACTTCAACAACATCCTTGGTATGCAGTTCAGTATCAATTACGATCCTGCTGCCTTGACCTTTACGGGTGCACAAAACTTTAATGCAGCGCTGGTCGGTTTCACTGCTGGTTCGGTAGGCAACCCAACCCCGGGCAACCTTACTTTTACCTGGAACGATCCTTTAGCTACGGGTGTCACGCTACCCAATGGTGCGACCATCTTTGAATTGTGCTTTGATGTTTTGACAAACGAAAGCACGACGGTGGTCTTCTCTGGAATGCCTACGCCGATTGAGATCATTGATGGCGACGAGATGGAGGTTCCATTTACCGGTTTGCCTGGTACGATCAGCCCTCCTACGAGTGGCCCTCTACCCATTACGTTTACGTTGACGGATGTGACGGCCAACCAAGGTGACAATGTTTGTTTACCCATCAGGGTAACCAACTTCACCAATATTACCAGCATGCAGTTCAATATCAACTACAATGCTGCAATACTGAGCTATACCGGAGCGCAAAATTTCAATATTATGTTGCCTGGTTGGGGTGCAGCCTCCATCACCAACCCCTCGCCGGGAGTATTGACCGCAAGCTGGAGTAATGCTACGGGTATTACGCTTACCGACAATAGCTCTTTGGGTAGAATTTGTTTTGATGTTGTTGGTACTACCACCTCTGACGTCACCATGCCTTCTCCACGGACGATTCAAAATGGAGATGGTGACGCTGTCAACAGTACAGTGAATAGTGGTACTGTAACCATCAATCCTTTGGTGGAAGGCTTTGCGCTGATCCTTGCGGACGCTACGGCGATGACAGGTGACAATGTTTGTTTACCGGTAACGGTGAATGACTTCAACAACATCCTTGGTATGCAGTTCAGTATCAATTACGATCCTGCTGTGCTGGTATTTACAAGTACTCAGAATTTCAACCCTTCTTTGGTTGGATTTACCACTGCCTCGGTAGGAAACCCACCTCCGCCCGGCAACCTGACGACCACTTGGAATGACCCCTTCGCAAATGGGGTTACTTTGCCAAATGGTGCTACGATCTTTGAAGTGTGTTTTGATGTTATCGGTAGTGTTACTACTACCGTGTCTTTCTCTGGAATGCCTACTCCGATTGAGGTCATTGATGGCGACGAGATGGAGGTTCCATTTACGGGTGTACCAGGGACGATTACGATTGGCCAGATGGGATCAGGAACCTTTGCGGCAAGCCTCTCAACGGTAGAAGCTTGTACGGGGGATAACTTCTGTATGGACTTTACGGCTTCTACTTTTACCGACATTAAGGGCATGCAGTTTAGCATTACCTACAACAGTACTGATTTGAGCTTTGCGCAGATCAGTAACATCAATGCTGGTTTGCCAGGATTGACGGCAGCCTCGTTCAGTGCCTCTCCCGGGGTGATCAACTTCCAATGGGAAAGCAGTACGGGCAATGCCGTGAGCCTCAATCCTAATTCCGTATTATTCTCTATTTGTTTCAATAAATTGACGAATAACAATAGCACGGTAACAATTGGTAGCAACCCTACACCGATTGAAATTACGGATACCAATGATGATTTGGTCGCCTTCAGTGGGGCAACGGGGCAGGTAACTTGTGACCCTGCCTTACCATTGCAGTTTGGCCAGGTAGATGTAGTCAACCTTACTTGTGCAGACGAACCTATCGGTTCTATCACCATCGTAAGTATGGTAAATGGTTCAGGAAACTATACCTATCAGTGGTCAATTCCAGGTCAGTCTGGACCAAGTGTGACGGGGCGTGGGGCGAGCACGATAACGGTTACTGTTACAGATACCGTTACGGGCATGTCAGTCAGTGGCACCTACAGCATCACTTCGCCACCAGCGATCACTGGTTCGGTAGTGAATATTACGAATATTCTTTGCGCTGGTGACAATACCGGAGCGATCACGATTAGTGCTGGTGGTGGTGTACCGCCTTTGTCTTATAACTGGAGTGGTAGTTTGCCAGACAATGTTACTACCCAATCCAACCTGTCGGCTGGTTCTTATAGCGTGACGATTGTAGACCAGAATGGTTGTGACCAGGTGCTAGGGAATATTTTAGTGAATGAATTGGCGCAGCCGATTGTATTAACTGGTACGGTTGCCCTAATTCCTGGCGGCGGTAGTCCTGGAGGAATCAACCTCACGGTAGCGGGCGGAACCCCAGGTTTCACCTACAGCTGGACGGGCCCTAATGGTTACACCTTCGGTGGGCAAGACCCCAATAATATTCTTACCCCGGGAGAATACTGTGTGACGGTGACGGATGCCGCTGGTTGTATGGCTTCTACCTGCTTCAATGTTTACGAAGTATTGCGGTTGACTTTCTTCACCATTGACGACGCTTGTCCTGGAAGTTGTAATGGCGGGGTCAATATCACGATCGCAGGAGGAAGCTGCCCTGGGATGGAGACTTACCGTTGGATCAATCTGGCGACCAATGCTGATGTAGCATTGACCCAAGACCTGCTGAACGCTTGTGCAGGCACCTACCGGGTGATGATTACGGACTGTGCCGGGACCAGCATTTCTGCTGACTTTACGATTGAAGAAAGTGATCCTATTGTGTTGGAAGCAACGGTAACAGGTGTCACGGGTAGCAATAATGGAACAATCACACTGACAACGGTCAGTGGTGGTAGTGGCAGTGGTTATACCTTTGCCTGGACGGGCCCGAATATGTTTACTTCCAGTATGCAAAACCTGGCCAACCTTGCCTTCGGTACTTACTGTGTGACGGTGACGGACGGAGCAGGGTGTACGCAGTCAGCCTGTTACATGGTTGATTCCGCACCTTTATCAATCGTTCAGTTGGTGACCAACCCTGTTTCGTGTCCTGGAGATACGGATGGTTCGGTTTTCTTCGCTATTGCAGGAGGCCAACAACCAATAAGCATCACGTTGAATGACGGTACGATGGATATTGGCCCATTCTTAGTGAATGATACTGGAGAGCGTACGATCACCAATTTGCCAGCGGGTAATTATACCTATACCATCACCGATAGTGGGATGAACAACTTGCCTGGCAGCTTCACCATAGGATCTCCTGATCCGTTAACCGTAAGCTCGGCGATAATCTTCAATGATACAGAAGATGCTGGTGGTTCTGGTAGTGTGACAATTATGGTGAGTGGAGGAACGGGTATACCGACCATTACCTGGAATGGCTATCCCAACGGGCAGCAGGTGAACCAAATTGTTGGCCCAACGACAATAACCGGTATCATCCGGGACGAAAACAATTGTTCTTTACCAATAAGCTATCAGGTACTGCAAATGACCGAAAGTGCCGTCATCACGGATGCGGGTTGTACGGACAGTATGGATGGATCAATTACCGTTACCGCTGCGGGAGGTACGGAACCCTATACGTATGTCTGGACGGCAGAAGGAAGTAATGATCCCATTTCTATGGATGCATCTATTATGAATTTGTCGCCAAATACTTACACCGTCGTTATCACGGATGGTACTGGTGCTACCTTGATTCGTAACTACGAAATCGAAACCCAGTCGGCCTTTACCGCTTCGGCAGTGGTTTCAGGAGCATTGGATTGTTTTGACTCCACTGACGGAGAAATCCAGGCATCAGTGACCAACAATGGTACCTCTACCAGCTTTACCTATGAGTTTGAACTAGCAGGTGCTATGGTAGGGACGAATACGACAGGCACCCTTGGCAATGCTGCTCCTGGTACCTATACGATTTTTGTGATCGATAACTTCATGTGTGAGCAGCAAACGACCGTACAATTGACCGCTCCACAACCAATGAGTGTTGAAAGTTCGGTCAAGTCAATCAGTTGTGATGGCCGCCAGGACGGAGAGATTTTTGTAGAAGCCATGGGCGGAACAGCTCCTTACAGCTACTCATGGTCAACCGGACAAACTGGTCAGCAACGGACCAACCTGGCTCCGGGTACTTATACCCTGACCGTTACGGATGCAAATGATTGTCAGTTCATTGAAAGCTATGTGGTTGCAGAGTCTGCTCCGATCATTGTAACGATTGAGACAGAGCCTCATACGGATGCCGACAACTGTAATGGTTCGGTGATGGCAATTGTTTTGGGAGGTAACCCTCCTTATACTTACAATTGGCTAAACATTCCTGGCACTCCTAATACTGGAACGGTGACCAACTTGTGTGCAGGTACTTACATGCTCCAAGTGACCGATGCCAGTGGTTGTAGCTCTGAGGTCGTATCGGGCAAAGTAGCTGACGAACGGTTCGAGTGTTTTGAAGATCGCGTAGTCATCACACCTGATGGTAATGGTTCGAACGATGAGTTTATCATCTTCTGTGCGGATGCATTGACGGATAACCATCTGGAGATCTACAACCGCTGGGGACAGCTGGTCTACGAAACCAATAATTACAGCAATGATTGGGAAGGAACTTCCCAGAACGGCGATGATTTACCGGCCGGTCCTTACTACTGGGTACTTGATTATAGTAGCCCTGGAAGTGGAGAACCTTTGCAGAAGCGTGGTTCACTCACCATCGTTCGCGATTAACGAATTTAAGGGGACTGAAAGCAGGCATGTGTACTGCTTTCAGTCCTCCTAACATCCCTATTGTATACTTATAATTCCCAAAACTGATTAAGCTTCCCACCATGAAAAAACTAATACTCCTCCTGGGTTTGGTTAGCGTGTTACAGACTTTAGTCCATGCACAGGACGAAGCACTCTTCATGCACTACAACATCAGCCCCATCCTGATTAATCCAGCAGCTGCGGGTTTTGATGAAACCTATAATCTACAGTTCAATGCTCGAATGCAATGGACTGGATTCGAAGATGCTCCTAAAACCTTTGCTGCTCGGTACAATGGCCCCTTGGGGCGTACGTTCGGCTTGGGTGTTGGTATCTTTTCGGAGACTGCTGCTCAAATGAGCCGTAGCAAACTACAGTTGGATTACGCATTCCGCTACCCAGTCAATGAAGACTGGAAACTGGCGTTTGGTTTCTTTACCGAATTCCAGCAAATGAGGATTGATGGCGATATCACCGACAGCCCTTTTTACGACCCTGCCGACGCTTTGTTGGAAGACCTACTGAATGGGAAAGGGCAGTTTGATGCAGCACTAGGCATATATGGTACCTTCCGTGAGAATACTTACGGTGGACTTACTTTTAACAACCTGGTGAGCAGCCGTTTGTCAGAAATTGCGGGCGTTGGTACCTCAGAATCTTTCTTTAGCTACTACACTTTTAACCTGGGGCACCGCTTTGAACTCACACAGCAAAAAGTGAGTTTGGAGCCTTCGATCCTCTTGCGTCAAATCAGAAATGCACCTTTCCAGATGGACTTGAACCTGAAAGCAGGCTTCCTGGATGAGCAACTGATTGCAGGGCTTTCTTACCGTGCTGGTTTAGGTGCCATGGGGATATTATTAGGAACACGGTTGACAAATTTCAACCTTTACTATTCCTATGATGTGTCTTTCCAACGGTTCCAGAAATACAATACAGGTTCGCACGAGATCACAGTAGCGCTTACCTTTAAAAAGCGGGAAAAGAAAAATAATCAATAATAATTACCGACCCTATTACTAATTCCACGAATCTCTAAAATAGAGAAGTATTCTATAACCCGTTATTGCCACTGTTGGTGATAACGGGTTTTTTCTTTGTCTTGACTTATTTTGGCATGGTAATTGAAATACAGTTATTAGCATTGCATTATAGACCAAAGCCGCCCAATTTTGGGCATCTTTCTGGCGGAAGAGCCTCGTAGTCGAAAGCTTGTTAGCGAGGTAAGACAATGGTTATATAGTGTTCAATGAGGGTTTCTAATGAGTAGGAATCTAAGCTTCGGTTAGTTTTTTCAAGCTTGGGAAAGTAGAGATGATTAGCCGAAGCTTTTTTTGAAAAAATAATTATAAAAATTCTCATATATACGTAACCTTCATGTAAAGCTTGCGTAAAAGACAAATGATAAGGCGATTGGATTGTATGTGATTCACAAGAACCGTTTTCAAGTGTATTCTTAAATCGGTTTTTGGGATGGCCTCTTCCCTCAGGGGAGGGGCTTTTTTTATTTAAGGAGGTGAGCTACTCAAAAAGTAGCTCACCTCCTTTTTTTATTTATTGAACTATTAATTTTCGAGTCATATATCCTCCCTCCGTTTCAAGGCTTACCCAGTAGATACCTGCGGGAAGCGTATGCGTAGAGAGGAATAACTGACCTACTCCGGCGGGCAAGTCAAATTGTTCAATAACCTGTCCTATGGTGTTGATAAGCCGAATTTGGATACGATCAGCACCAACCGCTTCCCAGCTCAGCATGGTTGCTCCACTTGTTGGATTGGGTTGAATCTGGAACCTCCGTAACTGAGGCATAGGATTCGTAACATTATAAATAATTTCGCAGTAATTGCATAGCTCAAAACAGACGGGCTCCAGCTCCAGAGCGGTATCTTCTACCGTAATCACTCGAAAGCGTTCACCGGATAAATCAACCGTACACGTGTCTGCTTGACCAAGAGGAAAAGTTTCCAGAATACCATTCATGGGAGTACCCGTCCCAAAGCGGTAATAATAAGTAGCAGGGATAAGATCTAGCGTCACAAACCAATCTCCACTACTCGCAGGAGATTCGGTCAGCTCAAAATCATTATTGGGCAAACCAAATTCACCCGTCAGGAATACAGCTGCCTCTCCACTGAGAGGATCGTGGAAGCCGAAAGTAACGGGCGTCGTTGAAGGCGGCAGCGTACAATCCAAATCTGGAATACATTCCGCAAAACAGGTATTGATAATGGTATCTTGCATCACCGGGGGGAGCCAACGGTTGTTATTGGCATTAGGTGGGCCACAATCCTGGCCGTTAAGGTCTTCTTTACAACTGAGGTCAAAGCATAAACCATTAGTAAAACTATAGTAGCCGCTAAATCCTTCAGGAACTCGTAAAGTTATGCTATAGACTCCGTCACCATTGTTGTCCTCCATCGGGTTTTCGCCGGGAGAACCAAAAGCGCCTTCTACTAAATAGATACCTGCTTCTGCAACATCAATAGCAGCCGTATTAAGGTTGATCTGAATGTCTACGGAATCTGCCGGAGGAAAGCAAGCTGCTAATTGGCATTCTCCAAAGCAGAGATTAATAATAGTATCGGAAGTGATTGGGTTGAGGTACCGAAAGTTATTTTGATCTATGCTGGCACACGCTTGTCCACTAAGGTCTTCATAGCAGGTAGTTCCTGGGCAATTGCTACCATTGGTAAAGCTGTAATAAGTAGAGAAGCCTTCGGGAATATCAAAAAAGTTGGTATAGATGCCATCATCATCGCCATCATACATAGGGCTCGCACCAGAGAGGCCGAAGAAGTCGCCAATAATGAAAACACCCGTAGGGTTGAGGGCTTCATTGGTCATGTTCAGGTTGATGGTTAACCGGAAGGTGTCAATTGGCGCAAAGCAGCTGTCTGTATTACAGACTCCGAAGCAGGCAGCTAGCATGGTGTCCTGCGTCATGGGAGGCAAATAGCGATAATAATTGTTGGCTTCATCTGTACATCCTTGTTCGCTTAAATTTTCAGTGCAAGATTCATCGCTACACTCTCCGTTGACATAGGTGTAATAAGCGGAATAACCTTCCGCCAAGTTGATACTGAGCTCATAAGTCCCGTCACCATCAGGATCATTCATGGGGAGGTCTTCACCATTGGGACTAAGGCCGCGGATGAAAATTTGTTGAAGGTTTTCGTTAAGTGGAGCAGCATTGAGTGTAAAATGAGCGTTGATGCTATCTACCGTTGATTGGCAGGGAATTCCTGCGCAAATTCCAAAACAAAGGTTGATCGTTGTATCATTAAAAACAGGTTCAAGTAAGCGTTTGAAATCGGGTGTTAAACCATCACACCCCTCTTCACTTAGATCTTCTCCGCAGGTATCGTCGGGGCAATAGCCGTTTATAATAGTGTAATAGCCACTGAAGCCTGGTTCTTGAAGAAAAGAAACACTGTACATACCATCCAGGAAGGGAGCATACATGAGTTTACTTTGGATATCGCCTTCTGCATTGGTCACTTTGAGGAAAACACCTTGTGGGCTTTCTTCCTGAAAACTCATATCTACGTTGAAGTTAATTCTTACCCTGGGCACCAGGGCTTGGATCAAATGATGGCGTTGATTGATGTCCAAATCATAAAAAGTTTCCACCTCTCCTCCGGGCCAACTCACTTGTACACTGTCAATGGTGCTGTGGTCTGCCAGACCAAAGTGGGCGATTGTGCTATTTTGAGAGGCATGACTTCCTCCGCCACTGATTTCTCGCAATAGTATAAGGTCGTCAACAAACAATCGGATAATAGCTCCTATCGCGTCTCGATTACAGTGAGTGCCTTCCAGTGAAATTTGTACCCAATTGTTATTATTTGCCAAATCGTTACGATAGAACCTTACATGAGCATCAGGGAAACTATCGCTGCTCATCACATTGACAAAAAAGTCCAAATCACCATCTTGATCAAAATCTGAATACACCAGTCCTCGACATTTTTCCGGACTATCAAAACCAGCAGCTACGGAAATGTCAGTAAATGTATTGTCACCATTGTTATAGTAAAGCTTGTTAGGGTCTATGTGGTCCGTTGCTATGAAAGCAGCAGCAGGAATATGGCCATTAGAAACAAGGAGATCTTCGTAGAGATTGTTGTCAATGTCAGCGAATACCGTACCCCAACTGGTTACGAGCAAGTTATTGTCGGTCATCGTATTGGGCACTCCCGCCTGCTCAGCGATATTGGTGAATTGGCCGTTTCCATCGTTGTTTAGAAAAGCATTGGCACCAAGATTAGACACATAGTAGTCGAAGTCTTGATCCAGGTCATAATCACCAACAGCAATGCCCATGCCGTAGAAGCCAATATTGATATCGTTCTCTCCAGGAATAGTATCATAGACACCCGTGGTCAGGTTATTGATGTACATTTGGTTGGTCTCGATGAACTCACCGAAGTCATTGGCTAGGTACAAGTCGGCATCACCATCCATGTCATAGTCAGTATTGACGATGGCCAACCCACATCCAGCGTCCTCTAAGTTAAGTTGGCGGGCGACCTGGGTGAAAGTACCGTTGCCATTGTTATGAAAGAAAAAGTTTTCGTAACAATCATGATCAAAACCACTAAGCATACCATCTTCGCCATAGATAAATCTCACCCGATCAACATAATTGACAATATACAAATCCAAAAATCCATCCTGGTCGTGATCTAAAAACGTGGCACTAACGGAACGAGAGGCGTCACTGAGATTAGCGAGTGGCGCAATTTCTTGAAACGTCCCATCCCCCATGTTCTTATAGAGGAGGTTACGTTTATCCGGCGCTAGAGAATTCAAAAAACCAAAAGTAGTTACAAAAATATCTCGATAACCGTCGTTATCAATATCACCCACGGTTACCCCAGTGGTGAAATAGGTCGCGGTTAACTGAAGGCCACTCTCCTCTGTCACATCGGTAAAGGTTCCGTCGCCCTCATTGCGATAAAGTCGATCAGAAAATTTTCCTCCGGTAAAATAAAGATCGTCATCACCATCATTGTCATAATCAAAAAACGCTGCGCCACCGCCAATGCTATTCCAGTCGTCAAAGTGATGGATCATGCCTAATTCTTCACTTATCTCTGAAAATTGCTGCGCAAAAAATGGTGGAGAGAAGGATAATAGGAGAAATTGAATAAATAGCAATGAGTAGTATTGCTTCATGGTGTTGGGTTTCAAATAAAGAGGGGAAAGGATAGGCAGGAGACTTAATCCTTCAACTCAAACTCTTTTTCCGTTGAGTAGAATTCTACAGAAGCTTCGTAGTCAAGACCCTCTGTTTGTGCTTTGATTTGCCGACTTTTAACCAAATAAATGCGGTATTCACCCGGGGTGAATAAGGCAACGGCATCCGCAGGGATAAATAACTCCGTACGCTCCAGAGGCCCTGGGCGTACGATTGTGCGTACTTCCTCATTGGGGTCGGTAAAGAGCAATAACAGACTTTCGTCAGCAGCTAATGTGTTGTTTACCATCAGTCGGAGTCCCTCGGATTTACTGGCCGAGGTGATGGAATATTGGTCGATCCCGACCATAGAAAGGTTGATTTCTGTTGGGGCCTCCAGCCCTGGAAGCTTAAAAGCGAAGCGAGTAGGATTTTGGTAAGGTACTCGCATTTTACCTTCGTATCTGAGGAGTCCATTGGGGAGTTCTTTCATTTGGGTACCACTCCCCATGAAAGACACACCGCCTGGGAACGCAAGGGTCGTGGAGTCTTCCTGAAAGAAAGAGGCTTGCCCACGCAATTCTTGATTTTCAGCGACATAGCGCACGTAGAAATTTGCGGCTAGCCGGGGAGTATGCTCCGTGGATTGTTCTGCGCCACAGCCCCAAAAGAAGGCACTGAACACCATTAGACAAAGAACATGTAAGCTAATCTTAAAGTACATAGCTGCTATTTTGTCCCCAAAATAAGCTAATACCTGTGATTCTTCTTACCTTTGCCCTCCAGTTTTTGGCACAATCTCGCTCCATAGGGCGAATTGGGTTGATCGCGCTCATGAGACAAACTACTTCCTTAGGTTAAGCCCGTTTCCATGATTACATATGTCAAAGGTACTATCACCTTCAAAAATCCCACCTTTATTGTGGTAGAGGCTGGAGGTATTGGTTATCACATCAATATTAGTCTGCACACTTACGCACAGATAGAGAAAGCCGAACAAGTCCGCATTTTGACACATTTGCAGATTAAAGAAGATGGCCACACCCTCTATGGTTTTGCGGAAGACACTGAGCGCAACTTTTTTCGCCTGCTGATCTCCGTTAGTGGGGTTGGGCCCGCCACGGCACAGATCGCCTTGTCTAGCCTAACTCCGGACGAACTGCGAGCAGCCATCATAGGAGAAGATGTCAATACTTTTAAAGGCGTAAAAGGGATAGGGCCTAAGACGGCCAAGCGAATTATCCTTGATCTAAAAGACAAAGTTTTGAAAGATAGCGGCGAATCTGTAATTCTTAGTACCCCCAAAGACAATACCCTCAGAGAAGAGGCGTTATCTGCATTGGTGGCGCTGGGTTTTGCCCGTCCACAGGTGCAACGTACCCTCAATAGAATCCTTAGGGAATCGCCAGGGGTGGATAGTGCCGAACAACTCATCAAGCAGGCATTACGAGATTTGTCATCTTGACTAGAGCAAGCTCTTGTACCCTAAACCTTTTGCTGTGTTAAATTTTGAGTCGTCTACCCCAAGGAGCGGTAGTGCTCGTTTAAGGAATGAACAATCGGGATAGAGAATCGAACAGTGAGAAACAATGATTAGACAAATTCTACTCTCAAGTATTTTTATTACCCTGGCTATTTTTGGTAGCCTTCGTGCTTGGGGTAATAATCCAGGATTAGACGATCCATACCAGATCAATTACGTCAAAGCTAGCGTTCAGGATACCCTGCCGCCCTTGCAGGACCGTTATGAAGATTTCATAACGAACCCTACCAATAATCCTTTTGATCTGAGTGACCCTTCCGCCGTGGAGCAGACCATTGAGTACGATCCCGCTACGGGGCAATATATCGTTACGGAGCGAATCGGAGAGACGCTTTTCCGGCCACCTACTTATATCTCCTTCGAAGAGTATATGGAAATCACTCGCCAGCGTGATCAGAAGCGATATTTCGATCAGCTTGGGGGATTCAATCGAGGAAGTAGCCTCAGTGTCGATGATCCACTGGCAGGCGTGGATGTCCAATCCAGCTTAATTGATCGCCTCTTTGGAGGAAATGAAATCAATATTCAACCGCAGGGAAGTATTGACCTCACCTTTGGTTTCGATTACCAATACGTAGAAAATCCCATCCTGACCCAGCGGCAAAAACGCAATGGCGGCTTTGATTTTGATATGGCCATCCAGATGAACGTCACTGGGCAGATTGGCGAAAAGCTGAAGCTTTCTACCAATTACAATACCCAGGCGACCTTCAATTTTGACAACCAGATAAAAATCGACTACAACAGCGATCTTTACGGGGAAGATGATATCCTCAAGAAGATCGAAGCAGGTAATGTAAGCCTTCCGCTGCGTGGGCAGTTGATTCAAGGTGCTCAGAGTCTTTTCGGTCTTAAAACAGAGCTGCAATTCGGACACCTGCGCCTCACCGCCATCGCCTCTCAGCAGCAATCGGAAAACGAGAATATTACCATTCAGGGCGGAAGCCAGGTTACCGAATACGAAGTAAAGTCAGATGAGTACGATGAAAATCGCCACTTCTTTATTTCTCATTACAACCGTGCCGCTTTTGAACCAGCCTTGCAGAATCTCCCCCAGATGAATACCTTGTTCCACCTGGAGAACCTGGAGGTTTGGGTAACCAACGACAAAAATGATGTTCAGGACACCCGGGATATTGTGGCTTTCGCGGATTTGGGAGAACCAGAACGCCTGACCAACCCCGCAGAGATCATTGCGAATGCAGATCCACTTTACCGTGAAATTTGCGATGGCCGACCACTGCCGGATAACAAGGCAAATAACCTGTACGAGCGGATTATCGCAAACCCTGATCTCCAAAGTATCGATAGGGCAGTAGCTATTCTTCAGACCCAATTTAACCTTCGTCAATCCATTGATTTCGAAAAAGTACGAGCACGTAAATTGGGCCCTCGTGATTATACGGTGCACCCAGAACTTGGGTTTATCTCGCTGAATATTCAGTTGCAGCCCGACCAGGTACTAGCAGTTTCCTATACCTATAAGTATAACGGAGAACCGTTTGCCGTAGGTACCAGCTCCATCAACCGGGCGGATGTTACGACTGATACCATGGAAACATCAACGGTACTGTTTACCAAAATGCTAAAGAGTACTACCCAACAAGTGAACGTACCTGCCTGGGACCTGATGATGAAAAACGTCTATTCTATTGGTGCTTATCAGGTAAATCGGGAAGATTTCCGTTTGGATATTTTTTATGATGATCCAGGGCGTGGGGTGAAAAGATTCTTGCCAAAGTCCAATTTGGCCGGCATTCCTTTGGTTCGTGTGTTTAATCTAGACCGCCTCAATGTACAAGGAGACCCTCAACCAGATGGGGTTTTTGACTTCGTTGAAGGAGTGACCATTAATCCAGCTAATGGACGGATTATTTTCCCGGTACTCGAACCTTTTGGTAGTTACCTGGCAGGGAAAATTGATGGAGCTATTCGGGATTCCTTCGTCTACCAAGAGCTTTATGACGAAATTGTTTTCGATGCGCGCGAATTTCCGGAGAAGAACCGCTATGTCATCAAAGGAACCTACAAATCTTCCGTTGCATCGGAGCTTTCTTTGGGGGCATTTAATATCCCGCAAGGCTCAGAAAGGGTTACTGCTGGTGGTCAGTTGCTGATTGCCGGGCAGGATTACGATATAGATTATTCCACCGGGCGTATTCGCATTCTCAATGACGCCATCCTTAGTTCGGGCGTACCGATTAATGTCTCTTTTGAAGACAATACCGTCTTTGGTTTGCAGAATAAAACCATGCTGGGTTTACGTGCGGATTACGAAGTGAATGAAGATATTAATATCGGGGCAACGTTTCTAAATCTTTTTGAAAGGCCCTTTACCCCTAAGGTAAACTTAGGCGATGATCCTATCAATAACCGTATTTACGGTCTTGATTTCAACTTGAACAAAGAAGCACCGTTCCTGACGCGACTTGTTGATAAATTGCCGTTTTACAGTACAACGGTGCCTTCCAGTATCTCGGTGATGGCCGAAGCGGCAGCACTTGATCCCGGGCATTCCCGGGCCATCAACCAAAGCCGACAAGACAAATCGGGGATTGTTTACGTAGATGATTTTGAAGGTTCGGCCAGTACTATCGACTTGCGCCAGCCTACCAATCAATGGTACCTTGCCAGTGTTCCTCAGGGCCAGCCGTCAAAATTCCCGGAAGCTACCCGTGGAGGTTTGGTCTCGGGTGCTAATCGCGCTCGCCTCAACTGGTACCGTATCGATCCTCTGGCAAGAACAGGCCCGGACAATAATGACCCTTACACCAGGTTGGTGCCTCAAAATGAGATTTTCCCCAATTTGTTCATTCAACCCAACCAGCGTTCGGATGTGCAAGTTTTTGATTTGTCTTATTTCCCAAATCAGCGGGGCCCCTACAACTTCGATATTCCGGGAGGCCGAGAAGGCCTGACGGCAGGAGTGTTACCTACTCCCGGAGATACGCTTTCTCCGGTACAGCTTAATGATCCGGAAACCCGCTGGGGAGGAATCATGCGGGCGATTACCACCAATGATTTCCAAACATCGAATATTGAGTTTGTGGAATTCTGGATGTTGTCTCCCTTCCTTGATCCGAATAACCCCACGCAAGCGGATCCTAATTTCGAGAACAAGCAAGGTAACCTGTACCTCAATTTTGGAAACGTTTCCGAAGATATATTAAAAGATTCTCGCCGCTTTTTTGAGAATGGCTTACCAGGCCCGGCCAATGAACAGCGGCCAGTAGACAATACCGTTTGGGGTAAAGTACCCGTAGGGCAGCAAATTACCAGAGCATTTGATAATGACCCGGAAACCAGAGCACTGCAGGATGTGGGGCTTGATGGCTTAACGGATGCAGAAGAAGAGAACTTTTACAGTAGCTACCTGGATGCAATTGCTACGCTTAATCCGCAAGCTGCTAACTTGTTGAGAAACGATGTCGCTAACGACAACTTCCGTTTTTACAACGATGGTTTCGATAGTAGTGATCGCCTCCGGGAGCGGTACCGTAGGTTTAATAACCCACAGGGCAACTCTGGCGCCAATCAGGGTACCCAGCTTCGTCAATCAGGTACCAATGTTCCCGATGCGGAAGATTTGGATGGCGACAATACCCTCAACGAAACGGAGTCGTACTTTGAATATACTATTCCCATCTACGCAGATCCGTCCAATCCTCGGGAGATTGATCGGGCACGAGCATTATATATCACAGACCAGATCGAAGATGGTGCCACTAATCGAATCTGGTACCGCTTCCGAGTACCGCTGCGCCAGCAAATCAGGCCCGGTGTTTTTGAAGCCATCAATGGTATTCAAAACTTCCGCTCTATTCGCTTCATGCGGATGTACCTCAAAGATTTTGCTGCGCCTACCATCTTGCGTTTCGCGACCCTGGAGCTGGTGCGTAACCAGTGGCGGCGCTATACCCGCGAGGATATTGGTTTTGATGGTGCGACCGAAGCATGTGAGACCACCGGTCAAAGTTTCCAAATTGATGCAGTAAACATTGAGGAGAATGGCAATAAGCAACCCTTCAATTATACCCTGCCTTTAGGGATTCAGCGAGAGCAGTCGCTTGGTGTTTTTAATACCCTGCAAAACGAGCAATCACTAGCCTTAAGGATCGATAATCTCTGTGATGGTGGTGTACAGTCGGTATTCAAATATACCGAGGTAGATATGCGCCTGTACGAGCGTCTGCAAATGTTTGTCCATGCTGAGGAAAGAAATCAGCTGGATGTGCCCGATGATGCACTTACAATGTTTATTCGTCTGGGAAGTGATTTCAATAGTAACTATTACGAATACGAGATACCCCTGAAGATGTCTCGACCTGATTTCGTGAGCCCAACGGCAAATCCCAATTCGCCAGCTTATAAGGCAGAGGTTTGGCGTGGACAAAATCAGTTTGATTTCCCCTTAGAGGTGCTGAAAAACCTCAAAGTAGAGCGAAATAACGCCAACTTCAGCGAGGTGGAGGAATACGCCCAGGTCTATATTTCCGAAACAGATGAAGGCCCGCCTGGAGTGCACAATATCAAAGTGAAGGGTAATCCTAACCTAGGCTTTGTCAAGGTCATGATGATTGGTATCCGAAATCCGATTAAGGATGACGATTTGCTACAAACCTATTCTGTTGAAGCTTGGGCCAACGAACTTCGCCTTACCGGACTGAATGAAAAAGGCGGTCTGGCAGCTATCGGGCGCGTGGATATGCAATTGGCCGACCTGGGCTCCGTTACCGTTGCCGGTAATTACAACAGTATCGGTTTCGGAGCACTCGACAATGGCGTCATGGAACGTAGCCGGGAACGAGTTACAGGCTATGACCTGGCGGCAGATGTAAATATTGATAAGTTTTTCCCGGAAGAGTGGGGATTGCGCATTCCTTTTTATGCACAGCGTTCCAATACCACGAGCACGCCAGAGTTTGATCCTTATGATTTGGATATCCGCCTCAAAGACAAACTTGATGCTACGGAAACTGCCGCCGCTCGGGATTCTATCCGCGAGCAGGCGCAAGACATTACCAACCGGGTGGTCTACAACTTTAGCAATGTTGGCAAAGAGCGTACCGGAGACAATGGAGGTGCTACGCCCAAGCCCTGGGATATTGAAAACTTTAGTGCCAGCTATAATTACACCCGTACCGACCGTAGCGATCCGCTCATCCTGAATGATGCACGGGAAGAATATGCTGGTGGAATTGATTACAGCTATAGCCGACCAACGAATTACCTGCAGCCGTTTAAGGGGCTAAAGAGCAAACCGCTGAGAATTATCAAGGAGTTTAATGTAAACCCCTTGCCTAATTCCTTCTCCTTTAGTACGGTTTTGGATCGTAATTTTTCCCGCACCCAATATCGTTTCTCTGGTGTTGAAGAACGTTTCAATACCTTCTTCAACAAGAGTTTCCTATGGAACCGCAACTACGACTTGAACTGGGATTTGACGCGTTCGTTGAAATTTAATTTCAATGCCAATACCAGCGCTGCGATTGATGAACCCGATGAAATTGCAGCACTTGAAGACCCTACCATTACGGACATTGACCAATACCGGAGAGATAGTATTTGGACCAGTATTCGCAATTTTGGTCGACCTAAATTATACCAGCACAACGTAAGTCTGTCTTACACCTTGCCTATTCGCTACCTTCCGTACATGGATTGGGTACAGGTGCGTGCACAATACCAGGGAGGATACGCCTGGAACGCGGCAGCTTTGAATGTGGATAGTTTGGGTAACGTCATTCAGAATTCACAAAATCGGCAGTTGAACGCAGATTTTAATTTTGATAAACTTTACGACCAGGTGCCTTTCCTGAAGAAAATAAATCGCCCCGCCCGCCCTTCCCGTAATACCGGAAGAACGCCGAGTGGCCGAACCTCAGGTAAAGACGAAGAAGTAGGGGATCCTAGTGGCGGCAAAAAGAAGAAAGACGACGAGATTAGCCCAATCACGAGAGCCATCATACGACCTTTACTCTTGGTTCGTAAAGGGCGATTTACCTACTCGGAGAATATGCGAACGGTCGTTCCAGGATTTACCCCTCAGACAGAACTACTCGGATTGTCATCTGGCTTTGATGCCCCAGGGTGGGGCTTTGTCGCCGGGCTTCAGCCAAAAATTCGCACCCTCACCGACGCCGAACGGGAAGCCGCCAATGCCGGTAACCCGGTAGCCGATGACTGGCTGTACCAAAACCGGGAATGGATTACGCAGAATGTCTTCCTCAACCAGGATGTTATTCAGGAATATACCCAAAACTATGAAGGTCGCTTGACGATCGAGCCTTTCCAGGACTTCCGCCTCGAAATAGAAGGGAATCGGAACTTTACAGAGAACTATACCGAAAGCTTTAAGATTTTCGATAAGGAAGCTGAGAATGTAGACTTTGCCCACCGTGTCCCGAATTTTGGAGGCCGACTGACGGTGTCTTACAATGCTTTGTCGACCATTTTCCAGGGAAGTAGAGATGAAGTGATTGCCTTGTTTAAGACTTTTGAGGACTATCGCCCCATCATCTCACAGCGGATAGGAACAGGTCTTCACGATGATCCGAACTTGGCAGCAGAAGGATATACCGACGGCTACGGACGGAACCACCAGGATGTTTTGATCCCGGCATTTATTGCGGCCTATTCGGGGCAAGACCCCAATACCATTGATCTTGATCCATTCAATACCAGTTGGAAACCCAACTGGAGGATGACTTACAATGGACTGTCGAAATTGAAGGCATTTAAGAACATTTTCTCGAGTTTCAATATCTCACATAGTTACAAATCCACCTTTGCGATCAACAACTATGAGACAAGCTTGTACTACTTACGAGCGCTTCGAGAAAATCCTGATGGTGGAGGACTGGATTTAGAAACTTATGATTTCTTCCCTCGACTTGAAATTCCCGATGTCATCATCCAGGAAAACTTTGCACCCTTGTTTGCCATTGATATGACGTTCCAAAATGGGATGTCGATGAACTTTGATTACAAGCAAGCCCGAACGTTGTCATTAAATGTAACGGGTAAGCAGGTACTGCAAACCAGTTCTTCAGAAATTGCAACGGGCTTTGGTTACCGAATGTCCGGGGTAAATATTGGTTTCCTTACGGGGAACAAGAACAAGAAAGGCCGGGGTGCTGCGGAAGAACCCGATCCTAATGCAACTGCACCGGGCGGTCGTCCTCGACAGAATCGCTCTGGTGGGCGATTGAACACCAATGACCTGGATTTACAGTTCAATTTCAGCTATCGTGATGATCTGACCGTGACCCAAAAACTGGATTCAGGCATCTTCGAGCCAACAAGTGGATCGCTTTCCGTAAGTCTTTCCCCTTCGGCGGAATACCAGCTGAATAAGAATCTGTCCTTGCGTCTGTTTGTGGATTACCGCCGCGTATTACCAAGAACCTCCATCGGTTTCCCACGTACGGATGCCTCGGGTGGTATTGTGGTCAGGTTCCAGTTGAATTAATAAGCAGCAGTAGGACGGTTTACGAATAGCCACAGTGACCGCGCGATACGGAGTGTTTTTATCTTCGCTAGCGTTGTTGCTGTGGCTGTTTTTTTGAAGAATAACGACCGCGTCGTAGTGTCTTATAGGTTTGCGGAAGGAAGCAGGAGTAGCCACTAAATCACCAAGGCACTAAAACCCACAAAAGAGCTTTTTGGTGTTATTCTGTAGCTTAGTGCTTTCGTGGCTAAACAAAACTCCGTACCTCCGAGGGAGTTCTGAAAACGAAGCAGTCTTAAATATCCGTTAAAGTCCTCCGAGCCAGGAGGTAATCCTTTAACTTTGTTGATGTTCCCTGCGTTATCTAAGCCGATATGAATAAGCAAATAATCTGGTTAATTATTGGGGTGATGAGTCTGGCGGTCATCGGAGTGGTGGCATTACAGACGGATTTGACCCTTACGGCGATACGGGCCAACGAGGATGCTTTTGACAAAAATGTTCAGAATGCCCTCAGTGTTGTAGCTACCCGGATCGAAGCAGCCTCTCGTACCGATGATCTTTTGGTCATTGCCAATGGCTACTCTGCTGAATACTTGAATGTAGAAGGTGTTGTTGGTGCTGATGGAGACAATGGAGGGATGTCTATACCTATTGGCAGTGCAAAAGTTTCCGCAAGTGATAACTATAATAATCAATTACTAGCCCAGTTGCTGGCAAATACGGGTACTGGATTGTGTGAAGAGTGCCGTCGCCGACACAAGTTAGGGCTTGGTTTCGAAGAGGGGGAAGTGCAAAATATTACTTACGATTATCAAAGTGTTCATAACCCTATCGAAGAACGGATTGATGCCCAGCGCCTGGCGCAAATTTTAGCACAGGAGTTGGAAAACAACGCCATCAAGACACCCTATGAATTTGGTGTTTTTAGCATAGAGAGAGAGGCTTTTGTGATTCGTGATGGACAATACTTATCGGGCGATGTCACGACGGTAAGTAACCAGAATACGGTTTTTCCCGATCTGGATGCTACGCCCTACAGTGTGACGCTTTTTGAAAATAAGGAAGGACAATTTGCCGGCAAATTGAAAATCTTTTTTCCTGAAAAGTCTAGCGTATTGTGGAGTACCTTATTACCAAGTTTTATTGGTACGTTTCTTTTTGCCACTTTGATTTTGGCCTGCTTTGGCTATACCGTATGGGTGATTTTCCAACAGAAGCGTTTGTCAGAAATGAAAACAGACTTCATTAATAACATGACCCACGAATTTAAAACGCCTATTGCAACGATCTCTCTAGCAGCGGATAGTATTTCCAATCCCAAGATCTCTGGTGAAATATCTAAGGTTCTGCGCTTTGCTAACATAATAAAACAGGAAAATAAACGTATGAATAGTCAGGTAGAAAAAGTTTTGCAAATGGCACAGATTGATCGGGGAGAATCACAGCTCCGATTGACCGATGTGGATCTGCATGACGTGATCTCCCGGGCGGTAGAAAACATAGGCTTACAAGTGGAGCCTCGGCAAGGCACAGCAACGGCAGTGCTTAATGCTGAAAACCCGATTGTTGATGGAGATTTGACGCATATTTCTAACGTAATAAATAATTTACTGGATAATGCAAACAAATACTCTCCGGAAGCACCTGATATTGTGATTACGACCACCGATCGTAAAGACGGTGTTGAAATAAGCGTCCTTGATCATGGTATGGGGATGAGCAAAGAAGCTCGGAAGCATATCTTTGATAAATTTTACCGGGTACATACCGGAGACTTACACGATGTAAAAGGCTTCGGTTTGGGGCTCAGTTACGTGAAAGCAATTGTGGACGCACACAAAGGTACGGTGGAGGTCAAAAGTGATTTAGGTAAAGGCAGTGAATTTATCCTCTTTTTCCCGCGTCGCCAGGGTGTAGAACAAACCATGCTCAGCTAAATCTACCCACACTATTTTCTCAAGTTTTGCAAACATCCATTACTCGTATGGCACATAGAATTCTTTTGGTAGAAGATGACCAAAATTTCGGCGATGTACTTCGCTCGTATCTCGAAATGAACGATTATGATGTTACCCTGGCTACTGATGGGGAGAAAGGTTTGGAATGCTACGAACGAAGTGAATACGACCTTTGTATCTTCGATGTGATGATGCCCAAAAAGGATGGGTTCACCTTAGCCGCTGAAATTAGGGAAAAAGATACCAGTATGCCCATCATTTTCCTTACCGCTCGTGGCATCAAAGAAGACATCCTGAAAGGCTTCAAAATTGGAGCCGATGACTACATCACCAAGCCTTTTAATTCTGAAGAATTGTTACTTCGTATTCAGGCCATCTTGAAAAGAAGCCAGCAACAACCTGATCCGCGCGAGGACGTCAAAGAGTTTAATATAGGACGCTATCATTTCAACTTCCCTTTACGTATTCTTACCTTCGACGGTGGAGGAAGCGAAGAAGTCAAAGAAAAATTATCGCCTAAAGAAGCACAATTACTTCGGATGTTTGCAATGTATCTCAACGACATCCTCCCACGCAGTGAAGCCTTGACCAAAATCTGGGGCGAAGACACCTATTTTACGGCACGTAGTATGGATGTTTTTGTGACCAAACTTCGCAAGTATCTCAAATACGATGAAAATATTGAAATCGTAAATATTCACGGAAATGGCTTCCAATTATTAGTCAGAGCGGAAGAAGAAGCCTCCTGAATAAGTGTTTTATCCGCTAAAATCACCATTTAGTCACCAAAGAAAGGTGTATTAAGATTTTTTTTGGTACATAATGGCTTGAGAAATTAAATAATTGCTAAATTTGAGCTAGTAAAGAAGAAAGACCATTTCTTGCTATCTTCTTTGACTACCTACTAATTGCATTATTCCGGCATTTATGCCGTTCAAGAATAGTTTTTGGGATTATGATTATGGCTAGACAGAGGTAACACCTGTCTAGCTTTTTTTTGGCCAATACTTATCGTTTTATGCTGTATACCAAGCTACTTAAGCCGTTACTTTTTCGTTTAAGTCCAGAACAGGCCCACCACTTAACGGTGAAGTTGCTGGAGCTAAGTTTAAGGATTCCCGGTGTTGCTACGATTATGCGCAGCCAATACCGGTTAGCAGATCACCGCTTGCAACGGCAGTGCTTTGGGATAGATTTTCCCAATCCAGTAGGCCTCGCTGCCGGGTTTGATAAAGACGGCCGATATTTCCACGCGATGAGTAACCTGGGGTTTGGCTTTATCGAGATCGGGACGGTCACGCCTCGCCCGCAGGGCGGTAATCCCCAACCACGCCTTTTTCGCTTACCCAAGGATGGTGCTTTAATCAACCGAATGGGCTTTAATAATGAAGGCGTTGATGCCTTAGTGGAGCGCTTGAAAAGAGGTCGTCCGGAAGGAGTCGTGATTGGTGGCAATATCGGAAAGAACAAGGATACACCCAATGAGCAAGCGACCGATGACTACCTGATCTGTTTTGAAAAACTTTTCCCTTATGTAGATTATTTTGTGGTCAATGTGAGTAGCCCCAATACGCCCAACTTACGCGACTTGCAGGAGAAGGAACCACTGACCAAGCTGTTGAGTACCTTGCAGCAGCGCAATCAGCAACAAATTACACCAAAGCCTATCCTTCTAAAAATAGCTCCTGATTTGACCGATGGCCAGTTGGATGATATTTTAGAGATCGCTAAAACGACCCAGCTAGCAGGAATCATAGCGACCAACACCACTATCAGCCGGGAGGGATTAGCAACATCCAACACTACCGTCAACGAGATTGGTAATGGCGGCTTGAGTGGGGCACCACTGCGTGAACGCGCCACTGAAGTCATCCGCTATTTAGCAGACCATTCCGGTGGCGCGTTACCCATCATTGGTGTAGGCGGGATCGCTAGCGGGCAAGATGCCGTAGAAAAACTAGCCGCTGGTGCCTGCCTGGTACAGGTGTATTCCGGACTAGTTTATGCCGGACCAACATTGGTCAAAGAAATTTGTGAAGCAGTTTTGGAGGGGTAGTGTTACCCGACGGTAGTTGTTTTGTTTGCAAAAGCCCCTTTCTCCACCAAATACTCCGCAATCTGCACTGCATTGGTCGCCGCACCCTTACGGAGGTTATCGGCTACCACCCATAGGTTGAGACCATTCTCGATGGATTCGTCGCGGCGGATACGGCCTACAAATACCTCGTCTTTGTTTTTAGCGAACAGTGGCATTGGATAGCGATTCTTAGCCAGGTCGTCTTGGATGATCAGTCCTGGGGTAGCCGCTAAAATTGCTTTTACATCCTCCAGTTCGAAAGCCTTGCGCAGTTCTACATTGATCGACTCAGAGTGGCCACCATGAACGGGTACCCGCACAGCGGTGGCAGTGATACCAATACTATCGTCGCCAAGAATTTTGCGCGTTTCGTGTACCAGTTTCATCTCCTCCTTGGTGTAATCATTGTCTAAAAAGACATCACAGTGCGGAAGGCAATTTTCGAAGATCGGATAGTGATAAGCCATTTCTTCTTTTGCCATCGTTCCTCCATCTCGCTCTGTTTCGTATTGCTTAACAGCTTTGACACCCGTGCCAGTAAAAGATTGATAAGTAGAGATCACCAATCTGCGAATACCATAGCGTTCCTGAATGCCGGTAAGTGCTACCACCATTTGAATGGTAGAACAGTTGGGGTTGGCGATGATTTTATCAGCATCAGTGAGGGTAGCAGCGTTTACTTCTGGTACGATGAGCTTTTTATCAGGATCCATTCGCCAGGCCGAAGAGTTGTCGATAACGGTACAGCCTACTGCTGCAAATTTAGGAGCCCACTCCAATGAAGTGCTTCCTCCGGCTGAGAATAATGCAATGTCTGGTTTTGCCGCTACTGCTTCTTCCATCCCGATGACAGTATGGTCTTGTCCACGAAAATGAACCGTCTTACCTACCGAACGGGCAGAGGCTACCGGTAAAAATTCACTAATGGGAAAGTTTCGCTCTTCCAGAACACGACACATTACATTTCCTACCAAACCAGTAACTCCAACAACGGCAACTCTCATGCTAAAATCTTTTTTTGCGGTGATAAAACAGGGGTGAATGTTCTTAATATTAAATTAAGAGGGTAAAGATAAAGGCAATCATGCTTTTTCGCTACTTTTGGAAAATGAAAGCTGCTATTTTTTTCTGCATTTTACAAGGGCTGAGCTTGTCGCTCGCCGCTCAATTCACCGATGATTTTTCAACGGGAAGCCTCGCCGCTTATTGGCAAGGAGATACCGATGTCTTCACCGTCACGGCTGGTGAGCTACAGTTGAGTAATACGGCACCCGCATCCAACAATACTTCCGCACTGTTTACCCTGGTGCCAACCAGCACCGCGGCTAGTACCAGCTGGTCGTTCAATGTACGTTGTGCCTTTGCTCCTTCAACCAGTAATTTTGCTACCATTGTGCTCGCTGCCGACCAGCCACCTACAAATGGCAATGCCTGGCGTGGATACTTTTTGAAAGTGGGGGGGATTTCTGGCGCTGACGATGCGCTGGAGCTTTACCGTAAGGATGAGAATGGTGAGGTGCTTTTACTCGCTGGTACGAGCGGAGCAGTAGCTAGTGATCCCGTCAACCTGAGTGTCGTAATCGAAAGGAGCACTGCTGGAGAATGGGCGCTCGAAGCTGATTATTTTGGTGGTGAAAATTATGACCCTCAAGGCATGGTAACCGATAATACCTACACCAGCGGTTTGTATTTTGGCTTTGGTTGTCAGTACACCAGTACTCGAAATATGGCTTTCTTTTTTGACAATGTAGTCATTGACCCAATTGTCGTTGACAACGAAGCTCCCATTGCACAAAGCGTGAGTGCACAATCTGCAAATACCATCATCGTCCAGTACAATGAACCCTTAGCGCAAGCCAGTGGAGAAGTATCGACCAACTACAGCTTGAACAACGGCATCGGAACCGCACAAAGCGTAAGCTTCCTCAACGGAGACCGTACCCGCCTATTGCTGACATTTAGCAATAACTTGAGTAACCTCACCACTTATACCCTGAGCCTGACTGATGCCGAAGACCTGGCAGGTAACGTAAACCCAAATCAGGAGCTGAGTTTTGAATTTCTTTTACCTGAAGTTCCAGCACCAGGAGATTTGCTGATTACCGAAATTTTTCCAGATCCTACGCCGCCCGTAGGGCTACCTGATTTTGAATACATCGAGTTGTACAATGCCAGTAATAAGGTTTTGTCATTGGCCAATCTAGGCTTGAGTACAGGCAGCACACCCCGTACAATTGATCCTTTTGTTATGCTTCCCGATACGTACGTCATCCTGTGTGACCAGGATGCGGCCTCGGCATTGACTGCTTTCGGTGCGGTGGCTACGCTCAGCTCTTTCCCCGCACTCACCAATGGTGGAGATGAGCTGATCCTTACGGATGCGGAGGGTAATCTATTGGTGAGCCTAACCTACGATGCTTCATGGTACCAGGATCCTTTGCGAGCCGAAGGTGGGTACGCCATGGAATTGATTGATCTAACCTTGCCGAATGATTGTCCAGGTAACTGGACGGCGAGCCTGGCACTTGCTGGGGGTACCCCCGGGCAAGAAAACTCGGTCAGTGGAGCCGTGTTGGAAAATGTTCCGCCAGTATTGCTTACCGCCTTTGCGCCCAATACCATGGAAATTGTCGTTCGCTTCGATGATGTCCTGGATAGTGGTATCGACTTGACCGACTTTTTTACGATCACTCCCAACATCGCCGTAGGAGCAGCATTGTTGGAACCCGATCGTCAATCGGTGCGCTTGTTTTTGAGTAGTTCCTTGGCGGAAAATACGGTTTATGAGATCAGCGCGCTCAGCGGACTTAAGGACTGTATCGGTAATGAAACAACGACGACTTCTTCCGTACAAGTAGGGTTAACCGTGAGCCCTGAACCAGGAGACCTCATTATCAATGAAGTTTTGTTTAACCCCAATACTGGGGGCGTTGATTTTCTGGAACTTTACAATCCAGGTAATAAAATCCTCAACCTTCAAGGTTTGCGCTTACGCAACGAAGCAATTACCTCCGGTACACTCGGCACTATCGTGGAAAGTAATACGGTATTACTGCCAGGAGCGTACGTTGTATTCACTCCAGATCCTGCTAATATTCTTCAAGAATACACGGTGCCTCAACCAGCGGCTTTGGTAGCAAATAGCCTGCCATCAATGGGCGACGATGAAGGCAACATCAGTGTTTACAACAGTAGCTTCGTTCTTTTGGACGCACTCAATTACACCGAAGATTGGCACTCTCGTCTTTTGAGCGATCGGAATGGCGTCAGTTTAGAACGACTAAGGGCCGAAGCGATTACTCAAAGTGAAGGCAACTGGGCTTCGGCTGCGTCTACGGTTGGATATGGAACCCCCACGGGGAGAAACAGCCAGGATCGTCAGTCGGTCATCCCTCCTGCGGAAGACTTTTTTGTACTTCCTGAGAAAACCTTTTCACCGGATGAAGATGGCTTTCAGGATGTGTTGGAGATACAGTACAGTACGGATAAAGCTGGCTACCTGGCACGCATCCTTATTTTTGATGCCCAGGGGCGGTTGGTTCGTCAACTGGAAGACTTGGAACTCTTAGCAGGTACAGGTAGCTTTCTTTGGGATGGAACGACGGACGACGAGCAGAAAGCCCGGATTGGTATTTATATCCTGGTGGCCGAAATATTTACTACCGAAGGAGATACCCTGAAGGAGAAACATACCTGTGTTTTGGCAGGTAAATTAGATTAATTGATTTAGTGGGCAATGAAAAATTACACCTTGTTAATCTGCTTGTTGATCAACTGTGCTTCCCTTTTTAGTCAGCAGGATAGTCTGAGTTTCCCAGGCAACTGGGCAGGAGAGTGGACGGGCGATTTAGTGATCAGCACCAGTGCCGGCGAAGTACAACGTTTGCCAATGATCCTCCGGATCTTACCACAAGAAGAGGATCGCTATTCTTTTACGATCGTCTACGGTGAAGATACCCCCGAAAATACACGCCCCTACTTTTTGGAAACCATCGATGCGGAAAAAGGCCACTACGTTACCGACGAAGAAAACAGTATCCTTCTGGATGATTATCTGATCAATGGAAAGCTGTACAGTCGGTTTGAAGTGATGGGCAATCTCCTCCTGTCTACATTGGAGGAGCAGGAAGGGCAATTGATTTACGAAATTATCTCCGGGCCATTAGCCCCCGTCCGAACTACGGGCGATACCATCCTCGAAGGAGAAGAAATACCTCCGGTGAACAGCTACCAAGTGAAGGTGCAGCAGCGCGCTGTTTTAGTACGAAAAGGAAAAGAATAGCTTAAGCGTCGGCGAAGAATAACTTCCCCATTTGATATAGCCCTAAGCATGAAAGGTACAGCGTACCGCTTGTCTCTATAGCCATCTTTTAGGGTTTTATGGCGAGGTGCAGCGCACCGTACTATATTCAGCCGGATTATCTACTTTCAATGGTTGGTTTTATTGAAGGTTGGGAAATATAGCACGGTGCGCTGCACCTTTTTTATGATACAATATTATTTGCTTTAGATAGGACGGTGCTCTGCACCAAAATCGCTAGCCTGAAATGGGTATCTTATTATTCGCCGACCCCTTAGTCTAGCTAAATTTTGAGTTTAGCAATCTGCTTTAGAATTTTCCTAGCTCTACTGCGATAGCCCGGGCTACCGTGCTCCATCCCTTCTTCAATCATCGTTTTCAATTCAATGGCTAGATCAGGATAGTAGGGTAAAAGGTTAGCAATGCATTGCATGGCATAAACATGGATGGCAACGGGCACCTGAGGGTCTGCCAATAACTCGAAGGAAAGTTGTACGATTCTTCCTTCTTGTTCTTCTGTGAGGGGGACCTTGGACTCGGCAATAACTTTTAAACCATTGCGCGCTATCGCAGGGTGGGGAGGAGTTTCAATAGCACTGATAAGATCATCAAGATGGGGGATTAATAGTTGAGGGTGTCTCATGCCCACTTCGCTTACCACCCATGCTCCTCGTTGGACGGCCACCCAGCCGTCGCTTTTGAAAATACGCATCAAGATGGCATAACGCTCAGGGTCGCTGCCAATATATTCCGTAATCAACCGGGTGTTTTCTTTAGAATGCTTTTTTAGCAATTGTTGATGAATATCCATTTGCGCTAGTTTAAGTGCATCTTTCTTTATCAGCATTTCCTCCCTGGCGCAATACTATTAGACTTGTTATGCTGGGTCAGTTTGGTGGGAAAATTGATGCATTATCGACCACACGAAGCCTTTTTTGAGGAGCCTAGCCGTAGCTAAGCGACTTAAAAAAGGCGCAGTGTGGGAAGATAAGGCGCGATTTGCCCCCGAAATGATCCCAGCAGAACAAGTCTATTATTCCAAAACCTTGGCACGGTAGAGAAAGTAAGTAATAATACCAAAGATCAAACTGAGGAAAAGCAGTAAAAACCATAGACCTAAACCGTCTTGGTGGCCCAGCGCTGTCTGGATAATACCATATTGGATATAAGCAAAACACAGGCAGAGTACAGCGGTGAGGGTACGGTTCATGCGTTGCATGTTTTGGTACTGGCGAGGTGCATTTTCTTCGGTAATAGGAATCGTATAGTTGCCTAAGTGAGGATTGCGACCAGTGAAGTATAGAATACCAGAGGCTAGAACACTTACGCCAAAAAGAATCCAAAGCGTGATTTTACCACCATAACCATCAGGTTTTCCAGTGGCATTGAAGTGAGTGGGGATACGCTCTGGGATAAGTTCGTAATAATACAAATTGAGACCCAGCATTAGTAAAATACAGAGTATTGCTATTCCTGTTAAGAAATGATCTAGGGGATCAGTTGGTATTTCAAGTTTAGGTGCAGTCATAGTTATTTAGGTTGGTATACTCATTAAAGATACAAATTATCACCTATTCCAGGTTAATTCGTAACCAACTGAGGATCTCCTGCATTTCCCTTTTTAGTGAATTTACTTTACCCGGATAATTGTTGTGCATGAAACTAAAAATATAGGTCTTTCCATTTTCGGCAAGAAGATAGCCACTGAGGCAGTGGATATGGCGTAAAGTGCCCGTTTTGGCATAAACAAAAGCTTTGTTGTCAGACCCTTTATACCATCCTTCAATGGTTCCGGAAACGCCGCCGGCAGGGAAAAACTGGAGGAGCTTTTCCCGGTTGACTTGAGTAAGCAACTGATCCAATACCGTAACGACGCTCAAAGGCGTAAACTGATTGTAGCGCGATAATCCGGAACCGTCGACCCAGTCAAAAGGTTGTGGAGCTTTCGCTAAAAGCGTGTCCCGTACATAAGCAAGTATGCGGGAACTATTGATATATCCATAGCGCTGAGCACTGGTTATCTGTAGGAGCTGTTCGGCCAAGAAGTTGTCGCTGTCCTGCATGAATTGTTGGAAAACAGTGTCTGGAATAGGAGCAGTAAGCGTCTTGCGCCGAAAAGCCCTCGGCAGCATATCCATACTGTAAAGCACTGTCCGCTTAAAGGTATCTTGTAAAAGCTTGGCTACGAGAGGTAAATCATAATGAAAGCCAATGCTTCGGTCGAGCTTTTCTACTCGTAAGGCCCGGTCATTAAAAGTGAAAATGTTGCGATCTTCGTACCTGCTGATAGTGCTGGTGTTTTCGTAAACCAGCTTGTCTTGAAAGTACTCCGGGATCACCTTTATGGGGGCGAGGTGGCCCGTTTTTGAAAAATGGGCGGCGTTACCGTATACAGGTAGTGCAGCTTTTTCCATCTGATAGCCGTAGGGGTAATCGTCCCACGACCAACCCTCACCATAGCGTTCATCCTGATAGTGTCCGTTGGCGATAATCCAGGTGTTCTCTTTACGCAGTTGTAGCCATTTTGATAGCGTATCATAACCAACAAAATCAGGGTGAAGTAAGAGTGGATAGCCAGTGCCCCAAAGCATAAGGGTATCGCCACGTTCCTGGTAATGAATTACGGGCCATTCTCCGCGTAGCAGGGTCTGTGCTGCAAAAAAAGTGAGTATCTTGGTGTTGGAAGCAGGCGTGAAATATTTGTCGGCCTGGTATTGATAAATCACCTGACGTTCTTCGGGATCAAAAAGGGCAAAACCTGTAAAGCCTTGTTGGAAAACTTCGGAGTTCGCTACGTTTTCTGTCAAATGAGAGACGAGTTTACGAGGAACAGTTTTCTGAGCGGAAAGGGTAATGTAGCAGAGGATAATTAAAAAGATGGGGAGCGAAATTCGTAACATGGGTAACGTTGGGGTTATGATTGTTCTTGGGCGAAGCAAGGTAAAGAATAGTCAATAATTATTTGTGACCAATAAATCTAAGAGAAGGAAAAATAGTACAAATGAGGCAGAAAATTTATAGTCGTTTAATGATCGCACAGGTGTTTGTTGTGTTGTTCATGTTGTTTCATCTTTCGCTGTCGGCGCAGTTGCCCAACAATGATTTGGAAGCTTATGACCGTGCACGCACCGGGCTTGTTGTTTTGAAAAATGAGTCCAAAACATTGCCTTTGAATGACTTGGATACTTTGAGGCCGGTTTTGTTGAGCATAGGGATAGAGGAGGATAAAGAGTTGTACAATACGCTAAATGCCTATACCCCTACCGGGAAACTGATCTGGCAAACCAAAGGTCCCTGGCGAGTAGAATGGCCACAACCTATAAAGCCAACAACGGTCGGTAATGTTTTTATCATCGCCATGGATGTAGATGGAGCTGCGGAGTCGGGTTTTGATTTTTCAAGGCTTCTCTTTAGTTCTGAGGTGCCAGTTGTTTTTTTACTTTTTGGAAAAGGAGAATTGGTAGAGGCCTTGATGGATTCGAATATCAGCTCAGGGATACTGAGTGAAGAGCGTGGCCCTTGGGCACAGTCACTGGCGGCTCAACTCATTTTCGGAGGAATCGGGGTTGATAATCGCACCAAGGAAGCACTGAGTGAACACATTCCTAAAGGAAGTGGTGAACTTTTGATGGCCAATGGCCGTATGACTTTTTCACCTCCAGCGCTCCTGGAAATGGATGCTCAATTGTTGGCGGATAGTATTTCTGCGATTATCAACGATGGTTTGGCGCATCACGCTTTTCCAGGTGCACAAGTGTTGGTAGCACGTGAAGGAACGGTTGTCTATCACGAAGTATTCGGTTACCATACCGACGCAAAAGAACAACCTGTACAGCGTACTGATTTATACGATTTAGCCTCCGTTTCAAAAATTACCTCGGCGCTGCCGGCATTAATGAAATGGTACGGAGAAGGAGCATTTGATCTTGATGCACCCTTACAAGCTTATTACCCTGCTGCTCGTAGGAGCAATAAAGCAGACCTTGATTTCAGGACGATGCTTTCCCACCAGGCGCGTCTGCGCCCTTGGATACCCTACTGGCAGGGCACTTTGCGTGGGAACGGGAAATATCCCTGGTCGAAAGCACGTGACCCCGAGCGCATCAATGATTATCGCTTCCGAAGAAAAACCCTGGCGCGCGATTCTTCCGATCGGTTTCCTCTTTATCTGACGAATCAACTCTGGCAGCATAGTCACTATCGCGATCAGATGATGAAGGCCATTCTGAAATCTCCCCTTGAGGAGGAGGCTAAATATCTCTACTCGGGCTTGTTGTTTTATCTCTTGCCAGACATCATTACCATGAAAGCAGGTGTTCCTTATGAGGAATATTTGCAAAATACTTTCTACCGTCCTCTGGGGGCTTATACATTGGGCTTCAATCCTTCGCGCTATTTTTCCAAAGACCGGATCATTCCTACCGAACGAGACAGCTTTTTCCGGATGGAGCTGTTGCATGGTTATGTCCACGATGAAGGTGCGGCGATGATGGGTGGCGTTTCAGCCAATGCAGGCCTCTTTGCAAACGCTTATGATTTAGCAAAAATAATGCAAATGTACCTTGACGGGGGGAGCTATGCCGGGCAAAGATTTATTGAACAAAGCGCACTTGATACTTTTACCAATCGGCATTTCGCTGCGGAGGGTAATCACCGGGGCTTAGGTTTTGATAAGCCATTATTAGCGTACGATGCTGAAAAAAGTTCGGTAGCGGAGGCTGCTTCGAATGCTAGTTTTGGTCATGCCGGATATACTGGCACCTTTGTTTGGGCGGATCCAGAAACGAAACTACTTTTCATTTTTCTGAGTAACCGGGTTTATCCAACACGTAAGAACCGAGGACTTTATACAGGAAATATTCGTCCGCGCATCCATACGGCGATCTATCAATCCTTACGGGAATAAAAAAGAAAACAACTATTGTAATAAAACCAATGTTTGGAATACCAATAGGGTATCACAAGCAATAACACTTTCGTGCTTCCTCAAAATACCAATTTTCTAAAATAAGATAAAATGAAAATATTTTTGCGCTGGTTACTACTTGAAGTTTTAGTCTTTTTGGGCGTAGCATTGTTTGCTCAACCAGTCGAAAACCCGTTTACACCCACCAAGGAAGAAAATAAACTCCTTTGGGAAATTTCTGGCAAAGGCCTCGCTGCCCCCAGTTATCTATATGGTACTATTCACATGATTCCTGCAGAAGACTACTTTCTGACGGAAGCCACCGAAGCTGCCTTTGATAAAAGTACTCGGGTCGCCTTTGAGATCGATACCGAAGAGATGACCAACCCGGCGGCCATGATGGGCCTCCTGAGCAAAATGTACATGAATAATGATACGACGCTCGCAGATTTGTTACCAGAAGAAGAGTATGAAATCGTCTCTACCCACTTTGAAGAAATGGGTATGCCGATGATGTTTATGGGGAAAATCAAACCCATGTTCCTGACCATCCTTGCTGGAGAAGATATGAAGGACATGAAGTCCGGCGGAAATCCTATGAGCATGATGGGGGGCGATGGCATGAAAAGCTACGAACTTGAGCTGACCGAAAGAGCCAAAGCTGCGGAAAAGCCAATCGTAGGATTGGAAACGGCTGAGTTTCAAATGAGCTTGTTCGACAGTATTCCCTATACTGCTCAAGCAAAGATGTTATTGGAAACCATCCGCAGTGAACAAGGAGGGGAAGAAGAGGAGGAAACCAATGCTATCGATCGAATGATCGAGTTGTACACGACCCAGGATATTGTCGGTATGCAGTCGATGATGAGCGATGATCCAGCAGGTATTGGTGGTTACGAAGAGTTGCTTCTCCTGAAGCGTAATCGTAAGTGGATTCCGGTAATGGAAGCGTTGATGTCGGAAGAAACCGTATTCTTCGCCGTCGGCGCTGGTCACCTAGCTGGCGATGAAGGGGTGATTGCCCTGCTCCGTAAAGCGGGGTATACAATGACGCCGGTAAACTAGCCGTGCGCGTTATTAGACTACAAGCAGACGGGCAGTTACTCAAAAGAGACCTGGCCTATTTTGGAGGAGCTTACACCTTTTGGGAGAAAATCCGATTAAGAGGTATAGGCTCCTCTAAAGTTATATACGAAAAAGGAATACCTGCTTTTGATGAAGTAGATCGGGGACTGGTCAATGAGCTAGGCTTTGTAAATTTTGAACTTTTGAAGAATGGATTACTTCTTCGGTTGAACCAGAATCAGCGGACTGCATGTGTAGGCATTTAGTTTAGACGGGCTTTTTTAAACAGCACACCCAAAAGATTGTAAGCCCCCCGTATGTATCCCCACCACCCGGCTTCCGGCTGGGAAGTAGCCCTGGGCCAGCAAGGCATAAAGTGCAAAGAAGAGCTTGCCCGTGTAAACTGGCTCCAATAAAATTCCATGTCGCTGATAGAAGGTTTGGATAAAAGCCATAAGCGCTGGGCTTTGCCGCGCGTAGCCTCCGTGGTGGTAGTTGGAATGAACCTCCCATTTCGTCGTATTTAGCGCTAATTCGGTTAACTGCTGTTGGATTTCTCCCGCCATAAAATTTCCTTTTAGTGCACTGATGCCTATGACTTCAGGGGGATTTAGGTCGGGGAGTCCGCTAAGTAGTCCGGTGAGGGTGCCGCCCGTGCCGCAAGCAAGAGCCAGATGCGTTGGGGGCTCAGTACACTGGGCGATGATCTCTTCTGCCAGGGCGGCACAGCCAGGGTAGGCGAGGGGATTGGTTCCTCCCTCGGGGAGGATATAGACCTTGCCGAAGCGGTCTTCTAATTGGCGTAGATATTCGGATTCTCCCTTCAGTCGGTAAGTCGTACGATCCACAAAGTGGAGTTCCATGCCGTTTTGTTGGGCGAGTGCCAGTGTGGGATTTTCTACTTTATCTCCCCTGACCATACCTAGGGTAGCAAAACCTAGATGGCGTCCTGCGCTGGCCACTGCTGCCAAATGGTTGCTATACGCACCGCCAAAGGTGAGGAGCTTTTCAAAACCCTCGTCTTTGGCTCGAAGTAAATTGTATTGAAGTTTACGCCACTTGTTGCCACAGAAAGGGTCGTTGGGCTGGGGGGCGAGTAGGTCGTCTCGTTTGATGTAAAGCTGCACATCCCGGTCTTCCCATTGCTGATCATCTAGCAAAACAAGAGGACTTGGCGGAGGAGATTTGAGATCGGCAAAATTCATTGCTGTAAATGTATAAAGTTATTTAACATCAATTCTTTCTTTTTAACGCCTTTTGACTACCCATCTAATTGTGGTCCATTTTTTACGATTCTCCTAACGTATCGCTAACATCACTTAACCACTAGGCCCTTCAACTTGCCGTTATATAAGCATTCATACAAAAACAGCGTGGTTGGCCGGATGGAGCTCGCTAGCAAAGTTCCTCCGGCTGCACGCTTTTACTTCAGAGAACCAAAAAACATCATCATGCTGTCTAACACAAAATTATTTTTCGCTACCCTGCTGTTACTAACGACCATTGCTGTACAAGCACAAGTAAGTGTAGGTGCCCGAGTAGGTTATCAACTTAATAATGTTTACACAACAGAAGGCTTAGATGCCCTTGCACCTGATTTTCACAACCTAGACGAGGTCAACGTCGGCCTGGTGGTTGAAATTCCGGTAGCTGGTGGCTTTTCTTTTCAGCCAGAGTTGGCCTATACAACCAAAGGTTTTGGATTGAAAGAAGGGTTTGATGCCGAATTGCTGGGCGTAAATCTGCCCATTAATGGTCGTGCCGAAACCCGGATTCGTTATGTAGAAGCCCCACTGTTGGCAAAGTATAAATTTGGCCAGGAGGCATTACAGGCTTACGTTGCCGCAGGCCCTACCTTGAGTTACGCTAGCAGTGGACAAATAGATACCTACGCCAATGTTTTGCTGGAAGTTGACTTAGGTAGCATCCCCCTCAATCTGGATAACATCAATTACGAGCGCTTCGATGTGGGAGCGACGGTAGCCCTGGGGGCTCAGTACGATTTTGGTCCGATTACAACTTTTGTGGATGCGCGTTACTACCGCGGATTTTCCGAACTGTATGACATTCCTTTCGTCAACGAAAAAGTACGCAATACCGGTTACGGTTTCAACTTTGGCGTAATGGTGCCACTGGGGAACTAAAAGACCTTCAGCAATACCGAAAGTTATGATTAGTTACAAGCCGTTCTCCGTAAGGGGAACGGCTTTGTAATTTATTTGATTACATAGGCTTTTTTTTTGATAAATAATCTTCTATTTGATTATATTTTAACTTTTTTGTGTATCTTTACACGGTCAGAAAGAGACAAAGACGCAGACACAAGTCTGGTACAAATAAAAAAGCCCACCATAGGGTGAGCTAAAGATTTTTATGGCTGATTTTCGCGCTGCTTTCGCTTCCGTCTGTTTTTAGACGGAAGCGGAACGGCTTTTAAAAAAGGCTTGTAAGATAAATAAACACCCAAAAAAACGTCCCCAATGCGCTCCATCTGAACCTCTCTCAAGGTTTTATAAAAATTTGACACTGGTTTTCGTTGTGGCCGATGCTTCCTGAGTGGGAGGATCGGCCGTTTTGTTTTTAGGTGATTCGGGGAGTCAGTAGAGAGATGCGTAGAAATACGCAATTTTGGAATAGTGTGTTTTCACGCTAATGGGGGAGTGTTGATTGATATAATTTTGTTTTATAATCAGAAGTCAAATATGACATTTAGTTTATTGTCTGTAAATATCGGCCGTGCACATCAGCAATAAGATACTCATTGAAACTTCGGGTTACTTGATTTTTAATCATTCAAAACTAATATTCATGAGTTCTACTTCCATTACCCCAACCTTAACCTTGCCTACAAGCCTGGATTCTGGAGCACAAATTGAAGGCTTCAAATTATGGGTTTCTATTCCTGCCAACGATGAAGCAGGAGTGACTATTGATAATGTCCTTCCCGGTGATGAAATCATTATTTACTATACGAACGGTATTTGTTCCTTTGCCAAAACGAATATGGCAATGGTAAAAGCAATTGTCGGATTAGCGAATGCCGTAGCAGGAGATGCTTTGATGTTTGCAACGGATGGTGCTGCTGCTCCTTTCGTCGAAGCCTGGAATAAATCCGTTAAAGCCATTGGCGATGCGGTTGGCGATGCCGATATTGAGAAAAAACGCCGAGATGCCTACGGTCGGGATCCCGGTACCGGCGATTATGCCAAAAACGAAGGGGGCTTAATCGTATGTATGCCGAAAAGCAAAGGGGTTGTTTATGCCACTTCAGATTACTACCTCCTTGATGGGACAAAAGATAATGGCAGGAAACTGGATTACTACAGTACTGCCGCAAAAAACGCTAACCTTTTCTACCCTTGTTCCGTTAGTGGAGGCTTGATGTCGAGGGTCGCAAATGAGGCTGGAACGATTAGTGTTCTTGCTTTTGATGAAGACTTCAGTGATAACGCTGGCGCTTATACCGTTGGAATACTGGTCATCAGGGGAGATCGTCCCAGCGGCTCATCATCAGATCAGATTCGTCAAAAACTGATGGGAGCAGCTCCTAGCAATGGCATTGAGGGATAGTAAAGAAGGAGGTGGTTTGTTTCCGACGAATCACCTCTTTTTTTAAAAATCTACACTTCTATAGGATATCTTTGGAAAACTTCCATCTTAAAAATTCAACTTAATGGACAAAAAGGAAAATTCTACGTCTAATACTCCTCTGGGAAATCAACCAACTCCACCACAAATATCATTTCAGGTAGCTGCGGAGTGGACGGCCAATTGGAGAACGCTATTTCCTGGTAAAACCCAAGCACAATGCTTTACCTTAAATGAAATAGCGCAGGTGACAAATGTAAACGGAGCAGTGGGGGTAAGGGCGTATTATGGGATGAAAGAAGTGGAAGGGAAGAGCGAAAAAGAGTATACTTTAAAGCTATTCTTGGTGGCGGTGGATGCAAACGGTAATGATATACTTCCAGAAACGGGCGTAATCGTAGATTTTGCCAGACCATGTCCTTCTTACTGTGGAGATACAAATATTCTTAACAGTGGGCTACCATTTATGGAATGAAAATCTATTCCCTACTCTCGTATTGCGCGGTTTTCTCAATATTACTGCCGCTCACTATCGCAGTAGTCCGATTCAAGGAATTGGGGCGAGAGATGAAGATTCTCGCCCTTTTACTTGGCTTTGGCGCAATGACAGAGCTGTTTGCTAATGTATTGGCTAGCAACAAGATAAACAACTTGCCTATTCTTCATTTGTATTCGGTAGTTGAATTTTCTTTATTGTTTACCATTTATTATTCGTTTTTTCAAGGGCTTATTAGCCGAAGGATCTATCGATTGGGGATAGTAGGATTTCTCACGCTGGCAATAATAAATGTGGTCCTTTTTCAGGGTTTGCAAAGCTTTAATACTTACCCGCTGCTGGTGGAATGTACCGTGTTTACGTCTTTGTCTTTGTTGTTTTTTTACCAAACCTTGAAGGAAAAAAAAGTCTTGCACATTGAGCAGAGTGCGATGTTTTGGTTCAGTTCTGGGCATTTGATTTATTTTGCGGGGAATCTGTCCATTTTTACATTTAGTAACTTTATCCTGGAAATCTCAAACCAGTTGCATGAAGGAATTTGGGCGATTCACTCGGTCTTTCTGATCATTTTGTATATCACCTACTCAATAAGTCTGCTGTGCCGGTAAATCAATCTGATATTGTTTTAATCTTTGTCGTCAGTGCAGTTTTAGTGCTTAGTCTTTCTCTGGTTATCATTCTTTTTGTAGTTTTTTACCAAAAAAGGATGATTCGCCAGAATGAAGTCTTGCAGAAGATGGAGCAAGAACGCCAGCAGGCTTTACTGGATGCCTCCATCCAGTCACAAGAAGTTGAAAGAAAACGTATTGCTAAGGATTTGCACGATGAAGTGGGAGCAATGTTGTCTATCGCCAAGTTACATTTAGGCCAGGCAATTAGAACCGGTGGAGAAGGGAATGCCACGAGTGCCTCTCTCTCTGAAGCAAAGATGGTACTGGAGGAAACCATTAAAAATGTCAGATCTATTTCTCGGGATTTACTGCCTTCGGTATTGGAAAATTTTGGATTGATAGTTGCTTTAGGTGAACTTGTGTCCAGGATAAATGCGGCCAATCTAATTGAAGTAAATTTTGTGGCAGAAGAGCTATCTACGAGAATGCCTCTGAAAAAAGAATTAGCGCTTTATCGAATTGCCCAAGAGCTCATTAATAATTCGATCAAGCACGCCAACGCCAAAGCGATAGAAATAGTGGTAGAAGAAAAAGATAATGCCATTTGTTTTCAGTTTACAGACGATGGGAAAGGGCTTGACCCAAAAGAAATAGCTAATTACGTAGGATTGGGTTTGAGAAATATTGACAGCAGAATCAAGGTAATTGGCGCAGCGTGCTCAATTGTTACTAGTCCGGGGAATGGCTTCAAAATGGAACTTACCGTTGATAGGCAAAAGATTGATTAATAATATTCACACATGAAAAAAATTAGCATTGCATTAGTTGATGATCATGTCCTCTTTAGAAAAGGGCTAGCTGCGATCTTGAAAACATTCGAAAGCATTGAAATCGTTCATCAGGCAAGCAATGGTGTTGAACTGCTGGAGATGTTGAAGAACGTTGAAGTAGATGTCGTTCTGTTAGATCTGGAAATGCAGGGAATGGATGGAATGCAGACAACAAAAAAATTAAACGAAGCATTTCCTGAAGTGAAAATCATCATTCTTTCCATGTATGATGATGATCATTTTATTCAACATTTGATGGAGTTAGGAGCAAATGGCTATTTGCTTAAAGACACCGAGCCAGAAGAAGTAATTCTCGCCGTTCAATCTGCTTATGAAAACGGGTTTTATTTCAATGAGAGGGTCTCTAAAGTGGTCATCAATGGGCTTATTAAAAAAAATAAAGTTAAACCAGTCTTTAGAGGGAATGTCAAGCTTTCGCCAAGAGAATTAGAGGTATTGGCCTTAATTTGTCAAGAGCAAACAAACGTCGAAATAGGGGAACAACTTTTCCTGAGCTCCCGAACTATCGAAGGTTACAGAAACCGTTTGCTAGAAAAAACAAATACTCGCAATACGGCAGGCTTGGTTGTCTTTGCACTGAAAAACAACCTCGTAGAGCTGTAAGGCCTGGTGGCTAAGAAGTTCATCCTAAGAAAAACTTATTCTTTCTTCTCTTCCTCCAAGAGCTGGTCAATTTGCTTCAGGAAAATATCTACCTTCTCCTCCTTGGTCCCATCCGCGTAGGCGCGTAAGTGGCGATCTTTGTCGATCAGCAATATCCAGCCTGAGTGATCAAAACCACCGGGTACTTCGGGTGCTTCGAGTACGGTACTAATATAGTCATAGCTGATGGCGTAAATCGAGTCACGGTCACCGGTGACGAATCGCCATTGGGGAGTATCTGCTCCCAGTCCTTGCGCGTACTTTTTGAGTTTGCCCACAGTATCCCTTTTTACGTCAATTGTATGGGATAGTAGAGCTACCCGGTCGTCTCCCTGGTATTTTTCAAAAATGCGTAGCATCTGTGCTTTCACCTTAGGGCAAATGGTAGGGCAGGAAGTGAAGAAGAAATCCGCGATATATATTTTGTCATCAAAATAAGCATTGGTGATGACCTGGCTGTCTTGATCAAGGAAAGAAAAATCACGAATCTGATGATAGATGGTATCCCCTGTTTCGGGATCCGTTTCGTGAAAACCATAATACCTTAATTCGTTGTTGCCAGAAGAGTTGCAAGCAACGAGTATTAGGCTGGTAACAATGATACCAAGTAGGGTTGTAATTTTCATATTGGTTGGGAGGCTTGTGTGATGGAGGTCTGGATAATTATTAATACTCCGTAGCTCTCCGTAGCTCTCCGTAGCACAGGGTTTTAAACCCTGTGCTACGGAGAGCTACGGAGAGCTACGGAGCGGGCAAACACCTAATTCCCCGTCCGTTCCTGAATCAGCGCTTTGGCGGTAGCAAGGCTGGCTTGCATGTTCTCTGCTACCTGCTCAATGTCGGTCTTCTCTTTGTCGATGAAAGCCATTACGGCGGCGTGGTCTTCATAACGCGCTCTTACCGAATCGATAGGGCTGTCTTTGATGCTTCCCATCCACGCCATCATACCGTCTTCTGCCTTCTCTATGTTTGCTAGTGCTTCTTGCGCGCGCGGATGGAAATCGCTGGCTTCGACCATGGCGTCTTCTGCGAGTGCTTTGAGTTTTGAAGAGGCTTGGTAAAGGTCATTCATAAGGGGCATCACCACATCGTGGCCTTCCATCATTTGAGCCCAAGCTTGCTCCTGTTCAGCGAGGTTTTCCTTACTGAATTTGGGTTCAGGGCCACAACTGGTGACAAAAGTGACCACGAAAAAAAGCAAAAAGAAACGATTAAACATAGTTTTATTCTTAGGTTTGCAGTAATAGAAGCAAAGTTAGGCTTGTTGAGGAAGCTTTTCCACTAATGAGCCAGTTTTTAAAAATTCTCTGACATAACCTTGACGATAAAAAAGCCCAACGCATGAGTCCGGAATATTTAAAGAGCCTAAGTAAGTTTTTATCCCTTATTCTGCGCCACAAGCCCGAAGTGGTAGGCATCAAACTAGATGAAAATGGCTGGGCCGATGTCGATGACCTCATCGAAGGAGCCATGGACAAAGGTAAGGAAATGGATCTCCCCATCCTGGAGGCCATTGTGGCCAGCGATGAAAAGCAACGCTACACTTTCAACGAAGACAAGACTAAAATTCGCGCCAACCAAGGCCATTCTGTCAAGGTTGATCTGGAATTAGAGCCCGTCAAGCCACCCAAAATTCTCTATCACGGCACCACTGAGCGCTTTGTCCAAAGCATTATGCTGAAGGGTATTGAACCCCGTTCTCGCAACCATGTCCACCTTTCGGAAGATACGGAGACGGCCACCGAGGTAGGAGATCGCCGTGGGGATACCATGATTTTCAAAGTCTTCGCTGGTGCTATGTTCCGCGATGGCTATCACTTCTACCAATCGGCCAACGGCGTGTGGTTGACCGATATGGTGCCTAATAAGTATTTGGATATGTTGTAGGAGTTGCGGGGTTGGAGTAGGCTGTTTATATTTCTTCTTCGTGCTTCATTGGATTGAAATTAACAAAAAAAATCTGCCTGGTATTCGTCTTCGAATACTACAATAATCAGATATTCGGTTGAGTCGCTGTGCGGCGAATTATGACGGGATTCGCCGCATAGCCGTACCGAATTCGCCGCACAGCGACTCGACCATTGCTAATTTAATGATAATGCAAAAACCAAATGCCAAGATCCCTCACCAAAACCTGGGCTACCGCCCGGTACATCTGACCTACCGCCTGTTTGGTAGTTTGCCCGTGCGCGTGTTGGAAGACATCCGTTTGAAATACGAGGAAAGGAAAAGGCAAATGGAGGTAAAGTTTAAGGCCAATCCTGAACTACTCCGGTCGGGCCTTTACGCCCACGAAGCTTTTGTGATAGATGCCCGCTTTGAACTATACCCGGCACTAAGTGGTTTGGGAATATTATCGCAACGTCATTTTTTGCTCTGCCAAGGCGAAAAACGTAGGCGAAGCCTAAGCTTCGGCGAGGCTTTTTAACGCAGTCAGAGCAAAAAAGGACAAGTGAGAATGTCCCAGACCACTTAGTAACGGGTATAGATATTGACGAGGCCTTGCATAAGATAAAAAGCGGTCCTTTTCACCTGCAGGAGCCATTGTTGGCAAAGGAGGTGATTCAATCAACATAAAACAGATTATATGAAAATACAGTCATTAACACTTATAACTATAGTCATTATCGTTTCCTCTTGTCTGCCTAAAAAGCTACAAGATAAAAATTTAGCATATTCTGGGAATCCGATATTTTCTGGTTGGTATGCCGATCCAGAGGGCGTTGTTTTTAAGGATGAGTATTGGGTGTTTCCTACCTATTCAGCTAAATATGAAAACCAGGTATTTTTCGATGCATTCTCTTCAAAAGATTTGATTTCTTGGAAAAAACATGCTCATATTTTGGACACCTCTATAATTAAATGGGCAAAACAAGCGCTTTGGGCACCATCCATTATAGAAAAAGATGATAAATATTATTTGTTCTTTTCAGCAAATGATGTTCAAAAATCAGGAGGCCCCTACTGGAATGAAAACAATACAATTAATCATCATGGAGGTATTGGAATAGCTGTGGCAGATGCTCCTTCGGGAACATTCAAAGACTATCTTGGAAAACCACTGATAGGGGAGTTTCATAATGGTGCACAACCCATTGATCAGTTTGTATTTAAAGACATTGATAACAAATATTATATGTTCTATGGAGGCTGGGGGCATTGCAATATCACCATTCTTAACGATGATTTTACAGGGTTTATCCCTTGGGATGACGGTGGATTATTTAAAGAAATTACCCCTGAAGGGTATGTAGAAGGTTCCTTTATGTTTCGTAGAAAAGATACCTACTATTTTATGTGGTCTGAGGGTGATTGGGGGAATGACACCTATAAAGTGGCTTACGCAATGGCTGAAGAAGTGACAGGCCCTTTTAAAAGAATTGGAACAATTCTACAATCGGATGAAAATATTGCTACAGGAGCGGGACATCATTCCGTAATTAATACCCCAAATACGGATAATTGGTATATTATTTATCACAGACGACCTATTCCAAATGAAGGGCGTGATCATCGGGTAACTTGTATCGACAAAATGGAATTTAATCAAGATGGTACCATCAAACAAGTAAAAATGACAGCTGACGGGGTTAAGAAAATATGGAATAACAAGAGAATCTATTGATACAAATTCCTCGCGTTACCTTATACTTCCCCTTGCGCGTCTTACCCGAACATCGGCACCGATATCCCAGGCAACTGTCAATCCTATTCGCTGACCTTGCCACTGTCGTGCATAGGTATTCGTAAAAGCAGGAAGCGTAGCACCACCTTTATATACGGACAGTGCGAATAGGTTGCGTACATTAAGGGTCACTTGTAATCGGTCGCTTAAAAAATTTCTACTCAAGCCGGCATTTATACCGTATAATGGGTCTTGGTAAGATTGTAAATAACGTTGCCCTCCGTAGTAATAAAACGTAGTCTGGATACGAAAATCTTTTGGCAATTTTCCACGAAGTCCTAATTCAGCACTAAAAGTCTGAAAGGAGTTACCATAATCAACTCCTTCATAAAACCCCCTTTGCTTAAACTCTGCTACCCGGGTTTCGCCATTAAATTGCCATCCTTTAAAAGGTTCGTAAGTAAGGATGAGTCCAGCTTCCAGGATACGCTCTTGATCCAGGTTTATAGGGAAATAGGTAACCAGTCCGCTGCTGTCTTGCAGTACCTGAGTATCGTAAAATCCATCAATGAAATGGGCAGTTAGATAGGGCGAAAGGGTCAATTTATCACTATTGTAAAGAACTTTCAATTCGATATGATCTCTAAAGCTTGGATTTAAATCTGCATTTCCAAATCTTAGCTCATTGGGGTTTTCAATACCTCCAAAGGGATTTAATTGTGAAAATCTTGGACGTTGAATTCGCTTGCTATATCCTAGGCTGGCATTCAATTTTGTTGAAAATTTATAACTTACCGTAGCGGAAGGAAAGATCCAGTTATAGGACTTTTTAATATCTTCTGTTTCTGATTTTGTATCTTCTACCCTTACATTGGTGTATTCGCTACGCAAACCAACCTGAATACCCCAAGCATCTTTTTCAAATGCATACTGGGCATAGCCCGCTGCTATCCGTTCGTAATAATCGACTAGATTTTCAAGACCTCGATAGACCTGGAATTCACTACCTTGTTTTTCCTCGGCAAGGTAATCGCTAGAAATAATGCGACTCTCGCCACGTAGGCCAATTTCCAATTTTCCGTTAGATCCTAATTTTTGCTCATAGTCGCCTTGCAAGAGGTAGTCATTACTACTTTCAATGTTGCGAGTTCGCAGCCTTAGTGCCTCGGTGGTCAAAGGAAAACGTTCGCTGATGATCGTTAATTCTTGTTCGTCATTCTTCCAAAAATCATTCTGGAAAAGTATAAAAAGCTTCGTGCCTTCTTTTGAAAAATCTTGCGCATAAGACGCTTCGATTTGGTGATAAGTCTCTGGTTCAAGATAATCGTAGCTCTGTAGCCAATCACGCTCCAAGTTTTCAGAACCATCAAAGTAATTATAATTCACCTCAGATAAATCATCGTTCGTTTGGTGGTAAATAGAATAACTGGCACTAAAGGTAGTTTTGTCAGTCGGGCGAAAATCAACTCCTCCAAATCCATGTCCGGCTCTATCGTTACGATCCTGGTCTAAGTCTTCGCGTAATATTTGAGTACCGCTCGGCAAAAGGCTGATTCGCTCGGCCTCTCCGATACTGAAATAATTAGAATAGCGGAGGCCTGCATTACCAAAATAAGTCCATTTGTTTTCGCTTCGTGAAAAACTACCATTGAGCCGATAATCAACAGGAATGCCGACAGAAGCACTTACTTGGCCACCCCCATTTTTTGCACTATCATCTTTAAGGATAATATTGATGATCCCTGCTGTACCCGAAGCTTCATAACGTGCTGAAGGGCTGCTAATAATTTCGACTTTGGCGATGTTGGCCGCAGGGATACCTTGGAGTGCATTATTGTCGGCCAAGGCACTTGGTTTGCCATTAATAAGCACCTTGACGCTGGAATTGCCTCGCAGGCTAACGACACCATCTGGTGATACATTGATCATGGGGACATTATCGAGCACTTCATTGGCTGTTCCTCCTTGAGAAATAATGTCTGCGCCAACATCAAAAATTTGCTTGTCAAGTTTTAGGGTAAGTCTACTACGTTCAGCTGTTACCGTTGCTTCTTCAAGGGCTATTGCACTTGAGGATAATTTAATGTCTCCAATGTCCAAATCCTTACTTACCAAAATCATAGTATCTAATGCTGAATAACCTATAAACTCAATCCGCAGCTTGTACTGGCCCTTAGGCAAACGAAGTAAAAACCTTCCGGTACTATCTGTACTTTCACCAGTAACTAAGATTTCCTCACTATCAAAGGCTGAAATTGTAGCAAATTCCAGGGGAAATCCACCATCTGCATCTACAATTCGACCAGAAATATTGGCTTTAGCCGCGAAGGTTGTAGCGGAAAGATTGTTGGCTATGACTAGCGTTAAAACGAGTAAAAATGTTTTCATCTGGGGTGTTTTGTGGGAGAAAGAAATAGATCAAACTTATGCACAAAAAGAATGAAAATTCGCACGCATGCATGAGGTAGCGAGCGTGTAGGTATCTTGACAATAGCGTACTTCGGGGAGAAAACGGGACATCGAAAGGAACTGTTTGTCGTGGTGATAATTTTGTCGAACTTCGGTCAAGAAGGTACAAAAATCTCTCACACGTGTGTGCGCACGGGCAATAATTGTTAAACGCGCCGACATCGATTATACAGAGCGTTGCGGCGAATCCTCAAAAAAGCTCCTCCTCCTCGCGCCTTGTCTGGTAAAAAAGACTCGCCTAAAAAGAAAAAGTTGCGCCGGCTCAGACTTATTTCTTCTTCTTTGATTAGCAGCACTGTTCTCGAGTAGGAAACTTTATACTCAAGGGGATAGTAGAAAAAAGATTTCTACTAACTTTACCAAATGAAGGAAAATACAATTCGGATCGGTGGAGTACCCGAGCACTTCAACCTTCCCATCCATTTAGCGATAGAAAACGGTGACTTCAGCAAGCGAGGCATCCAGGTAGAATGGACCACCTACAAAGGAGGCACCGGACAGATGACGGAAGCCTTGAAAAACGGTGAGGTAGATGTGTGTATTCTGCTTACCGAGGGGATTATCAAGGCTATCATTCACGGTAACCCTAGCAAGATCATCAGTAATTACGTGATCTCTCCGCTTACTTGGGGAGTGCATACTGCTGCGGATAATCCACTGGATGATTATCGTGACATTTTCGATAAAAAATACGCGATCAGCCGCTTTGGTTCGGGGTCTCACCTGATGGCTATCGTGGATGCTAATAGCAAAGAAGAGCAGATTGAGAAAGAGCAATTTCAGGTAATACGCAACCTGGATGGCGCTTTGGAGTCGCTTGCTAAAAAAGAAACCGATGTTTTCTATTGGGAAAAATATACGACCAAACCTTACGTGAAATCGGGCCAATTGAAGCGAATTGGAGAGTTTCTTACCCCTTGGCCTTGTTTTGTGATTGCTGCTACGGACAAAATCCTGGAAGAACAGCCTGACAATATTGTCCGGTTGCTACGCACTATCCATGATGCCTGCGATAGTTTTATGCACAATGAGCAGGTCACAACCTTGGTCAGCGAACGCTACGGCATCACCCTTGAAAATGCGATCCGTTGGTACCACAGCACCGAATGGGCCATCCACGGCTGGGTCAGTAACAAGATGCTGAAGAGTGTCCTTTATTCGCTGCGCAGTGCGGGCATCATCACCGAGGAAGAGGAAGTGCCTGAGTTGGTGTGGACGCGGAGTTGATTGAATTAAACTTTAAATAAAAACTGAAAATGAAATTACTGTTCTCCTTTTTTTTCTTGATCGTAATGTTTTCCTGTAGCCAACCTAAAGAGGAAGGAACCGAAACTTCCGCAGAAGCTATCCAAAGCAATGTGGTAGAAGCTACCAGCCAGATCGAAGAGCCCAAGCTCATAGATGCTTGTGAGCAAGTTTCGGCAGCAACGATGGCCAAGGTCATGGGATGGACAGCCGCTGAAGTGACTGCTCAGACGATGATGAGTTTTAAAGATCGCAAGGTTTCTGTCTGTAATTATTTCATCCCAACAGGGGAAACTGCGCTGGTAAGACTAGCATGGAAAAGTGAAAAATCACAGGCCAACGGAGTCCTGAGCCGCAGTATGCAGCAGTTGCTCACGGAAGGAGAGCAAGGCTATACTTATCAGGAGGTAAAAGGGCTGGGCAGCCAGGCTGTTTTTGGTACCTTTCAACAACAAGGGCAGTATTATTACCAGCTTCGTAGTCGTTTTGGAGAAAAAATTGAGCTCAACCTGGAAGCTTCTTCAAAACAAGATGATGCCGATGGCTTTCAAAAGAAGCTGCTGAATTTGGCTCAGCTTATGTTGGAGTAGGGCTTGTTTTGCACTTTGATAGATATGCGTGGCGGAGCTAAACCTCCTCCGCCAACTGATAGATCGCTCTAAGATTTCTCCCCAACCCATTGTAATCCAGCCCATACCCAACGACAAACTTCGGCGGAATGGAGAATCCTACGTGATCAATCTTGACTTCTTTTTGTAGCATATCTGGTTTCACCAAGAGGGTGACCAAGCTGATCGACCGAGGTTGTTGGGCTTCCAGAATGGGGAGGAAACGATTCATCGTGTGGCCACTGTCCACAATATCTTCTACGATAATGATATCCCGGCCTTGCACCTCTTCGGGCGTAGGGCCGAGGATGATTTTTACATCCTGGGTCGTTTCTGTGCCGATGTAAGATTGGGTTCGGACAAAGCTCACCTCGGCAGGACCTTCAAAGAGACGAATGAGATCCGTGGCGAAAACAAAAGCACCTTTCAACATGACCATGAAGACTGGTTTTCGGCCAGCATACTCCTCGCTTAGCAACTTGCCTATCTCCGCTACCCTTTGCTGGATGGCTTCCTCCGTCAAGTAAGGCTTGAAAGTAAGGTCGTGAAGTTTTATGTGCTCGGTCATTACTGGGGCGTTTTAGTGCTGCAAGTTTAGTAATTATTGCTTGCTACTCCAACCGTTTAACCCGTCTTTTGGTTTACCCATCTGCTTTTTAGCATAAAGACTAGTTAACCCGTCTTTTGGTGCGAGGTGCCCAGGTACTATTTTTCCACCAAAAGACTATTTAACCAATCTATTGGTGCGAGGTGCCCCAGGAACTATTTCCCCACCAAAAGACCAGTTAACCAATCTATTGGTTTGAGTCTCCGCCGCCGCTGTCTACTTCAACCCATATTTGTCCAGTAAGTAAACCAGCGCAGTAATGGACGCTGCGCCCAATTCCAGTTCCCGCTTATTGACGGCCTCGAAGGTGTCAATCGCCGTATGGTGATAATCAAAATAACGTTGGGAGTCGGGCTCATACCCGATGAGTAAGCCTTGTTGAATTTTGAGACCAGAGATGTCTGCTCCACCGCCACCTTTTTTCAAACCGAGACCATAGGGTTCTAGAAGGGGCAACCATTCGTATACCTGCTGGAACTTTGTGGTAAACACCTTGTCGTCTGCATCGAAAGTAAACCCTCTAGGGGTAAAGCCTCCTCGATCAGATTCAAGAGCAGCCATGTGGTATTCGCCAGCATCATTAGAAGCTTGCCAGTAGGCACGTGCACCACCCAGTCCGCTTTCTTCGTTCATGAAAAGCACACAACGGATCGTTCGCTGAGGTTGGTAATTCATTTTTTTGAGTAGCTCAATGACCTCCATAGCGTGCACACAACCGGCTCCGTCATCGTGGGCACCTTCCCCTACATCCCAGGAGTCGAGGTGACCACCAATAAGAATGATCTCTTCCGGGTGAGTGCTTCCCCGAATTTCACCAATGACATTGTAGGAAGTAGCTGGGGGTGTACGCTCGCAAGTAGAGCGGACAAAAACTTTGACCTCTTCTTTTTTCAGTAACCGACTCAACAACTCGGCGTCATTGGTGCTAATGGCAAAGGCCGGAATGGGTGTGACGCCTTCCTGATAGCCCATCGCTCCGGTATGTGGAATGTCATCAAGGCGGGTTGTCATAGAGCGTACAAGTGTTGCTACCGCACCGTATTCTGAGGCTTTTGATGCTCCAATTCCACGTTGATCTACAGCACCTCCATAAGCGGCAAAGGTATTCATTTGGGTAGGATCCATTGGGCGGTTGTAGAAAACGATTTTACCTTCAAGCTTTGCGCGCCCTAATTTTTCGAGCTCATCGAGACTTTGTACTTCAATAACTCCCGCGACCAAGCCATCCGGCCCCGTCCCTATACTGTGCCCTAAAGCCAGGGCGTGAAGCTCCTGGGTGCCAATCTGTTGAGAATTAACGATCCTTACTTGTTCTGCTTCTCCTCTGATCCAGGTGGGAACGGTACAGGCTTGAAGATAAACGGAGTCCATGCCCAGCGTATCCAGGATGTGTTGCCCATAAGCAACTGCTGCTGCTGATTGGGGTGAACCGGCCAAACGGCCGCCAACTTCTTTGGTGAGGTGATAAAGCCATTGGTAGCATGAGCTTTCGGTAAGGGCTTTATCATAAATTTCACGAATTGTCCGTGCATCCTCTTCTTGTTGTTGCTCTTGAGCGATCAACAAAGGTGATGTTGCGGCAAAGAATAATAATCCTAAAAAAATTGACTTTGTTTTCATCTTTTTGGAATAGTAGAAAAATGAGTGTATTAGCAGAGATACGTCCTAAGGCGCTGATTATTAGTTGTTGCTAGTATTGTGCTGAATTTAGAGAAATATTTTGCAATTGTTTAGCTAACAAAATTTTATTTGACGAAATGTCTTTTTTCTTGTTTAAAATGACTGCTTGAGCGGAGGATGATCGCTGCTGGAGCTCGAGCCTTTACGATTGGAGGCAGAAATGTAATCATCGAGATGGGTTTTTATGGATCGTAAAAAGAAGAGAGGTGGTGAATCTGGAGTAATTGTATTTTGTACAATAAGTTGCTATATTTGTTTATCAATCAGAAAGGACATAAAGTCTTTTCAACGATATAATTTGGTTTTATTTGGTTAGGGCTGAGGTAGTGCTGTGGTGGCGCTGCCTCTTTTTTCTAGCAGCGCTTTGCACCCTGAATGGGAGCAAAGCGCTGTCTTTGTTTATAAACTCCAGGTTTTTCCCACATTGCTGAGTGGAATGCAACCTTGGTAAGGCCCGGGAACGGGGTCATAAGCCAAGACTTCCGTTCCAATTTTTTCAGAAGCAAAGTAACCATTGATCGCCAGAGCTTTCATGTCTAACCACCACGGTTGAAGTGCTTTCATTTCATCCTCGCTCAATATTTTGCCTTCCAGGCTTTCAGCGGTAGCGATCGCTTCCTGGTCTAGGGCGTTGAGTAGTTTCAATTGCTCTTCGGCAGGCAGGGCGTGGTAGGGGTTACCCGCGTTGTTTTGTACGGTCGTCAACCAGCTTTCAAAGCCATTCATCATTTTCAGGCGGTCTTCTTCCTCGGTGTATTTCCCTACGACAAGGTCCATGAATGCAGGAACGCCAATCTCCACCGCACCAGGTGTGCTTGTTGCGGGCAGCATGGTATCTACCACGGCTACCAGATTTTGGTAAGTTACTTCTGAGAAATAGACGGGCACATAATCCGGTGCCGTAGGTTCTGCTTTACAACCACTCAGAAAGGCACTGGTAAGTGGTGCCGTAATGGCGTAGCCTGTCACGTAGGCCGTATATTTAAGGATAGCTCTGCGATCCATAATGTTAGGTTTTAAATTGATTTAAAGATTCATTTTCTTCAGCTCATTCACAGCGTAATCAGCTGCTCTGGCAGTAAGTGCCATATAAGTGAGCGAAGGATTCTGGCAACCTGCTGAAGTCATCGCAGCACCATCGGTAACGAAAACATTGGGAGCGTCCCAAACCTGGTTCCACTTGTTGAGGACACTGGTTTTAGGATCACGCCCCATCCGGGCAGTACCCATTTCGTGGATGCCGAGGCCGGGGTAAGAACCCTCGTCATACATCTCAATGTCTTTGAAACCAGCTGCTTCCAGCATTTCTGCTGCACTGGCGGCCATGTCTTTACGCATCGCCATTTCATTGTCCTTGAACTCCGCATCCATCGTTAGGGTAGGGAGACCATGAATATCTTTGACATCGTGATTAATGTAGACCCGGTTGTCTTCATAAGGCAAACATTCTCCGAAACCATTCATTCCCAACTGCCAGGGACCAGGCTGGATGAGTGCATCTTTAAAATCAGCCCCTACGGTCATTTCCATTTCTTTTACGCCACGCATCCAGTTCTCGCGGCTCGCCGCTCCCTGATAACCAAAGCCGCGAATATAATCACTGCGCTTACTGGCATCGTCAAGGTTCCGGAAGCGTGGAATGTAAAAGCCATTGGGGCGGCGACCTTTGTAATACATGTCTTCAAATCCATCATAACGGCCTTGAGCACCAACCTTGAAATGGTGGTCCATGAGGTTGCGGCCTAGCTGTCCGCTACTACTGCCCAGTCCATCGGGCATATCCTCGGTCTGGGTGTTCATTAAGATAAAGGTACTCCCAAGCGCAGAAGCGCAGAGGAAAACAATTTTGGCGAAAAATTCGTGTTGTTCGCCCGTTTCACCGTCAATGACCCTCACACCTGCGGCCTTACCCGTATCCTTATCCATGATGATGGAATGGACAACGGAATGCGGGCGTAGTGTCATATTGCCAGTGGCTTCAGCAGCAGGTAAGGTAGCAGCATTACTGCTAAAATAGGCACCAAAGGGACAGCCTCGCATACAACGATTCCGAGATTGGCACTTGCCACGGGTGCCGTGAATAGCGGGGTTGGGCTCGGTCAGGTGAGCCGTACGACCAATGGTGAGCAAACGCCCATCAAAATTGGCTGCAATACTCTTTTTCAACTCTTTTTCCACGCAGTTGAGCTCCATGGGGGGTAAAAAGTTGCCATCAGGAAGGTGAGCTAGGCCCTCGGCCTGGCCACTAATGCCAGCGAATGTTTCCGCGTAGTGGTACCAAGGCGCTAAATCGGCGTACCGAATAGGCCAGTCGACCGCAATACCGTCACGAAGGTTGGCCGTAAAATCCAGATCACTAAGGCGGTAGCTTTGGCGACCCCACATCAGTGAACGGCCACCGGCATGGTAACCACGCATCCAGTCGAAGCGTTTCACTTCACTGTAGGGGTGCTCACTGTCCTTTACGAAAAAATGTTTACGCGACTGCTGAATGGTATAGCCCGTACGATTTTGTTTAGCGTAGTGTTCTTCTATTTCTTCAGGGGGCACCCGTTCGCCACCTTCGTAATCCCAAGGATCATTGCCAGCAGTTGGGTACTCCCCGTGTCGTACGTTACGCCCACGTTCCAGTACTAAAGTTTTTAAGCCCTTTTCACTGAGCTCCTTGGCGGCCCAGCCACCACTAATTCCCGAGCCTACAACAATGGCGTCGTAGGTAACTTCGGCTTTGCCTTGCGAGTTGAAAAACATAGGTAATTTGTATTAATTCCATCAAAAATTTCGCCAAGGCTCTAAGGTAGGAATTAATGTGTTATTTGTACACGAACCAAGATAAATGATTTGGTTTTGTTATTCGGTGATGTCAACGTTTTGAGGAAGGAAGATTTTACCATTTTCATCACCGTAGCCAAGGTAGCCATCGGGATGGACAAGTCGGAAACGATGGTTGAATTCCGTAATGCTGGTAAACGCCGCAGGGAAAATTTGATCACCCCGATAATTGGCGAGGCCTACTTTTTCCCCTTTGTGAAGGTACGCCAATTGTCCGTAACGGTTAGAGCTCACCCAGTTGATCTGGTCGTATATGGGGGGGCTTGCAAGTGTGCCATTAGAGGCCCAGAAACCATATTTGTTTTCTTTTTTTACCAGAATGTAGCCCAGTGCTGCATTGCCATAATTTTCGTTTAGCTTAGTTTCCTGGATAGAATATCCATCGGGTACATTCACCCGCTCGGTTTCGCTACCATTTTTTGTCAGAATAATATCAGTGCCGCCGTTAGGATTTTTTTGTTGGTTGATCTGAAACCGTGGTCGGCTGGTACTTTCGTCAATGCTTTGGTCTTCAAAAACGATATCATCCCCCCACATTTCCAGGTCGTCTTCTATTTCCTTTATTCTTTCTGGTGAGAGGGCTACTCCAAATGCGTCAATATAACTATGCTCACCGTTTAGGGTCAGTTTATAATCTGGGTAGCCAGAATAATCATCCAGCAATTTTACCTCCTCGTAAATACAGGGGGCGATAAGTATGCCGTCGCCATTGATCACTCCCCAACGACCATCAATGGCGACGCTCGCTAAGGCTACTTTTCGACCCTCAAATTCGGTCACGGTGGTGAATGTTGGCTTGACCAGCCACTTCGCTTTTTTGGCCTTGGTAGAAAGTAGACCAAACTTACCCTTACTTACCGCCCAATGGGTGCTAGTGGCGTAATACTCAATGTCGCCAATACTGTCCAATTTAGGTTTTGCCAACCAACTACCATCAGCATTGAGGAGCCCATATTTTTGATCATCAAGGGCAAGGGCATATCTTTTCGATGGTTCAGGATTGAAAAAAAAGCCGATACTATCCAACTGAGGCGTCATCACAACTACCCGATCCTCCTGCACAATACCCCATTGGTTTTGGTAAGCGAAGGGATAGACCATAGGTGCCTCTTGAGCAAATAGACGGTTGGCGCATAAGGCAGCGAAAAACAAGAGAAAGATGTAAGATGGTCGCATATTTTTTTGATGTTTATTAGACTTGTTCGGCCGGGAACATTTGGGGGCTGACTTGCTCTCTTCCGCTCCCACTTCGCAACCAAATTGGTCACGTAGCTAAGCAGGGTGACCGGGAATAGGATTTGGGAATACATGAGGATAAATAAGCAAGTGTAACTCCTGCGAATTGATCCATTGGTTCCGGCCAAGTTCTTTGAAAAATCGGGTTAAACAAGATGTTTTGTGCCTTGAGAAGCCAAAATATGGCCTTTACTGTCCAAATTGATGGAAAAAGGAGGTACTTGGCCAATTTACGTAAGTTATTGGCCAAGCACATCAACGTAAATTCCGCTTTTACTTTTTCCAGGCCCCGGAGTAAAAACCGAGTATATCCCAGATTGTATTTCAAATGGCCAAAAATGGCTTCAATGGGGTGTAGTCGTCGGTTATACATCTTTTTGCCTTCTGGGATATTTAATCGCTGCTTCATTTGGTCTCTTAATGCTTGTCTTACTTCTCTTAAGATCGTACGATAAGGAGACCTCTTAGGAGTACATTCATCTTTGAAAGGGCAGTTTTTACACGCCGTCGTGCGATATTGGCGATATTCTTTATTACGAGTCCGGTCTATTTTAATGCTTTTGAACGATAGGGTGTGCTTAGCCGGGCAAGTGTATACATCTCGTTGATCGTCATAGTCAAAATGAACACTATTAAAAGGTTGATTTTCAAAAGTGGCATTCATGTCTCGGTAAGGGACGTATCCACAGATGTTGTTGGTGTCCATGTATTCAAAACTGTCGAAAGTGCCAAAGTCAGCATCGGCTAGGACAACCTGGACCTGTTGACCAGTGTTGGCTTGAATGCCTTGAAGAGCAGGGATCAGTTGTGCTTTATCATTGCCATCTAAGACCACATTATTATAGGAGATAATTTGATCTTCACTACAGGCTACCTGGATATTATAATTCGTATCAAAGTTTCCTTTTTTACCTTTCATGATCGGGGCATCCGGATCGGTTAAGTTCATCGTCTTTTTGGACTCATCGGTTTTCATGACCTCAATGGCATCACTGATTTTTTTGTACAGGCGTTTGTTCGCTACTATTTTTTTTTTGAGATCCCTCATCAGAAGGCTCTTTTTCTAATGAGGCAATATCATCCAAGAGTACCTGTTGCCATTTTTCATATTGTGCTGCCGTTTTTGTCCGACCCTTGGAGCTATTGGATTCCTCTTTGCTACCATCCACAATACTAAAAGTGGCATCCCCCAAACCAAATTCCTGACACTTTTTTAGTACTTGGACGAAAAGATCTCCAAAATGCAGATAGTTATCTCTACGAAAATCATTGATGCAACTCTTTTGAGGACCATAGTTTTTACTCAAATAAATGAAGCCAAGGTTTTCCTCACAGGCTTTGGCTAACTTCCGACCGCTCCGAATGCCTACGGCATATCCATAAAAAATGATACTGAGCAGTAATTTAGGATGCAAAGCATTTTGTCCAAGACCACTATATGTTGCCTCAATGGCACTTGTATCTAAGCTGGATATTATCCTCTCCATCTGCTTGCTTAGGTGCTCGGAAGGAAGATGTTGGCTTAAATCAATCATCACTGAGTGATCAGACCCGATTTCATAATTCTTAAATTTCGCCATAGTTACACATGATAACATTTTTCTATGCCTTAAACTAATCCTATTCCCGGTCACCCTGTAAGGCTATGTTCCCACTTTGCTCGCTTGCGGGAACAAAAGATAGCGGCGTCTTCCTACCAAAGCCCCCCGGACGAACAAGTCTATTGCAAATGCGACGTAAAGGTAACCCGAAGGGGAGGTTTTCTAGCTCACTTTCTCTTCCACTATTTTCAACAATCGGCTACAAGCTTTATCCAGCATTTGGTAAACCTGTTCGAAGCCATTATCATCCCAGTAGGGATCGGGGACATTTTGCTCAGCAGCCCCGGTGAATTCGAGGATAAGGTGAACTTTTTCCTTCTGTTTTGGTGTCGTTGCCAAGGCTAAAATATTGCGGTAATTGCTACGATCCATCGCAAAGATAAAATCAAATTTTTCCAAATCTGCAGCAGTAAATTGGCGGGCTCGCTGCATATTGATATCGATGCCATGTTTTTGGGCAACTGCCCGAGAGCGAGGATCAGGCTGTTCGCCGACATGATATGCACCCGTACCAGCAGAATCGACCCACCAGTCGAGCTGTTGCTGTTTGACCTTGTTTTGTAAAATTCCTTCTGCTAGGGGGCTACGGCAGATATTACCTAAGCAAACCATTAAAATCTTCATGGGGATAGACATTTAGTGGGGGTGTTAATAGGTTCCGCATAAAATAACGTATTTCGAGGTAGAAATGTGACAGTTGTTACCAATATTCTCCTTATTTCCTTGAATTTATGCAGTAAATTTGCGACATGAAAATAATAATTGCCGGAGCAGGAGACGTTGGTTTTCACCTAGCAGAGTTGCTATCTTACGAAAACCAGGACATCACACTGATCGATTTGGATCAAGAAGTATTGGACTATGCCTCCAGCCATCTAGATGTGTTGACCATCAAGGGGGATTGTGGCTCCATTGATGTTTTAAAACAGGCCGAAGTAGGTAATGCCAATATGGTATTGGCCGTTACGACGTCTGAAAAGACGAACCTTATTGTCTGCATCCTCGCAAAAAAGATGGGTGCCCGGCAGACGATAGCTCGGGTAAACAACGAAGAATACCTCGCAGAATCACAGCGACAAACCTTTGCGGAGCTGGGCGTTGATAACCTTATCTCTCCGGTTTATCTAGCCGCCGAGGAAATCCGTCGACTGGTCAAGCAGGCCTACTTTACGGATATTTTCGAGTTTGAGGAAGGCCGTATCAGTCTGGTGGGCGTGACTTTGGACGAGTCATCTCCTTTGATAAACATCCGCCTTAAAGATTTGCCGGATCGTGCCAAGGAAATCGATCTGCGCCCCATAGCCGTACTAAGAGGGCATCGGACGATTATTCCTCGTGGTGAAACCATCTTGCGGGTCAATGACCACGTTTATTTTATTACCGCAAAATCAAGAATCGATGATCTACGGAAATTTATCGATTGTAGAAAAGTAGATGTTCGTAAGATCATGATTATGGGCGGTTCAGAACTTAGCCGCGCTACTGCCCAGCTTTTGGAAAAAGATTACAACGTCACTTTGATCGCTAACAACAAGGAATGTTGTAAAACATTTTCGGAAACCCTTACAGAGACACTCATCATCAATGGCGATTTCAGTAATGTAAATCTTCTGGTAGAAGAAGGCCTGGATAACATGGACGCCTTTATTGCACTGACGGGTAATTCCGAAACCAATATCATTGCGAGCCTTACGGCCAAAAACCATGGGGTGTACAAAACCATCGCCCAGGTAGAAAACAAAGAATACGTCCATATTTCACAAAATATCGGGGTAGATACCCTGATCAATAAAAAATTGATAGCGGCCAATAACATCTTTCGTTTTGTTCGCCAGGGGAAAGTAGAGGCCATTACCAGTCTGCACGGTGTAGACGCAGAGGTCATTGAGTTTATCGTACACAAACCCAACCAACTTACCCGGAAGCCATTACGGGAACTTCACTTCCCCGAAGCCGCATTGATTGGTGGCGTAATTCGCGGTGAAGAAAGCCTTTTCCCCGACGGTGATTTTCAGCTTGAAGTCAACGATAAAGTGATTGTCTTTACCTTGCCCGAGGCGATCAGTAAGGTAGAGAAATTGTTTAGGTAGGCATAACGAAAGTCGTAAAGCACGCCTGGCCAACGGACAGGGGATGCGCGGCGATTCAATCGTCGCTAAGACCACTAGCAGCAATAGGCTATTGGAGACATGCTGTTAGTACCCATATGTTTTTCTGAAAAAAACACCAATTTAGTGTTGAACCTAAATTGAATCACCTTATTTTTATACCCTCACAAACGCACTGCATTACGCGTTCATACTTATCTCTTCCCCTCACTGGCAGTGTCTTTTTCTTCTTATTGAATATTTTTATTGTGAAAAAGACCAACCAGTTGATTTTTGCCTTGCGCGAAGGCGAATGGGTGCACATCAGTGAAGTACCAAGTGGCCGTGCCTGTGCTTGTACCTGTCCTGCTTGCCGTGTGCCGCTTATCGCAAAAAAAGGCCGCCGCAATCGTCATCATTTTGCCCATCTAAAAGGATTTGATTGTGCTGCTGCATTTGAAACCTCTTTACACTTATTGGGTAAAGCCATCGTGGCCAAACATAAGCGTATTCGTACACCGGCGCTCCATGCTTATCGTGCTAAACAACTCCGTGCAAGTCGAGAAGAGGCGTTTGCCAAAGCAAAAGAAGAAGCGCGCTTGGGGGGTACGCAAATAGATATCTTGCTGCAAGACGGGCCACAGGAGCTTGGTGTAGAAATAAGCGTTACCCACTCGACAGAGCAACGGAAAATACATCGCCTGGCACAGCTCAATCTGCCAACGGTGGAAGTAGACATGCTCCGTATTTATGAACAACATTTGCTTCATTATCCGGCGGGGAATCTGGAGCAGTTAACCTTGAGTGTTATAGAGGGTTCCCAAAACAGAAGGTGGTTGTTTCATCCCTGGCAACACCGTTATGAGTACAAATTGGCCCAGACAGCTACGGTTCGGAAAGTGTATCGCAGTAAGCAGGGACAGTACTACCATTACCACGTGTATCGCTGTCCGCGAAATCTCCGCTTTGTTCGCCGGTGCTTTAGAGAAGGCCACTCCTACGCCAGGGTTTTTCAGGATTGCCTGCATTGTGAGCATTGCCGAAAAATCAATTACCAGCAGCAGTTCGTGGGTTATCACAACATCAATACTTTGCCCATAGAAGTGCTTTGTAATCCAGGAATAGAAATTGGTCGATAAGAGACGGAGAAAAAATAAGTGAAACAGCTTTCGATTTTTGAAAATCTTCTAAACAATTGACTATAAGGAGATTGTTTAGAAAATTTTCAAAAATCTCAAAAGAAAGTTGTTTCATTTATTTCCGTCAACTTTGAGGAGTTTGCGACGATCAGCGAAGCTAAATTACTAAAGTGGAGCGTTGTATAAATGCTTGCGTAATTTTAGGAGCTATTACTATTGATGAATACTAAAGCTATGAAACCTTACCTTTTGCTGTTCCTTCTTTTATCGGTTGCGATGTCATCCATTCATGGGCAGACCGACGACCAGTGGGATTTACTCATTACCGACGTGCAGGTTTTTACAGGAAATGAAGTGCTCAAAGCGACCGATATAGGCGTTAAAGACGGAATGATCACGCATTTGGGGCCACAGTTGGCGCGCCAACGCCGCGCTAGCCAAGTCATTAATGGGGAGGGGTATACCTTGCTACCTGGTTTGGTGAATACCCATGTGCATACCTGGTTTCCTTTCCATTTGCAACAAGCAGCACAGGCGGGCATTTTTGCGGTCTGTGATATGCATGGGTCTGCTTTTACGGCACAACTCTTAGGACAGTTTAAAGATACGATCGGCTACGCGCATTACTATGCAGCGGGCTCAGGAGCGACGGTTCCAGGGGGGCACGGCACACAATTCGGGATGCCAGTGCCAACTATTGACAGCGTCACCTCTGCACGTCAGTTTACCCTTGATCGTATTGCGGAAGGGGTCGATTATATTAAAATTTTGCGAGAACCGATGCGACCTACCCTGAGCTTTGAACAGATAGATACCATTATCCAAACCGCCCACGAACGAGGGGTGAAGGTAGTGTCCCACGTTTCTCGTTGTGCCGATGGTGTAGAGCTGGCACGCTTGGGTATTGATGGTCTGGTGCACGTCTGGTTTGATCGGGCCATGACCGACGAAGAGCTTCGAGTGTTTGAGCAGCGGGAGGATTTCTTCATCGTCCCTACTACACTTACCAACATGAAATTGCTTGCTTATTTTGAGCAACAAGCGGAAAAACCGGCAGAAACACTCGATAGCCTGGGAATACTCAATGAAATCCGGCGATTGCATGGGGTCGGAGTACAGGTATTAGCAGGGACCGATCCTCCCAATTTTGGCATCAACCATGGCAGCGATCTTTACGAAGAATTGATTTTGCTGGCCGCTGCTGGAATTCCTAACCAGGAATGTCTGGCTGGAGCTACGGTTAAAAGTGCTCATTATTTTGGTTTGGCCGGGCCACTACCCCTTCAAGTGGGTGCAGCTGCAAGTTTTTTACTGATTAAAGGTGATCCCTTAAAGTCGATGGAGGATCTGCGCCAGTTGGAAGGTGTTTGGCAAAAAGGGAGGAGGATTTTTCCGGTTCAAAAACGTTAAAAGCCGTACTCTGGGGTAGCAAGCTCTTTCACTAAGTCTAGTTAAGTGACTAATAATCAGCTCTTACGTCTTAACAGCAAAGCTGTTGACCATGAGAAACCACACAATTTTGCTTTTTTTTGCTGGATTAATGATGAGTACGGCTGTTTTGGCGCAAACCCCACCCTTGCCGGTAGATACCAGCCTTGTCTTACGACAAGACTCCCTTACTGTACAGGATAGTTTAACCCAAAATTGGACAACCCGTTCTCCGCTTACGGAAGATGAACTCCAACGGCGTGCTGATAACCGCGCCGAAGTGGAAGATATGAAAAAACGTTTTCGGCGCTTTCACCAAGAAGAAGCTGATCAGCAAGCGCAAGAACAAACCGACGCCGATGACGACAACTACCTCTGGTCGGATGCTGAAAGTGGAGGGCAATCGACGATTTCCCGCAAAGGAGCTCCAAAAGTTTCCGTGTTAGAAGATCCCGACGAGCTGAAAATGGAAATTGGCCGTAATCTTCAGGAAGGTCGCAATCCCAATGCTAGCATTCCTACTACTCCCGTCTTACCTGCTTACAAAACAGCGGAGGAAATGCCTCAATACTACGATGCTCCCATTATTAGCCGACGACCTTCACCTGAGGAGTTGGAAAATGACATCCAATCCTCATTAAATACGACCTTCAATAACCCAAGTGATTGGCAGGCGAAAGTAGGCGCCGCAAAAGGGCCATTGGTGAATCCTGCCAATGGAGCCCCCCTACAAGCTGGACAAATCATCATTCTTGAGGGGATTCACTTTTTGCCCAACGACAGTCAGTTACAGCCTTCGGCCCAAGATGTTTTAAGCCCTTGGGCGACACTGTTAAGGGCTTATCCAGATCTCTACATTGAGGTGAGGTCGCATTCTTTTGGCATTGCCGACCCAATAATGGCGCAGCAAATTACCCGTGAGCGATCGCAAAACATCATGGATTATTGGTTGCAGCAGGGTGCCGGAATTCAGCAGTTGAGCTTCCGTGGATACGGTAATTTATCTCCACTAGTGCCTGGTAGTGCTCCACGTGCACAACAAAAAAACGAACGAATAGAGTTGATAATTTTGGAATTGCCGGATCGCTAAATATCTTTGGGATAAGGCTCACCCCAAAAGAGCCTTTTATAGCGGCATGGTCGAAGCTTTCATAATTGATGAAGTAACCGAAGAGTTGAGCGCCTCAGAGAAAGCTCTTGAGCACACTCTTGATTTGATGAATCAAGAGCAACCCGTTTTATTAGCGTATTTGTTCTCCGAAAACTTCGAGGTTTTCACGGAGCGAGAAAGGGAATTCCTGCTCTTCCTTTCCTGTGTGATCTGGAAATCAGTCTTCCGTACCTTCGGTTCTCAGGCAACAGTGACAGAAACCCATTTGTCTGCGGCAGAAGACCACAACTGGGGTTTATTAGAAGCTGTTACTGCTCGCCAATTCAGGGAACGCATGACCGTTTTTTTCGATGAACATCCGGCGGAAGAAGAGCTGTTGGCGTTTGTGGAAGATGCTATTCTTGACGATGAGGAATCACCGGTAACCAAGGAAGGTCGGGAGCCGATCTTTGTGAGTTTAAAGTCCATCGTCGATTGTCTCTTGTTGCCTAACCTCACTTAAAGTTAGTTTTATACATTTCTGTCTTTTTGTCTCATGTAGACCTTTATCAGTTGTTTACTGCTGTCATTAGCTGTAAAAAACGCTTACATTTAGGGTGTGGCATAGATATTGCCATCAATACTATAATCCATTGACGAATAGATGCTGTCAGATTGACACCTTAGCATCCTGATAATATCCAGACAAAATTATGTTTGAAGAATTGCGCTTGCAAAGAAGAATTGAGGAAGAAGCTGATTTTTTACCGTTCATTTCGATGGAAGAAGAAGAGACGGAAAAATTAGACGTAATACCTGAAGAAATCCCCATTTTAGCACTTAAGAATACGGTGCTCTTTCCCAATAATGTCATTCCCATCACCGTGGGAAGAGATAAGTCCATCAAGGCAATCAATGAAGCTTACGATAATGGCGGCCGGAAGGTGGCTGTTTTTTCGCAAAAAGATATTGATGTTGAGGATCCATCAGAAGCTGATCTCTATGAGGTGGGGACGGTGGCTCATATCCTCAAGTTATTGAAGATGCCTGATGGCACACTCACGGCCATTTTGCAGGGAAAAAAACGCATCCAACTCGAGGAAATGCTGTCTGAAGATCCCTATTTGCGTGGTCGGGTTCGTGTTTTGGAACATTCTGATCCAGGGGATAGCGCAAAATTCAAAGCACTGATTGCTAGTGTGAAAGATCTGGCGCAGAACATTATCGACCTTTCACCCAATATTCCTTCGGAAGCGGTGGTGGTATTGCGCAACATCAAAGGACCAAGTTTTCTGCTTAATTTTATTGCCTCAAATATGGGGGCTAACCTGGAGTGGAAGCAAAAAATGCTGGAGACGACCAACCTGCACCAAAAAGCAGAGGCCATTCTCAAGCAACTCAATAGCGAACTGCAAATTCTGGAACTAAAAGACCAGATTGACAGCAAGGTCAGGATAGATATCGAGAAACAGCAGCGTGATTACTACCTCAATCAACAACTGAAAACAATTCAGGAAGAGCTCGGTAATAACCCCCAGCACGAAGACCTCAACAAACTCAAAGCCAGAGCCGAAGGCAAAGACTGGCCCGAGGAGGTAGGTAAGCTTTTTGAGAAAGAAATGGAGCGCATCCAACGGATGAATCCTCAGGTGCCTGATTACAGCATCCAGCTGAATTACCTGGAACTGATGCTGGATCTTCCCTGGAATAAAACATCATCGGACAACTTCGACCTGAAGAATGTCCGCAAAGTGCTCGATAAAGATCACTACGGGTTGGAGAAAGTGAAGGAACGGATCATTGAGCACTTGGCCGTCTTGAAACTTAAGGGGGATATGAAGGCGCCTATCCTCTGTTTGGTAGGCCCTCCAGGGGTTGGTAAGACCTCTCTAGGGCGTTCGATTGCCGAAGCACTCAACCGTGAATTTGTGCGTATTTCCTTAGGAGGTCTGCACGATGAAAGTGAAGTTCGGGGGCATCGTCGTACTTACATTGGTGCCATGCCGGGGCGGATCATCCAGTCGATGAAAAAAGCGGGTGCCGCTAATCCCGTCTTCATCCTGGATGAAATCGACAAGGTAGGCAACAGCTTCAGGGGAGATCCCAGCTCTGCACTGCTAGAGGTACTGGACCCAGAGCAGAACAGTAATTTTCATGATAATTATCTCGACGTTGATTACGACCTGTCTAAGGTGATGTTTATTGCGACGGCCAATACCCTCAACAGTATTCAGCCAGCACTACTCGACCGGATGGAAATTATCAGCGTAACGGGGTACTCTACCGAGGAAAAGGTAGAAATAACCAAGCGTCACCTGGTACCTAAGCAGCGTACTGCTCATGGCATCAAGGCGACTCAGGTGAAATTGCGAGATTCGGTGATTAAAAAAATCATTAGTGGCTACACACGCGAATCCGGCGTTCGTTCCCTGGATCGTCAGATTGCCGGGGTAATGCGCTACGTGGCGAAATCGGTAGCGCTTGAAGAAACCTACGATGTCAGTATACAGGAAGACCAGCTGACGCAAATACTGGGGCCCACAAATTATTCCCGCGATGCTTACCAAGTTGTCAAAGTACCGGGTGTAACCATCGGTTTGGCCTGGACGAGCGTAGGAGGAGAGATCCTGTTTGTAGAAGGTAGCTTGAGTCCCGGGAAAGGCAAGCTGACCCTCACCGGTAACCTTGGTGATGTGATGAAGGAATCGGCCGTTACGGCGCTGAGTTTCCTTAAAGCCAACAGTGAAGCACTAGGGCTTGATGTCGAGCAATTTGAAAAGAATGATATCCACTTGCACGTTCCCGAAGGAGCCATTCCTAAAGATGGTCCCTCCGCAGGGGTAACGATGCTGACGACATTGATGAGTTTGTTCTCTAACAAAAAGGTGAAATCATATCTCGCTATGACGGGTGAGATCACTCTGCGCGGTAAAGTTTTGCCGGTAGGAGGCATCAAAGAAAAAATCCTTGCGGCCAAAAGAGCAGGCATCAAAGAGATCATCCTTTGCCAGGAAAACAAAAAACACATTGATGAAATCAGTGAGCAGTATCTCAAAGGCCTGACCTTTCACTTTGTGGAGAGAATGGAAGAGGTTCTGGAAATTGCTATTCCATAGTTGGGTTTTTAGCCATTTATGACCGTTGGTCTAAAAAAACCGTAGCTTTGAGAAGAAAAACAAACCAAAAGCGTTTGTCAGTCGTCTTAACTAAGGACGGAGAAAAAATAAACCGATTTTCTTTTGATTTCGCTTTTTGCACTAAGACTAGGAATACTTGGACTAGGCGTGTGTAAAAAGGTAAATCTTCAAAAAAAGAAAATCGGTTTATTTCCGTCAAATTACTAAGGACAAGGTACTAAAGCCGGCTCCAGAGACTCAATTTTTGTTATGATACGTAAGCTCACGATCTTATTAGGGGTTTTTACCCTTTTTCTTTCTTCTCCCTTGTCGGCGCAGGACGATAATAATCTTGTTCAGTTTTCCGGCATGGTACTCGATGGTACGACCCAGGAACTGGTACCCGTACCATATGTGAATATTCTGGTGCAGAATAAGGGGCGGGGAACCTATTCAGATTTTAGTGGTTTTTTCTCTATTGTCGTTGAAAAAGGAGATATTATCGTCTTTTCAGCGGTAGGGTACCAAACTGTTCAATATGCAATTCCAGACTCTTTGACGGATAATAGGTACTCTTTAGTGCAACTTATGACGCAAGATGCCGTAAACCTACCTGAAACGGTTGTTTTTCCGTGGCCAAGCCGGGATCATTTCAAACTGGAATTTTTGGCAATGGACGTAACACCCGAGTTGCAGGATCGAGCTAATCGCAACATCGCCAACGAAACATTAGAGCGCATGCGCTCTGAGGTAGCAAAAGATGGAGTTGAAAACTCCAGCTACTATCTACGACAACAATCCAGAGAATTCTACTACATCGGCCAACGCCCGCCTATGAATATTTTCAGCCCGGTAGCATGGAAGCAATTCTTTGATGCTTGGCAGAGAGGAGATTACAAGCGTAGTCGTGATGACCGTTGAGTTGATTAAAAAGTCTTATCTTGTGACTTGAGTTGCTCATTTTCCTTTTAAACAGAGGGATTGAGCATTTTGATGTATAAATGAACAAACGATTTTCCTGAGAAAACTACCCTGACAACAAAGTGCTTTTGGCCAAGCTAATGCACTTAAGTCGGGATTTCGAATTAATGCTGTGCGAACACTACCCAATTGAATTGAACAACAGCGTGTCGAAAAAACTCAGATGAAAAATCTAACAAACAAGGTGTTAATTATCACCGGAGCGGGTTCAGGTATTGGTAGGGCTTTGGCACTACAACTGGCTCGGGAAGGTGCACGACTAGCCCTCAACGATTGGAACACAAAAACATTACAAGCTACTGTTGATCTCATTGGTCAAGACCAGTCGCTTGTGTACAGCCAGGCTTTTGACGTAAGTGATCGTCCAGCTTGGGAATCATTTGCTAAAAAGGTCAATGACCATTTTGGACAAATTGATGGTATCTTCAACAATGCAGGTATTACGACCTTTCCAGAAACCATCCCCGAGATGGATCCCATCGATTTCTCGCGCGTTTTGGAAATCAATCTGTGGGGAGTTATCCACGGTTCACAGGTAGTTATTCCTTACCTGCTTAAGCAAAAAGCATCTTTAGTCGTAAACGTTAGTAGCCTTTTGGGCCTGATGGGGTATGGAGGCCAAGGTGCCTACGTTACCGCCAAGTTTGCCGTAAGAGGATTTACGGAAACACTTCGTCAGGAGCTTGCAGGTACAGGGGTATTGGTGACGGCGATTCATCCTGGCCCAGTAAAAACCAACCTTACCCGGAATATTAAATTCCACGATCAAGACCTGGTAAATAAGCTTTCGCGAGTATTTGACGACGCGGCAACTACCACTCCTGAAGCAGCAGCCGAGATTATTATCAAGGGTATTAAGAAAGGAAAACACCGTATTTTGCTCAGTCCACGTACCAAAATGCTGGATCGTCTAGTACGCTTACTGCCAAATAGTTATCACCGTTATCTTCCCCGCACGTTCCGACCTGGGCATTTGATCAAAAAAGCCTTGGCGAAGCGCGCTGCGGAAAAGCAAGGGGCTATTTTAGGGGAGACGTCCGTGTAGAATTATTTCGCGCAGACCTGCCTGCCATCAAGCTGGCCTTGCAGGCAGGCAGGTCTGCGCGAATGATATACCTTCTACTTTTCTGGTAATATCCACGGAGAAGCTTCCCAAAAAGACCATTCTACCTTTGCCAAATCAGCGTCAGGGTCGATATAGGGGTGGTATTGGCCATCATTCAATTTGACTTTTACTTTTGCAAAAATAGCCACATCGTTCCCTTCCGCTCGGGCTTGATCACGTAAGTGATGGGCGTATTGCAAAATCATATCCGGATGGGTCCAAAGTTTCCGGGCTTGTTTGGCAGATAGCTCTCTTCTGGGGTTTACCCTTTCTTCTTCTCCGGTAACTAAATTTTTGACAATAAAGTGGCCACTTCCTTGCTTGGCACGTAGCATCATCCGCCAGGCGTAGCGGTGGCCTTCTTCCGTCCAGGCGACATCGCCAGGAAACCACCAGTGGCGCAAGGGAAGCAGGGAATGAACAACCACCAATGCGCCAAAAGACAGTAGCAAAGCACGGCGATAGCCAAAGTCATTTTGCCAAAAAGCGGGTTGATTCAGGGCGCTCTCCTGGAGACGTTGCTGCCAACTTTGGTACCATTTTTCGGCTTTGGCCCAGCGGCTACGGACATAATCCATCAATTTGTGTGGCCACTCTGGTGGGAAAAATAGGGCCGTTAAGGCTACGGACAAATAAGGAAAAATGCCAATGTTGAAGACCAGATGATTGGTCAAATGGAAGGCGATAGCGAAGGCAAAACCGAATTTACGGGTGCGCCTATTGAGCATTAAAAAGGTGATGCTAAGATCAAATAATGCTCCTGTCCAGGCCATGATCCAGGCGGTAGCTTCCTGCGCAAGCAAAGGACCAATCAGGAAAAGATCCGCTTTGCTTCTGAGCCACAGCTTCAGCGGCATCGCAGCCAATAGCCAATCGGCATTGAGCTTGGCAATGCCGCCAAAAAAATAAACGACCCCCATCAAGAAAGGTAGGATGGCCCAGGTCCAGCGAGGGATTTGGGCTGTAAATTCAGTAGGCTTCCGCCAGACATCAACCGACCAGGCTCGCCACGCTGGCAAGAACGCCATGACCCAGCTGATCCAGCAGAAAAGATAGCCGTGGTTGAGGTAATGGGCTTTCTCTAAAAGAAAATAATAGCTAAAAAAGCAGGCAAACAAGGGCGCAGTAATCCGGTAACGCCAGCCGAAAGCCACCGCCAGCGCTAGCCCCATACCGATCAGAAAAAACAAACTCATGAAGGGTTCCGGAAAGACGGTTACCCATTCAAAGCCGTAATAGCGGAATTGAAATTTTTGTGGATTAAAAGCATCCACCCAAAGGTGATAATAAGCGAAGCCTCCCATCAGGTCGGCAAAACCCAGCACACCAAAAACGATCCGGAAAAATACCAGGCTCGCAATATCTACCGGTTGCCAAAGCCAGGTTTTCATGCGTCGGGGGCTTTACATATCTGGCGTAGTTTCCCGAGTTGTTCTTCATTGCCCAATACAATAAAAGCCTCTCCAGGTTTAAGGATGACGGAGGGAGGTGGATTTACCTGGTAAACGCGCTGCTGATTGCGATAGCCAATGATGTTGGCCCCCGTTTGGGAGCGCAAGGCAAGGTCACTGATTGGGCGGCCCTGGTACATTTCGGGAAGGTCGCGGAAATGCAATTCCTCGAAGCCCATGTCTGAGTGGTACTCGCTGGTGATGAAGGAGAAAAACTCCACCGCACCGGGTTTATTCATCAACATGGCCATATAGAAGCCTCCGATATTTTCCGGCATTACCACATGGTTGGCTCCGGCCTTGATCAGTTTAGCTTGCGACCGTTCCAAAATGGCCCTGCTCACAATGGTCAATCGGGCATTGAGGGCGCGGGCGGACAAGACGAGGAATAGATTATCGCTGTCGTCGCCCAGTGCCGCGATGAGGCCACGGGCTTTCTCAATATTTGCTTTTTGCAAAACTTCATCCAGGGTAGCGTCGCCTTCCAGATAAAGGATGTCACTATCGGTCTGCTGGATGATTTCGATCTTTTCTGGATCATTTTCGACGATCACGTAAGAAGTGCCGTGGATGGCCAGGTTGGCAGCAATTTCTTTGCCATACTTACCGAAGCCACAGAGAATAACGTGGCCTTCCATCTTGCTAATTCGCTCTTCAATCTGGTTGAGGTGCATACGTTTAAAGATTTCACCCTCGATGATGTAATAACTAAAGGTCGCCAATAAGTAAGCAAATACCCCGATATTGACAAAAATAAGGCCTGAAGTAAAAATGCGTCCAGCTTCGCTCAGGGGTTCAATTTCGGAAAATCCTACGGTAGAAATGGTAATGACGACCATGTAGAAGGCGTCTGGTAAGCTGTAGCTTTCCAAAAAAATATAACCTATCACGCCCAAAATGACCTCTAAAAGTAGCAACAGCAAGGCCGCCCGCAAACTGAGGAAGTTGGCAGGGACACGGTTGAAGTTTAAAAAGCGAGGGTTGGCCATAAATTAATGGGGCAAATGACTGCCACTTGGCATCCGCCAAAAATAGGATGTTTTGATGTAAAATACCTCACCATTTAATAAAACCCGTACTTTGCGCAGCATTTTAAAGCAACGGAATGGATAAATCAATTGCTGCGGCCGATAGCCCCATATCCGACTGGCAGGCGTGGGGAATTTTAGCGATACTAAGTCTCATTTGGGGAACCTCTTACGTGCTCATCAAGTGGGGCCTGGTCTACTTTCCGCCGGTGCAGGTGGCGAGTATACGCCTGGGAGTGTCAGCGCTGGCATTTTCGCCTATTCTCCTCAGGCACATAAGAAAAATAAATTATCGCCAATTACCTCTGCTCTTGTTTGTAGGCTTGATGGGAACCGGTATACCTGCCTTCTTGTTCCCTGCGGCGCAGCAGCACGTCAACAGCTCGCTGGCGGGTATTCTCAACTCGCTTACACCCCTCTTTACTTTGCTACTGGGTTTGATGTTTTTCAATTCGCGGTTTACCTGGTCCAAGACCTTGGGGATAGTAATTGGTTTGGCAGGTGCTGTTTGTTTATTCGCTTTCGGCGAACAAGCGGGGCTTGGCGGCAAGTGGACCTACGGTTTGCTGATCGTCCTGGCCTGTTTGTGTTATGCTACCAGTAGCAATTTGGTAGGCTTTCGCCTCAAAGGCATGAAGGCACTCACCATTAGTGCTGTGTCGTTTTCACTGGTAGGCATACCTGTTTTACTTTACCTCTTATTGGGTACGGACTTTATTAGTACCCTCCAACAAACACCCGAGGCCTGGAAAGGTGTGGGCTACATCACCATACTGGCACTCTTCAGTACCGTATTGGCTGGCATCGTTTTCTTCCAACTCATCCAATGGACTAGCCCCGTCTTTGGTAGTACCGTCAGTTACCTGGTACCCGTGGTGGCCATGTCGTGGGGCGCACTCGACGGAGAGGTCATTTCCATCATTCATTTTGTGGGGATGGGGCTTATTCTCTCGGGCGTTTATCTCAGTAAGCATTGAATTACGGGCCACGGCCCGCCCATATACCCCGCTGGCGGGGTCGACTCCCAGAGTCGGGGGTGGGCTATTCACAAAGGTGGTGAAACTCCCCCCATGCTGCGATATATTTGCAGTTGATTAGTATTTCATGTATCATATTATACCGGAAGACTGCAGTAAAATCTAATTATGTCGTTTGCCTTAACTTCTCCAGCTAAACGTTTCAAGCTTCAATTGGAACACCCCATGAGTGTAGCTGATTTTTATACCTACAGCCACACCAACCCTGAGTTGGTCATGGAGTTGGAAACTGATGGCTCCATCACTGTTACATCTCCTGTAACTTTTTATGTTGGTGAAATTGAAAATCTATTTAGCACTTATCTAGGCATCTGGTCTATAGAAACGGGTCTGGGCAAAGTCTTTTCTTCTTCTACCGGCTTCACTTTACCTGATGGCTCTGTGCGAGCCCCCGATACGGCCTGGGTGAGTGATGAAAAAATTGCACAATTATCAGAAGAAGATCAGCAAAGCTTTGCCGCACTGGTGCCGGAGTTCATTGTTGAAATTCGTTCTAAAACGGATCGGTTAAAGGATTTACAAACCAAAATGCAGGCAACCTGGATTGGTAATGGTGTACGCCTGGCTTGGCTCGTTGATTTAGCCAACGAGCAAGTGTTCATTTATCGAGCTGATCAAAGTGTAGAAGTTGTGATTGGCTTTTCTTCCTTGCTCAGTGGTGAGCAGGTTCTACCTGGTTTCAGCTTTGATCTCAAGCACATCAAGTAATTCCATCCTACTCCATCAGACTCCGCACGTATTCCTTCAACTCCTCTCCGTGTAAGTTTTTGGCGATCACCCTGCCTTCGGCATTAAGCAGGAAGTTGGCCGGAATGGTCGTTAAGCGTAGTAGCTCAAAAAGAGGGGAATCATCTCCTTGTAAATCGGAGGCATGGGGCCAGCGATGAGCACCATCTGCTTCAATCGCCCTGGCCCAAGCCTTTGGACTGGCCTCCAGCCCGTAGCCAATGATCTGGAAGCCTTGCTGGTGATATTGATCCCAGAGCGGAACCAGGAAATCCCGATTTTGCACCCGGCAAGGCCCACACCAGGAGGCCCATAAATCGACAATCGTCAAGCGCTCACCAAGTAAGCTGTGTAGCGAGACGGTATCACCCGCCAGCATGGGGAGCGGATAGTCGGGCAGCAAGTCGCCGATGAGTACAGGGAGTTTGCGCCGGTCGCCAACTGCGGCTAATTGTTGTACCCAGGGGTGTTCAGGTTGCTCGGCGGTCCAACGTTCGGCTTGTGTGACCAGGAATTCTGGAATACGTTCGTAGTTACCCTCAATACTTACCCAACGAATGGCTGTTAATGCAGGCAGTAGATAAGGACTATCCTCTGCAAATTGCATCAATTGCTGTTGAAAATCCATCAATGCATCCTCTTCTGCGAGCAGTTCACTATGCTTGTCTTCTGAAGCGACATCCACCTCCAGGTATTTGGCGAAAGCTGCTTGTCGTAGGGCACAAAGCTCAAGCATGGCGGCATTCAAGGGCGATGGCTGACGGATGGCAACCGTTGCCTGAAAACGATCCGCTTCGGCTGTTATTACGATCCGTTCTCCATCTTGCCAAATCAGTGGAAAGTAATTAGAAGTAGCTGGGCGTTCATTGTCCAGGCGGTTAGGAAAACGTTCGCCAACGCGTTGTAATGCCAATTGCAGTAAGATGGGCTCCGGTGCAGGCGGCAATTTGTCGAAGGCAAAACCTCCATCAGGCCCCAGGCTTGCTGAATCAATAATGGTCCCGACATAACTACTCCCCACTCCCTTCCAGCTTCCGGGAGCAATCAGGTAAACCATCTTTCCCCATTCATTATTTTCCTCCAACGCAATGGTGCCCGACAGCTGTGGCTGCCCCTCACAAGCAGACAGGCTCAGTAAGGCAATGGAGAACAGCAGGTATTTCATAAGTACAGCTTTATAAAGTATGCATATAAATGGCGGTAAGTACTGAAAAAATTGGGTAGGAATCAGTGATGGGGATCACCAAAATTTGTGAATTTACCCTGCTTCGTAAAATACACAAAACGGCGATTTAGTCCCTGAGGTGCTTTGCACCAAAAGAATGGTTAACTGGTCTTTAGAAGGACTAACCCCATGTTTGGTCTCGAACCAAAAGAATGGTTAACTGGTCTTTTTGTAAAGCTTTTAAGCACTATCCCAGCACGTTCTTAATGCTAATGCCTAGTTTCCGTGGTGGCCCCCATTTGAAGTAGTCTTTTCTTAGCGTTTGAATTACCTGGGTATAATTCTAAAGACTTTTTAAAATTCGCGATAGCTAATTCCCTGTCGCCATGAATACGATATCCCTCCGCCAGGCTGTCATAAAGATTTGCGGAGTTCGGATATAATTCCAGGGCAAATTTGAAGACGCGCTCGCCTTGTTTAAATGTCGATGGACGGAAGATGAGTTGAAGGCCTAGCACATTCAAATCACCTTCCTGGGGGGAGTAGCTTTCATCTATTGAAATAATTTCCTGGTAGATGGCATGTAGATTAACAAAGTCCTCTTTTCTTGACTGCTCTATGTGGCGCAGAAATTGGTCTTTAAGTGGGGGAGTAGGGGCTTCGTATTTTATCAGTGCTACCGAATTATTTAGTTGCAGTCGGCTTAAAAAAGCGTCGTGGTTCCATTCCATTTCTTCTTTATTCAGGTCACTGATAGACTGAATGCTCGCTAGCACCAGGTGGCAGAGCTTTGCGTAGGAATCAGAAATTTCAGGATAACTTTTATCCTGTACGGTATCTCTTTGGATGAACAGCGCGCCAAATGAAGAGAAATAGCCATGCGTCAAATCTTTCATTCTAAACTCGTACTTGGTCGTCTCTGTCAATTCATCAAAAAAAGCAAAATCACTATTTATTGAGGTGTCAAGCTTTTCTTTTTTTAATACCTCCACAGGGATATTCTTTTGGCTAAAGTGGATGAATGGCACTTTCAATCTTTGTAGCTCACACCAGGTGCTATTTTTGATTGCTTCCCATTTGTATTTGACGGTGCCATCCAGGCTAATAATGCCTTTAATACGCTTGTTGCGCATTGCGACCAGGATATCGGATAATCCGCCAAAACTAAAGCCAACTAGATATTTATGGTCAGGATTTACATTCTCTAGTGAACTAGCATAGCCGATCGCATATTCAATGTCTCGCGCCTGTGCTTCCGCATCTTGGATAGTACCTCCCTGCAAATAAACATTGTAAGGGCCTTTGCTAGCGGTCGATATAACCACAAATCCATGGCTTGCCAGATATTCACACAAAATGAAATTCTCCGTTGAAGGTGCTTGATAACTTGGGCAGTACACGATCAGTGGATACTTACCCGCTTTTTGATTTCCAGCCTTAATTGATCTAGCAAGATGTTCCAGGTTTTGCTGACTTGGTAAAGTAGAATTGTACCCAAACCATTCCAATAGGAATTCTTGTGGAAGATGCTCCCACTCTTGCTCTATTTTCAATCGGTCAACATATGCCGCAATCTCGACCTTCTCTGCTAACTTGTTGTTTTCTGAAGGGTACCAAACGCTTACCCCTATGGGGCGATATTCCAATACACCTTCGTAGTTCATTTTCCTTTCGTAAATCCTTGACGAATCGAGCAAGTTGAGATAATTGTACCCCACCTCATTAGGGCCATAGTTTAAGTCAATATCCAAATAGGAGACCTGCGTGTTGGCAAAATTTGATGCAAGGAGTAGGCACAGCGTTAGCAAATGAGACCAGTAATCTGTTTTGCTTTTAATCGGAGAAGGTTTCATTCTTTTTCTGCTTAGATGGGGATCGATAAGATTTACCCCTATTTCTTGGGCATTGCAGGGTCAGATTGAAGGCTTGAAGTCATAGTGTCAAATTAGATAGCAGGTATTGGTAGGGCGCTTATACATGATTTGCTTTTTGACAACCTGACTTCTCTTTCTTCATTTATGAATCCAACGAATACAAGTGCTGGCTGATTTATACCCTTACACTCTTCCAACGCTTACACCTTTAAAACATTGATTCACCCCTCCACCATGAACCGATACCCTACCCCTTTAAGTGTAATGATGCTGATCTTTTCATCTGCGGCGAGGTAGGTGCGCAACTTTCGGATGTAGACATCAAGATTTCTGGAGTTGAAAAAGGAGTCGTCGCCCCAAACAGAGAGGAGCAAGTGCTTGCGCTCGAGGGTGCCATTGCGATGCTGGCAGAGAAGTTCCAATATTTGGGCTTCCCGGTAGGAGAGCTGGATAGGGGGATTTTTTTGGTGAGATAAGGTTAGTTTCTCTGGAGAGAACACAAAATCACCCAGGGTCATTTCCGTTACGTCGGTAGTTTTTTCTCCTTCAGAATTACCGCTAAGCAATAATAGGTTAGTAATCCGGACCAACAATTCATCCATGCTAAAAGGCTTGCGGATATAATCATTGCCGCCAGCGGCAAAACCTTTCAAAACATCCTCCGTTTCGTTTTTTGCCGTCACAAAAAGGATAGGGATAGTAGGGCTGCGCTTGCGGATCGCTGTTCCCAATTCGAAACCGTCCCGAAAAGGGAGCATCACATCCAGGACACATACGTCGGGTTGCCATTTTGCGAACACGTCCATTACATTGCGGCCATCTGAAAGCAATTGGACTTCATAGTTTCTGCTTTCCAGGCTTTCCTTGACGATCTTCGCCAGGAAGGGCTCGTCTTCCACGTAGAGTATTTTTACTTTTTTCATAGGGATTAGCGTGGTAATTCAATGCGGAAGCTGCTTCCCTTTCCGGGGATGCTGTCGAGGGTAATCTTCCCATCGTGCTGTCGGATGATGTCTGCGACATAACTCAAGCCTAGCCCGTAGCCTTTTACATTGTGTTGATGTCCTTGCTGCGGAACCCGAAAGAAACGGTCAAATACTTTGCTTTGATGTGCAGGAGAAATACCTATGCCATTGTCGCTGATGGTGAAAATAATTCGTGCTGCCTGCGCCTCAAGTTTTAGATGGATAATTGGCGCTCCCTCGGTATATTTCAAGCTATTGTCCAAAAGGTTAAAGAGGACATTGCTAAGATGTACGGCATCAGCAGCTAACAGGAAATCGTCTCCTGCTGTTTCTAATTTGAAAACGCCCCCGGTCTGTTCTACTTGAATGGACATAGCGTTGAGCACTTTTTGGAGGACTAATTCGAAATCGACTTTTACTTTATTGATGCTTGGTACATCATTCTCGAACAGAGAAAGTTTGAGCACTTTGTCCACCAATAAACTCAAGCGACTGAGCTCGTGCTGGGAGATTTTTAAATATTCCCTGGTTTTTTCCTGATCATTGTTTGCGACAAAGCCTTGAATGGCTTCTATAGCCAGGCCAACCGTGGTGATAGGGGTCTTCAATTCGTGCGTCATGTTGCTCATGAAGTCCTGCTTGAGGCGTGTGTATTGCAATGCTTTGGAACTGCTTTTGCGTAATGACCAAAAGGCGAGTGCGGTAAGCAGGAAGAGGGAGAGACTGAAAAAAAACGGCCCTGCGATTTTTTTACTGAGGTACCAACCGGTGTGGTCAAAGACGATTTTTTCCTGCAGGTGGCTGTTGAAATTTCCGGGAAAGAAGTCCAAATCGATGCTGTCTTCCTTGACTTTTTGCTGCTCAATGTGAAATTCGGCCGGCAGCCCTGCTTTGGCCAATGCCTGCTGGAATTTCTTTTCGATAATAGGTGCGGTGTCATCTTCGCCCAGGATAAAGCCTTCCCGACGGGTTGTGCTCAATCGCTCGGTGCTTAGCCCCAGGTCATTGGGAGCTACTGCGATTATAATGGAGTCGTTTTGCTCGGCCCTCAAGGAACGCAGCCGAGAGGGGAAGCTAAGATCCCGTGCATGACTGGAAAAAGGAATGTGGGTATCTTGCTGACCAACCGTATCCAGCTTAAACGCCAGCTGCAATTTGTTGGAGCGCTTAAGCGGCAGGCTATCCGTGGAGCGGTGAACGATAATTTGTGTTTCTTTGGCTGTGCCAAGATCAATCGTTGAGAAATTATGGAGAAGGGTATCGCTAGGGTTGCCCTTGTAACGTTGAGCGTTTTCAACAAACCTGACAATGAATTTTTGATAGACAGAATCCTGTACCTGGCGAACGGCCTCCTGGTACAAGAGATTTCCTTTTTCGGTCATGACTAAACTTGCGTCTCGATAAGTGCCTCGCAGCCAAAATCCCAAAAAGAGGACCAGGGCCAGTAGGCTCGTTAGCATGAGCAAGTTGGGACTTCTTTTTTGTTCCATACTACAAAAGTAAGGCTTCCGAAGAGGGCATGCATGCTCATTAACCTTAATTAACCTTAGACCAAGGTTGATTAACCAGCTTTCGGCTTCCTCTCCTTTAGTTTTGTAAAAAAAAAACAGAACTACCATGAAGTATCTACTTAATACACTCACCCTCCTGCTACCATTGTTTGCTTTTGCTCAACTCACCACCGGGATGGTAGCATACAAGGAGACCATCCAATTGAATATTAATATTGACGAATCATCCAGTCAGTTTGCGCACCTGCTGCCCAGTAGCCAAAGCGATAATTTTGTACTGCGGTTTACACCGGAAGAAGCATATTACAGTGTTGCGGAAGTAGCACCTCCTCCCCCCGTGCCGCAGGCAGAAGGAGAAGGAACTTTCCAGATCAAGATCATTCGCAGCAATGGTAACAGTGCGGTCTATACCCACTTTGCCGATAAGAAAATGGTAGAGCAGCGCAGTATTTTCGGTCGCCCCTTCCGGATTGAACAACAGCTCGATCAGGTGGATTGGAAGCTCACCAACGAGCAAAAAGACATCCTGGGGTATACTTGCTTCAAGGCCACCTCTGGCCCCGATAGTATGCTGATTACGGCGTGGTTTACCCCACAGATTGCAGTTCCTGGCGGGCCTGCCACCTACGGGCAATTGCCCGGGATGATACTGGAGGTGGAAGTCGATAATATTCATCTCGTCGCGACCGAGATTAAAGCGGAATTAGATGACGCCACCTTGATCAAAGGGCCTGCCAAAGGAAAGATCGTCACGGAAGAAGAATTCGATCGCCTGGAACAGGAAAAGATGGACGAATTGAATATTCGCAGTGGCCGACGGATAGAAATCCGGGGATAAGTTGGACTTTCGGTGAAAGTCTGTAGAAGGATGCGGTCCGCTTTGCGTCCCTAGGGTAGATGGTAAAGGGATGACGAAGAGTTATGCAATTTTTCCGATGTCAAGAGAAAAACGGATGTTGGGTAATTAATGATCAGTTTCTACTATACCCGGCACTAAGTGGTTTAGCTACGCTGATCGTCGCAAGCTCCTCTGAGTTGGGAATATTATCGCAACGTCATTTTTTGCTCTGCCAAGGCGAAAAACGTAGGCGAAGCCTAAGCTTCGGCGAGGCTTTTTAACGCAGTCAGAGCAAAAAAGGACAAGTGAGAATGTCCCAGACCACTTAGTAACGGGTATAGCCTGGTAAAATCCCTCTGCCCTCTACCAAAAATCCTTCAACGGCCTTCGGCGAATGCCGAAAGTCCATCCTGTTTTCGCACCATGAATCACCTAAATAAAAGCAAATGAAATTTTTCACTCGATTTCTATTCGTGCTCTCTCTCTGTTTTATCGGCCTTGAATTGACGGGGCAAACCAATGAATATCAACTTAGCGGAACCATCACCGACCCTGATCAGCAGGCTCTGACGGGGGCTACGGTGGTTGCTATGAATCCGGTAGATTCTACCTTGCTGGCTTTTGCGATCTCTGATGGGAAGGGGCGATTTATGCTCAACCGGATTACCCGGGCGGAGATTACTTTACAGATCACTTACATCGGCTATGGTTCTTTCCAACAATCCGTCAGCTTTACGGCGCAAGCACCTCATCTTGATTTGGGGGAGATTTGGCTTTCGCCAGAAAACCTGCTGCTGGAAGAGGTAGTCGTGAAAGCAGCGCATGTACCCGTACTCATCAAAGGAGATACGATTCAGTACCAGGCCGGCGCTTTTTCAGTGCGTGCTGATGACAATGTGGAGCGACTTTTGAAACAACTCCCCGGGGTGGAAGTAGCCCGCGATGGTAGCATCAAAGCCCAGGGGGAAGACGTGAAGAACGTACTGGTAGATGGAAAGCCTTTTTTTGGTAATAACCCTCAGGTGGCTACGCGAAATTTGCCAGCCGATGCCGTGGAATCTGTGCAGGTATATGACGAAGCATCGGAGCTGGAAGAATTTTCCGGCATTGACGATGGTGAGGAGGAGAAAACCATTAACCTGGTGCTCAAGGAAGATAAAAAAGCGGGTCAGTTTGGTGAAATAACAGCAGGTTACGGAAGTGATGGGCGCTACCAAGGCAAAGCCAGTGTCAATCGGTTTAATGACCAATCGCAGCTCTCTCTTTTGGGAAGCGCCAACAATATTAACGAGCCAGGTTTTTCAGTTTTTGATTACATCGACTTTATGGGGGGCTTTGGCAACCTGATGGAGCAGGGGGGAGGTCGTATTCATATCAATGATGATGACCTGGGCGTACCGCTGAATTTTGGCGACGGTGGCGGTTTGAATACCTCGCAGGCGCTGGGCTTAAATTACAATCGCGATTTGGGCGAGAATACCACTTTTAGCAGTAATTATTTCGGTAGTATCCTTAAAAGAGCGTTGCAGGAAAGTTTTACTCGTGACAACGTACTCGCCGAGGAAGCATACCGCTCAATGGGGCAGCAACAAGAAAACAGCCGGACGGGCAGCCACCGGATAAACCTGGAAGTACAGCACGAACTCGATGATCGGCAGCGTCTACTATTTGGTGGAAATATCGGCTATACGAATGGCAAGACAAGTCGAGCGTATGCGCTAAGCAATTTCACCAATGCGAATCTTCTAGCGAGTGACAGCCGACAGGATTATCGCAATACCCCCCTGCGTTGGTCAAGCAGTGCGAATATGCAGTATTTTCTGAAATTCAAGACGATAGGGAGGTTGTTTACGGCCAGTTTGTCCTATGACCAGCAAGACAGTGAGGGCGAACAGTATCTATTGAACAGTGATCGTTTCTGGCAAGAAAACAGCATGTTGTACGCGAGTGACTCTCTTGATCAGCAACAGCTTAGCGCGGAGCAGTCGGCTTTTTGGCAGGCAAGATTAGCCTTCACGGAGCCATTGAACGAAAACTGGTATTGGCAAAATACCCTTACGCTCACACGTGAGCAAGCTGACCTGGATAAAGCATTTCTGGATCGTACCGAGACTTTTGATTATCAACTTAACCCGTTGTTAAGTGGCGTGTTTGATCGAACGTTCAATACGAGTCTGCTAGGAACGGGGCTGCTATTCACCTCGCGACGCTCCCGGTTTGACGTTGTCGTGCAGGCCCAGTATGGTGACTTAAAGAGTGGAGCAAATACGGCCAATTCCTTCTGGTATTTACTGCCCCGCGCCAGTTGGAAACATGAGTTTACCTCGTCGAGAAACCTGGAACTGCGCTATAGTACCCGGCTCAATGCACCAGGCTTGAGCCAGTTGCAGACCTTGGTGGACAATACCAATAGCCTCAGTATTTACGAGGGGAATCCTGGGTTAGAGCCAGAATACCAGCATGATTTTACGGCTGGCCTCACCATCATTGATGCTTTTAGTTTTACCAATTTTTTTGCCAATTTACGAAGCAGCTACATTGACAACCGTATTGTGAATCGTTTGTCAATTGATGAGTTACTCCGGCAGGTACGACAGCCTGTTAATACGGACTACGAGTGGCAAAACCAGTTGTACGCCTCTTTCAGTACACCACTTCGGGTGGTAGATGTGAGTCTACAGCTCAGGGGGAGCACCAGCTACAACCTGGGGCAGCTATTGGTCAATGAAACGACCGACCGAGCCGAGCGTTGGCAGCAGGAATGGTCGCTGAGTTTCCGAAACAGAAAGCAGGAAACTATCGCTTGGGAACTGGGTGCGGCGTGGAATTTTAGTCAGGCCCGCTACGAACAACAGGACAACTTTAACCAAAATTATTCGCGCCAGGATTGGTTTATTTCTGCCGACTGGTTTTTGCCTAAAGATTGGGTGTTGAGTACAGAAATGGAGCGCCAGCAATTTTCGGACGAAGCTTTTGGTCAGCAAAATAATTTCACCCTCTGGCAAGCCTCTGTTCACAAAAGTATCCTTACGGGAAAACGACTTACCCTGAAGGTCAGTGTCTTTGATTTGTTGAACCAGAACAGGGGATTGGAGCGCCGTAATGCTTTCAATTATTTTGAAGAAAGCCAAGCCAATGCCTTGGGGCGTTTTGCGATGCTTACCGCTACTTATAAGCTGAGTAAGGTGAACAGTGAAGGGTAGGGCTTCAACTTGATTTTCGGGCAATACTCATGTTTTTGTCATTTCAAAAAAGACAGCCTTAAAATTTAATTATGTCGTTTGCCTTAACTTTTTACGTTGGCTATACCCTACCAAGTACTCAGTACAGTGAGATTTACCTTTGAGTCTCTGTCTATTCGGAGTATCAAGAAGGTAAATCTCACCTTACTTCATCGTATTCCGCACGTATTCCATCACCTTCTTTCCGTGTAAGTTTTTGGCGATCACCAAGTACAGGCGGTTAGGAAAACGTTTTCCAAGGCGTTGTAGTGCCAATTGTAATAAGATGGGCTTTGGTGCAGTAGGTGATTTGTCGAAGACAAAAGCTCCATCAGCCCCCAAAAGCTTACCCGGTAATAAGAGGTGTTTATCGACCGTATTTTAATAAGTCATTATTGATACCTGCTGTTTCATCATAGCTGTTATTGGATAAAACAACTACAAATTCATCTGATGATAAGATGTAAAGTAAAAAGGAATGATAACCTTGCCAACTACCGGTATGTAGTACATATTTTCCTAAAGACGCAGAGTCCTGAATAACAAAACCAAAACCATAGGTGGAAGAGATTTCATCACCAGAAAACATTTTCTCTTTATTTACCTCGGAAATTAAAGTATTATTTTTCAGTGCTTGTTTCCACTTCAGTAAGTCTAGGATAGTAGAATGGACCATTCCGTCACCTACAATTCCATCATAGTACTTCATTTTCTTATCGTATAAATAATTGGGAGCATTCTTTTTCCCTTTCCTGTAGTAGCCTGTTGTTAAATTAGAATCATTGTCAGGTTTGTAAATCCGTCTGACGACTTTTGAGTTGCGCATTTGAAGAGGATCAAAAATATTGTCATGCAAATACGTTTCGTAGGTTAAGCCACTTATTTGTTCAATGACCGATGCTAATATTGCGTATCCAGTGTTACTGTAAAAGGATTGCGTACCTGGGGTAAAGGCTAAAGGCAGCTCATGCTCTTTCATAATGTTGATTAAATCATCATTAGTTGCAATATTCTGTTTATTCCAATATTTTGATTTACTCAAAAAGTCAATGTAGTCAGGCAAACCAGATTGATGTCTTAAAAGGTGTTCGATCGTTATGCCTTGGTAAGGAAAGTCAGCCCAGACTTCTTCTAGCTTCGTGTCGTAGGATAGTAACTCCTTCTCAATTAATTGGATGACACCTACAGCTGTAAACTGCTTTGAAACAGAGGCTAGGTCAAAAATAGAGGTATCTGTTAAAGGGATTTGGTTTTCTGTGTTTGCGAAACCATAGTTTCCTTTAAACTTGATACTGTCGTTTCGCGAGTAAATTACATTGCCATTAAAACCATTTTTTACATGAATGCTCATCACACTGTCTAATTGTGAATGCTGCTGCCCAAGACCAATGTTAATGGTGAGAATTACTATCAAAATAGCTAAAATGTGTTTCATTTTTTAGTTGTATTTAATTTATAAGAACTTAGCCCTTCGAAAGAGCGCAGGTCTTTCATAAGGAGAATTGTTGCCAATAAAATATGCGGTTCGCAAAATACACAAAGCTAAATTTTTAGTATAGTTTAACGTGGGTAAAACTAACACCGGGACTCGCACCAAAAGATTGGTTAACTGGTCTTTAAGTGGAGAAATCAGGCTACTCAGAAGTAACCCCATTCTTCTACAGATCACTCGCAGTTTTACGCAACTACCAGGTGCTGGCCGCAATTAGGCCAGCACGGCGCATTCCGATCTTCCATCGGACGAGCAGCGGTAGGGATGGTAATGCCCCTAAGGGGCTGAACACCCCGGTGACGAGGGACGATGACAGCCGCCCAAAAACTGGATTGGCCGATGAATCTTATGTCTTGGTATAAAAGGGCAGCGTTGATGTGGGTGGGGTTTGTTATATTTGAGACCGCAGATTTAAACTCGACTATGACTTACGATAATTTTACGACCCGGGCCCAGGAAGCGATCATGCAAGGGCAGAAAGTAGCTGGTGGCCTGAGCCAGCAACAAGTGGATACTCCTCACCTGTTGAAAGGAATTTTGGATACGGACGAAAGTGTTGTCCGTTTTTTATTGGAAAAAAACAGCGTAGATCCACAAGAACTGATCGCCAAGCTGGATCGTTCGATTAGGGAGTACCCCAAAGTGGCAGGTAGTGAAAAGCAATACTTGACAGACGCCGCCAATAAGGCGCTGAGCCGGGCAAAGAAGATGTTGCCAGACTTTGAAGATGAATACATCTCCGTAGAATTGATGCTGCTGGGGATTCTGCAAGGTGAAGACAAAGGTGGCCAGATATTGAAGGACATGGGCCTGACCAATGACGGTCTGCGCGCCGCGATAGTGGATTTACGGAAAGGGCGTAAAGTCACCGACCAGAGCGCCGAAGAAAGCTACAATGCCTTGAAAAAATTTGCCATCAACCTGAACGAACGGGCCGAAAGTGGCAAACTGGACCCCATCATCGGGCGTGATGAGGAGATGCGCCGGGTGCTACAAATACTGTCGCGTCGCAAGAAAAACAACCCCCTGCTGATTGGCGAAGCCGGCGTAGGCAAGACGGCCATTGTAGAGGGGATTGCCTGGCGAATAGTGAAGGGGGATGTGCCGGAAAACCTGAAGAGCAAGCGCATCTACGTGCTGGATATTGCAGCCCTGATTGCGGGGGCGAAGTATAAAGGAGAGTTTGAGGAAAGACTGAAGGGGGTGATCAAAGAAACCACCGAGTCGAATGGCGAAATTGTGCTCTTTATTGACGAAATCCATACCCTAATAGGTGCTGGCGGTGGTAATGGCGCCATGGATGCGGCCAATATCCTGAAACCAGCGTTGGCCCGTGGCGAGCTACGTACCATTGGTGCGACGACGTTGGATGAGTACCAAAAATATTTCGAAAAAGACAAAGCGCTGGTACGGCGTTTTCAGACCGTGCTGATTGAAGAACCCAGTGTAGAGGATACGATCTCGATTTTGCGCGGCTTGCAGGAGCGCTACGAAGTGTATCATAAAATAGAAATACTGGATGAAGCATTGGTGGCGGCAGCAGAGTTGAGTAACCGTTACATTGCTGACCGGCAGTTGCCAGATAAAGCCATTGACCTGATTGACGAAAGCGCGGCCCGCCTGCGCTTGGAGTTGGACAGTGTGCCCGAAGAAGTAGACGAATGGGAGCGCAAGGTGCGCCAACTGGAGATAGAGCGCGAAGCCATTAAGCGGGAGAAAAACAATGCTAAATTGGCCAATATCAATGAGCAAATTGCTAACGCAAAAGAAAAACGTGATGGCTTGCGGGCCTCATGGCAGGGCGAGAAGGAGATTGTAGATCTCGTGCAGGGCTTGAAGAAGCAGATGGAAGAAAAAGAGCAAGAGGCCGATCGGGCCGAGCGCCATAGCGACTTTGAGAAAGTAGCTAAAATTCGTTACGGTGAGCTGCAGGAGTTGCAAAGTCAGCTAGATATTGCCTTGGAGAAACTGGATAAATTGCCGGACGAAAAGCGATTTACCAACGAAGAGGTAACGGCCAACGACATTGCCGAAGTAGTAGGGCGCTGGACGGGAATTCCGGTAGCGCGGATGCTGCAAAGTGAAAAAGAAAAACTGCTACAACTGGAAGATGAGCTGCACCAGCGCCTGATAGGGCAAGACGAAGCCGTAGTGGCCGTGGCCAATGCCGTGCGTAGGAGCCGCGCCGGGATGCAGGATGAGGGTAGGCCGATTGGTTCGTTTATTTTTCTGGGCCCTACTGGCGTAGGAAAAACTGAATTGGCGAAAGCACTGGCCGAAGTACTGTTCAATGACGAACGGGCCATCACTCGGATCGATATGAGCGAATACCAGGAACGCCACGCGGTGAGCCGCCTGGTGGGAGCGCCTCCGGGATACGTAGGTTACGACGAAGGTGGGCAACTGACGGAAGCCGTACGTCGCAGGCCTTACAGTATAGTGTTGCTGGATGAGATAGAAAAAGCCCACCCGGATACTTTCAATATCCTGTTGCAGGTGCTGGATGATGGGCAGTTGACAGACAACCGAGGGCGGGTAGCCAGTTTCAAAAACACCATTATTATTATGACTTCGAATATGGGGGCAGAAGTGATTTTGGAAAACTTTGAAGATCTGGACGCCGTAGGAGAGGAGCACCGCAATGAAATTATAGAGACGACAAAAGAAGAAGTATTCGAAACCCTGAAAGAGAATTTACGACCTGAGTTTTTGAACCGTATCGATGAGCGAATCATGTTCCTGCCGCTGACCCGGGAGGAAATCAAGAAAATTTCGAAGCTGCTTTTGCGCAAAACCGAAAAAATGCTGGCCCAGAAAGGGATGGTCATGAAAATCAGCGAGCGGGCACTGGATTGGTTGGCTGATCGTGGTTACGACCCACAGTTTGGTGCCCGTCCGATGAAGCGGGTGTTGCAACGAGATTTAGTCGATGGTCTTTCTAGCGTCATCATTGCGGATACCTTTAGTGCAGGAGACACCATTTACGTAGATTTGGAAAAGGAGGCCCTCAGCTTTAGCAAGGAACCTTTCGACCCCAATGCGACTTACACCCCAAAAACCGCTGAGGAGGCACCAAAAAAACGTAGTCGCCGTTCGTCGAAGAAGCGGGAAGATACCGTTGATGAACTGAAAAAAGCTACGGATGATCTTAATGATGCGGTGACGGAATTGGAGGGATAAGAGAAGAGCTTTAAAATAAAAAGCCTTATTTTAGCCGAATTATTAAGTACTGTTCTTTTTTGAGAACAGCAAAAACAAAAAGCTCATGAACAGGGTCTTAACCTTCGTTTTTATGCTCGTGGTCGGTTTAACCATTATGGCTTGCCAGGGCGACAAATCTACTGATAGTAATGCTGCTACAGCCCCAGCTGTTGCTCCGGTAACTGCTCCTCCGGCAGTAGGAGGTGTAGCTGGTGTTGAACATTATATTTGTCCGTCGGGCCATGTGGGTTCGGGTGGAGCAGCACAAGGGTCATGTTCACAGTGTGGAGCAGCACTGGTTCACAATCAGGCCTTTCACGCTAATGATGCAGCCCCAGCCCCAGCGGCTAGCGGCGCAAACCCTATGTTCCAGGATCCAAATGCAGCCCCCGCAGTAGCGGCACCTGCAACTGAACCTGCTCAGAATGCTGCTGGCGTATGGCATTACACTTGTTCCAACGGATGTGCGGGAGGTGGAGCTACGGCAGGGCCTTGTGCGCAGTGTGGTGCAACCTTGGCGCATAACCAGGCTTACCATAATTAGTAGCAGTGTTTTCACCACATGGCCATCTTAACTAAGCAGGCGGCTATGTGGTGAAAATTATCTTTTCTTATGAATCCAGATAGAAAAGTCGACTTTGAGATTGATTTTCTGGATCACGTAGCTATCCGGGTTAAAGACCTAGAGGTATCGGCACGTTGGTACGAAGAAGTACTGGGGTTGAAACGCTATGAACCTAGCCAATGGAAACCTTTTCCCATCTTTTTACTGGCAGGTAAGACTGGCCTAGCGCTTTTTCCTGCCCAAATGGAAGACCAAGTCCTAGACGCTTCCTCGAAGCACATAAAAATTGATCACTTTGCTTTTCAATTGAGCCCGGATGCTTTTGCCAAGGCAAAAAAGCACTATATCCAACTTGGGCTAGTGTATGATTTTCAGGACCATTACTACTTTCATTCTCTATACACGCAAGACCCCGATGGGCATACCGTGGAACTGACAACGCTGGTTGTTGCAGAAGAGGATTTTTATTAGTTACTACTTTTTATTTGGATTGAAATGTACCCAACCCTGGGCTTGCAGTGGGTGAATGTTCCCCCCTTTGGTATGTAACATGACACCGTCTTCCGCAGGGGTAATCTCACCTGCAATGTAGATATCTGGCAAGTATTTTACTTTTTCCAGGTCGCGAGGATTGACGGTGAAGAGGAGCTCGTAATCTTCGCCTCCACTCAGGGCGCAGGTGATGGGGTCAAGTTTGAAGTCCAGTGCTAGTAACTGGGCATCGGGATGAATGGGCACGCCACTCTCTTCAAGAAACGCACCAACGCCAGAGGCTTTGCAAATATGAAACAGTTCGCTGGCTACGCCATCGGATACATCAATCATGGAGGTAGGCACCAGATTGGCTTTATCAAATTGCTCGATCATATCCCGGCGAGCTTCGGGCTTGAGTTGGCGACCTACGCAGTAGGTTTGGTCTTCAAGGTTGGGTTGAATTTGCGGAGAAGAGAGATAAATTTGCTTTTCCCTTTCCAGAATTTGCAGGCCCAAATAAGCTGCACCTACATTGCCGGTAAGGCAGATAATATCTCCTACTTTGGCACCAGAACGATAGGCCAGCTTTCCTTCCTCCCCTTGTCCAATGGCGGTAACACTAATGACCAGGCCTTTGTTGGAGGAAGTGGTATCTCCACCGATCAAATCCACACCATAGTGCTCGCAGGCCAGGTATACGCCTTCGTAAAATTCTTCTAGTGCTTCTACGGAAAAACGGTTGGACAGCCCTAGCGACATCGTGATTTGCCGAGGGCGGGCATTCATAGCGTAAATATCCGATAGGTTGACGACCACCGATTTGTAACCCAGGTGCTTGAGTGGGGTGTACATCAGGTCAAAATGGATGCCCTCCACTAGCATATCAGTAGAAATAATCGTCTTGAAATTACCATTGTCAATGACAGCGGCATCGTCACCAATTCCTAGTTGAGAAGAAGCATTGAGTAGTGGGAAACGCTGGGTGAGATGCTCAATTAATCCAAATTCTCCCAAAGTGTTTACGTCCGTACGTTGCGGTTGCGCTGCTTGCTGTGACATGTCCATTTTTTAGATTTCTCGACAAAGTTAGGGGTATTTACTAACTTTCCGTTCTTAAACACTGTCCATGAAGATAAGGTTACTACTACTACTGCATTTTTTTAGTCTGGTTTTTTTAATGACCAGTTGCTATGAACCACCAAACGATCAACAATCTGTGAGCATGAAAGCAGCAGAAGTATGGGTGGGTACTTATACCCGAAAAGAAGGCCATGTAGATGGCAAAGCAGATGGGATTTACCGCTTACAGTTTGAAAAAGACAGCCTGCTGTCTTTGGAAACAACCGAAGGCATTGTCAATCCTTCCTTTTTGTGCTTGTCGCCTGATGCGGATCGTATTTACGCCGTGAGTGAAATTGGGCCAGATGTTGATACTACAGGGTATGTATATAGCTATCAGCAAGAAGGTGAAAAACTGGTACTCCTTAATCGGCAACCAACCTTTAGTTTTGCACCTTGCCATGTGAGCATCCACCCCAATGGTAAGTGGCTTTATGTTGCGAATTATGTTGGTGGGATGATCGTACGTTACCCCGTGGCCAAGAATGGTAAAATAGAGGCCGCATCTGATACCTTACGCCTCGAAGGGAATGGGCCCAACGAAAGGCAGGAGAGTTCTCACCCCCATTCTGTGACTGTAAGCCCGGATGGATACTGGGTGATGGTAGCCGATCTGGGAACCGATGAGATACATACTTTTAATGCGGAAGGGCCGCTCTGGGAACTTGTTACTACCGTAGTATTGCCAGGAGGTAGTGGTCCGCGGCATTTTGCTTTCCACCCTCGGGCACCTTATGCGTATGTGCTCAATGAACTCAACAATACCATTACCGCTTTTCATTACAATGCGGAGAATGGAGCGTTGAATATGATTGACCATTGGTCAACCTTACCAGATGATTTTAGTGATTTCAGCCTGGGTGCAGATCTTCATTTTAGTCCCGATGGGGAGTTTCTCTATGCCAGCAACCGCGGAGATGATTCTTTGGCCGGCTTTCGGGTGGATACCCGAGATGGCAGTCTGGAATCAATAGGTTATTTCCCCACAAGGGGAGCTTTTCCCCGTAATTTTGCGATTCACCCTGATGGGAAAGCATTACTCGTCGCTAACCAGAATTCTGACAATGTAGTGCAGTTTACGATAGATCAAAAAAACGGTAAACTTCGCTACGAACAGGAGTGGGAAGTAAAAACACCTGTTTGTTTACAGTTTGTCAATAAATAATAAAGCTGGACTTTTGCCATTTGGCGAAAGTCCAGCTCCAGCAAAAGCGACCAATAATTGCCGCTTATTTCATGTACCTCAGCTTATTTGGTGGCCAGGTTAATTTGTAGTGCAATCTCGTCTTTGATCGCTTTGTCTTTCAGCGCACCAGCCGTAGTAGAGCCATAGGTTACTCCCCATTGCGTACGATCAATTACAAATTGAGGGGTCTTGGCAGCAATGCCACCCTCTGTAATACTTACCGTAGCAGGAATGGTAATACTCTTGGTAATATCCTTCATAGTGAGGTTACCCGTGATGTTGTGGGTAGCGTCAGGATTGCCTTGAGCTACCTCAACAGAGGTGATTTCGAAAGAAGCTTTACCATATTTTTCTACCTCAAAGAAATCACCTGTAGTAAGGTGGCCAACAAGCTTGGCTTTCATTTCTTCGGGCGTTTCATCGGTCACTTTAATTGTGCTCATGTCGATGATAAAGTTACCACCAACCAGATTACTGCCTTCGGTCATCAATTTACCTTCGGCAATCTGAATCGTACCATTATGCTGATCACCTGTAAATTTAGCACCCACCCAATTGATGACACTGGCGTCAGTATCAACAGCTAGCGAATTAGTTGCTGCCGCAGGGGTATTTGCTTCTACAGCATCCTGTGCTTCGACTTGTTCTCCTTCAGGGGAGGCACCACATGCTACTAAAAAGAGTGCAAGTGCTAAAATCATTAAATTCTTCATAAAAATTTCAAGTTATTTAAGGTTGTGATAATGTGCTAAACAGCGATGCAGATATGATTGTTGTATTAACATCGATTATTTTTCAATTACGCTCTACTGCTTTGGGCACTAAACAAACGTCTTTTAATCTCTGAGGATTTCCACAAGAAGCAACTCTGCTTTTTCTGCCTGAGGCGCTATAGCGTTGGAAGGCACTTCAAAAGTGCCTTCCAACTAGTTCCATGACAATTATTGGTGATCAAAAAAGCGCAACATTTGATCGAGGCTTTTTAGAATAGTGACGTGCTTAGGTGCTTCTACTTGTTGTGCAACGACCTGGTAGCCAGAGAGTAAGATGTGAGTTTTAGGAAAGGTATCCGCCAGGTGATTCACGTATTGCTGGACGGATTCTTTGGCAAAAGTTTCCGTGATCATCGTGAAGATGAGATCGGCTTTATGAATATGATTAGCATCTGATAAATCGGCGATGGAAATATCCTGCCCAAGGTAAAGCACGTATTTACCACGAGACTTAAGCAGGTAATGCATAAAAAGCAAGGAAAGCTCTTGTCGTTCTCCTTCAGGCAAATAGAGGATGATTTTTTCATTTTCTTCTCCACTCGAAAGGGGAGTAGCATTGATGGCACTGATGATTTTCTGGCGAATGAGGTGGCTGATGAAATTTTCCTGTACGGGGTTGATTGAGCCAGTGAGCCACAGCAAGCTAAGCTTGTCGAGAAAAGGATAGATGACCTCCATCATGGTTTGTTCGAAGCCAATCTGATCAATATTGGTATTGATGATACGGTCGAACTTATTTTCGTCCATTTCGATCATGGAGATGGTAAGGGCGTCCAATTGGGTGCCATCATCTAAATTGATCTCAGAAATAGCTGCTACTTTTTCAGTCAGCTCCTGGTCTTCCATTTTGGCGATTTTAGAAATCTTAATGCCATTTTTGTTGAGCAGGGCTACATTGAGCAACACTTTGAGGTCTTCATCCTGGTAATAGCGGATATTCGTTTTAGTTCGTTGAGGTTCTAAAATATGGTACCGCTGTTCCCAAATACGGATAGTATGGGCCTTAATCCCAGATAGTTTTTCCAAGTCTTTGATGGAATACACAGCCACCCGTAAGTTTGTTTTGTGAACAATAGCTTAAAACTTGCCACTCCAGCACATGGAACGCATCTAATTGTGGGTCTAACAATAAGGATAGTAAAAGGTTTAAACGAAAGTATTTTAACTGAGTGTTAAATCAGGGATGGAGATTTGAAATTATTGGACCTAGAATTACGGTATTTCTCCACCTTCTTTGTCTTTAAGCAGCTAGTCAGATAAAATAAAGTGGTTGTTTAAGGATTTTTGGCTAATTTTAGCACACTTTGTTGAATGTTAGCAACAAGCAACTTTCTGCCAAAAAAAGATAAGCTTCATGAGCTGGAAATTTACGCTGTATACATTTGTATTATTCACGCTGAGCGCCTGGCAAGTCGCAGGCCAAAGCTGTGGTGAGTTTTTCTATGATTCTGGTGGCCCTAATGGGCAATACCAAAATAACGAAGACCAAACCTGGACCTTTTGCCCTGATAACCCGGGCGATTTGGTGACCCTTAATTTTACTGCGGTAGCAGTTGAGACCTGTTGTGATGACCTCGCAGTTTATAACGGTACGGGTACTGGAAACCCTCTGAATACTGATATCCAAGCTCCTGAAAGCTTTACTTCTTCAGCAGCAGATGGTTGCCTTACAGTAACCTGGAGTTCTGATGGCTCCGTTATCTTTGCTGGTTGGGAAGCATTGGTAAGTTGTGCTCCTCCTCCTCCTTGTCCTAACCCTACGCTTCTAGCGGTCAGTGATGTACTTGGAACGGGTGCTACTTTTTCGTGGAACCAGGTAGGTAATGTGAATACCTGGGATTTGGAGATTGTGCCAGCAGGAACACCAAGTACTGGTGTTCCATCTATCGCTGATGTTACCGACAATCCCTTTGTCTGGATGGATGCCGAAACGGGTACTTCTTACGATGTTTACGTACGTGGGCATTGTGAAAACGAAGGCGAATTCACCAACTGGGTAGGGCCGCTGAGTTTTACGACTGCTTCTGGTTGTGGAGACAGCTTCTTTGACAGCGGTGGCCCCAATGGGCAATACCAAAATAATGAGCTGGAAACCTACACCTTTTGTCCAGATACTCCTGGCGATTTGGTGACGCTGAATTTTATTTTTGTAGACTTAGAAACCTGCTGTGATAATCTTGTCATCTACAGCGGATCGGGTACCGGTGGCCCAGTGCTTAACCCTGATTTGATTGCACCAGAGTCATTCACGTCGTTGTCTGCTGATGGTTGTATCACGGTAACCTGGGATTCTGACGGTTCAGTTATTCGTGACGGATGGGAAGCAATTGTTTCTTGTGCTCCCGCTCCTCCTTGTCCTAATCCTTCTTTCTTGGAAGTTATTGCCGCAACGACTACTGGTGGGATTCTTGGTTGGTCTCAAGTCGGCAATGTAACCGTTTGGGATATTGAAATCGTTCCTGCTGGTACGATGCCGACTGGAATGCCTACGGTAATGGATGTCACGGAAAATCCCTACACCTGGACGGGTGGCGAAAGCGGTACGGAGTACGACTTTTACGTACGTGGGCATTGTGAAGAAGAAGGCGAGTTCTCCAATTGGGTAGGCCCTGTTTCCTTTACCACTATTCCTGGCTGTGGAGATAGCTTCTTTGATAGTGGTGGGCCAAATGGTAACTACCAAAATAATGAATTTGAAACCTTCACCTTCTGCCCTGATAATCCAGGAGAAGCCATTATCATAGATTTCATTGCTGTTTCATTAGAAAATTGTTGTGATGATCTTTCTGTTTTTAATGGGATAGGAACTGATGACCCGATAAACTTGGATGTCCAAGCACCTGGATTGTTCATTTCTACAGATCCTAGTGGATGTCTAACGGTTACTTTTGATTCTGATGGATCTGTTATCAGGCCAGGTTGGGAGGCTACGGTTACTTGCTCTCCTTGTATTCCTGACCCTATTATTCTCACGCCGGATGTATCGGTTGAGTTTTTCAATGCTTCTTCCGTCAATATATTAATTGACTTGCCTGGGCTTGATACCTTCATGATCGAGTACGATACGCTTGGGTTTACGCCAGGTACCGGAAATACGTTGATGACGGATGACTCATTGATCATTATCAACAACTTAGCCGAAGGTACTGACTACGAATTCTACCTAACCAATTTATGCCCTGATGGACAGGCAACGGTCGTTTTAGGCCCCTATAGCTTTTCGACCATTTATTTCAATGATGTGGGTATTACGGAAGTGATAGCCCCAACAGATGAATGTGGTTTGGGCAGCGGCGAGCCTATCCGGGTAGGAATTACCAACTTTGGTCAAAACCCTCAGACTTTGTTCCCGCTGAATTTCAGTATCAACGGTGTACCTTCTGGTGTCAATCAACCCGTAGATGGATTCTTTACGGGGATTGTTAGTCGCGATAGCACAGAAATGTTTGAGTTTGACCTCAACTACGATTTTGCGCTACCTGGCGAATATACCATCCAGGTGTGGACGGAAATGATGAATGACGGTGATGTTGCTAATGATACCTTCACGATTGTGGTGACGCGTTTTGCACCCCCATTGTTTGAAGATTTTGAGGCTGGTATTCCAGCGTACATTACGACCAATGGTATTTTGTATGCACCATTGGCTCATAATAACCCAACTTCAGTAATTGGCCGCAACTTGTTTTTCCCGGGTGAATTTATTGTTGACCTACCAGTGCTAGGTCCCGTTCAGCAAACGGATACCTTGTTCTTTGATTACCGCTACGTGGAATGGTCTGCAGGTACCGACCCGACGGAAGATTTGACGGGAACAGATTTACTATCGGTATTGATTTCTGCCGACTGTGGCGAAACCTACGCTATTGCCTTCTTGCAGTCGGGCACGGATCATGAGCCAAGTGTTGATTTCCGTACGGTATCAGTGCCATTGGACGTTTTTGCTGGGGAGAATATTCAAATTCGTATAGTGGGTACCTATGGAAGTGGTGGAGCTGATTATTGGTTGGATATCGACAACATCAACTTGCCACGTTGTGATGGACTCGGGATTACTTCCGAAATTACAGACACCAACCCTGGTCTGGATGATGGTGCGGTCACTGTGCTACCCGTCAGTGGTATTGCTCCTTTTGAATTCTTGTGGTCAACAGGTGACACAACCGCCACGATTACCGATTTACCTCCAGGTGATTACACGGTAACCATTACTGACCGCTTCGGCTGTAGTGACCAACTTACGGTTACCATTGATGTCATCATTGGAACGGAAGAACTGGTTGATCTTATTGGCGATATTACCTTGGCTCCTAACCCTACCCAGGGACAAAGCAATGTACGTGCTGAATTCAACCAAAGTGTAGATGCCCGGATTGATGTAGTAAACCTTTTGGGACAACAAATTTGGCAAAGCCCCCTCTTGGAGCGGGTGGATACCATTAACCAAACGGTTGATTTAAGCCAGGTTCCTGCGGGGATTTATCTGGTTCGCATTCAGGCTGCCGGACAGACCAAGACGATTAAACTTGTCAAGTCTTAGTGACGGAAATGCCTGCCAGCGCCTTGGCCGGCAGTTTTGCTACACACCATCTAAGTTACTTGGATGGAATAGATAAAACAAGCGCCACTCCCGCTTTGCAGGAGTGGCGCTTGCATTTTCACTGCGGATAATAGGGCATCTACCAACTAAGTAGCGGCAAAAGACAACTATTTTCACCATCTTGCTATTAATAAATATTGAACCTATCAAAGATCAATGAAAATAGGCATCGTTTGCTATCCAACATACGGAGGCAGTGGGGTATTAGCTACGGAACTGGGGCTAGGGCTTGCTCAGCGTGGGCACGAAATTCATTTTATCACTTATCGTCCGCCAGCACGGTTGGTACATTTTTATGAAAACGTCTACTATCACGAAGTAGGCACCGACGATTATCCGCTGTTTGAATATACGCCCTACGATACTGCATTAGCCAGTAAATTGGTGGATGTGGTAAAGTATGAAAATCTGGATTTGTTGCATGTGCACTACGCTATTCCGCATGCGGCGGTAGCGTACATGGCCAAAAAAATACTTTTGACGGAAGGGCGTTATGTTCCTGTTATCACCACTTTGCACGGGACGGATATCACCCTGGTAGGAACAAATAAAGCTTTTTCGCCCGTGGTGGCTTTCTCCATTAATAAGTCAGATGGTGTCACGGCTGTTTCTGACAGCTTGCGCCAGCAAACCTTTGATACCTTCAATATCACTCGTGAAATTGAGGTCATTTACAATTTCATTGATTTTAAGCGTTTCCGCAGGGTCAACAAAGACCATTTCAAGAAAGCGATAGCTCCAGAGGGGGAACGTATTTTGGTGCATACCAGCAATTTCAGGAAGGTGAAAAGGGTGGAAGATGTCATTCATATTTTTGCCAAAGTGCAGCAAAAAATCCCTAGCAAACTTCTCCTGATTGGTGATGGCCCGGAACGGCGCAATGTGGAAACGCTGTGCCGAAAACTTAAGCTTTGTGATGAAATTCGTTTCCTCGGCAAGCAAGATGCGGTGGAAGAACTTTTATCTCTCGCTGATTTGTTTTTGATGCCATCCGCCAGCGAAAGCTTTGGACTGGCTGCCTTGGAAGCAATGGCTTGTGAAGTGCCGGTAGTGTCTACCAATGTCGGAGGATTGCCTGAAGTGAACATCCATGGCGAAACGGGTTACCTGGCCGATCTTGGGGATGTGGAAGCAATGGCAAATTTTGCTATCGAGATCCTAAAGGATGAGGATACCTTGGCTCGTTTTCGGGCAAATGCACTAGCTCAAGCCAAACGGTTTGATATTGATATTATCCTGCCTCAATACGAAGCATACTACGAGGAAGTGGTGCGCAATGCAGTGCATCCAGTGGAATAAAAGAAGCCGCAACTAACATTTAGTTGCGGCTTCTTTTTGTTTATTCCGAAATGAAGTGACTTAACCGTTTTTCAGTGAATTAAAGACGGTAAAGGCTTTCTCCAGGCGACGATCTACTTCCTCCATGCCGAGGAGTGCCATAACGGCAAAAATAGAAGGGCCCTGCATCGTACCAGTAACGCCTATACGGAGAATAGGTAGCACTGCCCCAAAGCCAAGCTCATTAACTTCCATAAAAGATTTTACGGCAGCTTCTACAGTTGCTTCATCGGGGGTCTCTAGGGTTTTGAGTTGCCCGCGTAGTTCGTTAAATAAGCCTTGGTTTTCTGGCTTCCACTTCTTGCGGCTATTCTTTTCGTCGTAATCTTGTACCTCTGTGAAAAAATAGTAGCCATTGTCCCAGAAGTCGCTGTAAACGACGACCCGTTCTTTCATCAGTTGTACAAAGACAGTCAGGAAGGCATCGTCTTTAGAGATCCCTTTTTCTGCGAGTATAGGCTTGACGATAGCTACCAGTTCCTCGTCGGAGGATTGCATGATATATTGCTGGTTGAACCACTTGGCTTTGTCAAAATCAAAACGAGCACCAGCTTTTCCTATTTTTTCGATAGAAAAGGCGTTTACCAATTCGTCCAGACTAAATAGTTCCTGTTCGGTGCCGGGATTCCAACCCAAAAGGGCCATGAAGTTGACGACGGCGCGTGGGTCGAAGCCAAATTCGCGAAAACCGGTAAATGACTCCTCTTCGGTTGCTCCGTTCCAAGCCAATGGAAAGACGGGAATACCCAAGGCCACCCCATCGCGCTTGCTCAGTTTGCCTTTGCCTGTAGGCTTTAGAATAAGGGGTAGATGAGCAAAGGAAGGCATCGTTGCTTCCCAGCCAAAGGCTCGGTACAACAAAACGTGGTGGGCTGTGCTAGGCAGCCATTCTTCTCCTCTGATGACGTGGGTGATTTTCATCAGATGATCGTCGACGATATTGGCAAGGTGATAAGTAGGCATTCCGTCGGTTTTCAACAGAATTTTATCATCGAGTTCCTTGCTTTGGAATTGTACCTCACCGCGAACCAAGTCGGTGATTTTGACGATTTCGTCAGCAGGTACCTTTAGACGGATGGTGTATGGGGTCTTGTCGGCCAGCAATTGTTCCACTTGGGCACTAGTGAGCGATTCACTGTTGCGCATACTGCCACGCGTGCTGGCATCGTAGCGGAAATTGTGATTGCCCGCTTCTTTTTCCGTTTCCCGGCGAGCATCCAGCTCTTCGGGCGTGTCGAATGCGTAGTAGGCCTTACCGTTGGCAATAAGTTGTTGAGCGTGCTCTTGATAGATTGCTTTTCGATCCGATTGGCGGTAGGGGCCATAATCGCCACCTTGTTCGGGGCCTTCATCAAGGGTGAGACCACACCAGGCCAGTGCCTCTTTGATGTAATCTTCAGCTCCGGGCACGTAGCGCGTCTGGTCTGTATCTTCAATTCTGAGGATAAAGGTACCGCCCATTTGGCGAGCCAGAAGGTGGTTGTACAAAGCAGTTCTGACACCACCAATATGCAGCGCACCCGTAGGGCTTGGCGCAAATCTTACACGAACATTACTCATTGGTACAGCTTTATTTTTTGGGTGTTTTGACAGTTTTTGTCATCAACACAAATATATTTTCAAAAAAGTTGAAAAATCTTTAAAAAAGTTCCGGGTAAAGGCAGCAAAACAAGCCTCTTATACGTTTCTTCGGAAACTTTTACTAAAGAAATTTGGTATTAAGGGAAGAATGCCGATTTTTTGGAACCTCCCCCTCCACAAAATTGTCTTCACTTTTACCATTACAGCGGCAAAAGTAATGATTTAGGGCGGCAGCAAGAAATTCTCCCCGATTTTCCCATCGTTGCCCATCTCCCCTGGTTGTTAGTACGAAAATGAACATGTTGATTTTGTTGCGCATTGTTAAGTGCAACAGCCTAAACGATTATATTATCCCTGAACTATTTCAATTGCGACGCTTATGTATTTAATTAAAACCCCCAAATTTATCCAGGAACTCTTCCCAAATTTTACCTGGAAAATCCCATCTGAAGACAAGGTTGTTTACCTGACGTTCGACGACGGCCCTATCCCCGGCGTGACGCCGTGGGTGTTAGAACAATTGGCACAATACAATGCCAAAGCAACATTCTTCTGTGTTGGTAACAACATTGAGAAACACCCCGAAGTATTCGAACAAGTAAGAGCTGGTGGACACTCCATTGGCAACCATACTTTCAATCACCTCAATGGGTGGAGTTCGGATAACCTTCCTTACTTTCACAATATTCGTCACTGTGCTAACCTGACTAAAACGGTTCTTTTCCGCCCTCCCTACGGAAAGCTGCGTCCACGTCAGACCCAGTTTCTACTGCGCCATTACCGGATTGTGATGTGGGATGTTTTGAGTGGCGATTTTGATCCAAATATCACGGAAGAACAATGCCTCTTAAACGTTACCCGTAATGTAGAACCAGGTTCTATTGTCGTTTTCCACGATAGCCTCAAGGCGGAAGAAAAGCTGCGTTACGCATTGCCCAAAGCATTGGCTTATTTTGCGGAACAAGGTTACCGTTTTGAAGCACTCAATGAGCAGGAAATGATAGTGCACCAAGATCAGCGCAAATCAGCCTAAAAATACAATTCTGCTAGACATGAATTAGAGCTGCTCCCGGGCAGCTCTAGTTTTTTAGCTCAAACAGTAAGTCACAAACTGCCTGACCATGAGCTGTGTCTTACGGCGGGTTTCAATCATACCCATGTGGCCTACTTTTTCTAATACGTGAATATTCGCTCGGGCTGGCAAGGCTAGCTGTTGCTGGCTCGCCTCTGTAGGAACGGCTTCGTCTTCTTCTCCTATGATAAATAAGACGGGTTTGGGGAAAGTGCTTAATGTTTCGGCGTAGTTGGGGCGGTTAGCCATCGCTTTCAATCCTTCAATAATGCCTTCTGCTGGGTAGCGCGCTGCCCGATGTATGATTTTGTCTAGATCAAAAGGATTGGTTTGTGCGTAGGTTGGTGGAAATAATTTGGGGACCAGCTGTTTGACGTAAAGTTGATGACCGTGCCGGTTGATAAAGGATATCTGGTTGTGGCGTGCTTCTTTCTTTTCTTCCGTATCGGCGTAAGGATGAGAATGAAATAAACCGATTCCTTTTAAACGTTCAGGGGCCAGAGCTGCCAAGGCAAGTGCCGTATATCCGCCCATGGAATGGCCAATGACAATAACCTCTGACAGTTTTTTCTCTTCTAAAACAGCCAGCACTGCTTCGGCATAGATCTCTATCGACACATTGGACACAACCCCTGAGTCACCAAAACCAGGCAAATCGATGGTTACTACCCGATAATGTTCCTCTAGCAGATCCTGTTTGAAATCTTCCCACAAGCGGCTATCGGCACAGAAGCCATGTAGTAGGACGACGGGGAATCCTTTGCCTTCTATGTCATAGGCGAGCTTAGCTCCACGGAATGTAAGTGTTTTCATTTGTGCTTTCCTGTACTTACGCAAAAATAACTTCCTTCGCTTCCCTTTCCAAAATATGTCTCTATTCTTGGACTTTTATTTTACGATAGCTAGCGTTTACAAAACCGTAGTTGGCAACTTGTTTTGGCCGGTGGTTTTTGCAAGCTTTTAGTATCTTTGAGAGAGAACAAAAATAAATTACTGAGCTAGTACATTCTATGGCTGACTTTGCAAACATGGCCAAGCAGTTTTCCAAAATTGAACAACTGGAGCATGAGCTTCATTTGCGACAATTACAGGTCAACCGATTATTGACGCTTACCCAGGCGATCAATAATAACTTTCCAGCTGCGGAACTTTTCGCAATGTACCATTCCTTCCTGACTTTTGAGCTAGGGATTAAGAAAATGGCACTTTATGTTCACGGCGAAAAGGAGACCAATTGGGTGTGTACAGCACAAACTGGCTTGACAAAAGCCCAGCAGAAGTACAATATTGGTTCCGAGTTAGCCAACTTTCGTGAACTCGTTAATCTTGATGCTAAAGATCATTTGTTTCTTTCTGCTTTTGAGCTGGTTATTCCTGTTCTCCACAAAAAGCAGCCTATTGCCTACGTTTTCATCGGAGGGTTTGATGACGATGATGATATGTACGAAAAAGTACAATTCATTACCACGATTACCAATATCGTTGCGGTAGCTATCGAAAACAAACGATTGTTTAAGCGACAATTAGAGCAAGAACGCCTGCGACGAGAGATGGAACTGGCGGGTGAGATGCAACGCATGCTTATTCCGGCTAGCTTACCCATGAAGGATTGCTACGAAATGGCCAGTATCTACAAGCCTCATTTTGGGGTAGGTGGTGACTATTACGATTATCTGGAATTCCCCGATGGCAAACTGGCTTTTTGTATTGGCGATATCTCCGGCAAAGGAGTAGCAGCAGCATTGTTGATGGCCAATTTTCAGGCCAATTTTAATACACTCATCAATAAACGGACGCCACTTAAGGAGTTTATCATAGACCTTAATACTTCCGTGAATCGAATCACTGGTGGAGAGCGGTTTATTACCTTTTTTGTGGCGGAGTTTGATCGTTATACCAACGTGTTGCGGTACATCAATGCGGGGCACAATCCTCCTATTTTAGCCAGCAAAGACCAGACCTTATTGCTGAAAGATGGTTGTACGATATTGGGGTCTTTTCAAGCGTTGCCCGAAATAACTGTAGGGGAGGTGAAATTGACGCAGCCTTCCTTGATTCTTACTTATACCGATGGCCTCATAGACATTCAAAATGCCAAAGGCGACTATTTTGATGATTTGATGTTGAAGGCATTTGTAGAAAACCACCATCACCTTTCGGTAGTAGAATTCAACCATGAGCTTCAGCAAGCCCTCAATGCCTTCAAGGGTAATGAGGGTTATCCTGATGATTTCACGGTACTGACTTCCAAGTTTGTCCCGGTAGAAAACCCTTGTTAATAGCCTGTTAAGCGATCGGTAAGCCTGAATAAAGGCAATGAAAACTACGATCTTAGTGCTTCCTAAGCATTTTTAAGTAGCTAGTAGATTAGGGAAAATACCTCCTTATGCAAAATGCGGTTATTCGTTGGGTCGTCATTCTTGGGGCGGTAGCCCTGGTAGGGATTATCGGTATCCAATCCTATTGGGTCATGACCACCTGGGACCTGAACGAGGAAGAGTTCAACAAAAAAGTCAATTTGGCACTTTACCGAGTAGCCAATAAGCTTGCCGACATCAACGATGCCGAACTTCCCTCCAGGGATGTCGTAAAGCAACGTACTACCAATTATTGGATCGTTAATATGGCGGTCGAAATTGACGCAAAGCTACTGGAGTATCTTCTGCAAAGCGAGCTTGAAGAACGAACGCTTAACGTAGATTTTGAATACGCTGTTTTTGATTGCCATACCGATGAGATGGTCTATGGTGGCTACTGCAGTTATACGCCTGAAGGCGAAATCAAAAATCTAGACTTAGGAGACTTGCCCAAGGACAAAGAATTCACCTATTATTTTGGGGTGAAGTTTCCGGGGCGTACCGGCTTCCTTTTTGATAAGATGCAGTTGATCCTGTTCTTATCGGCAATTTTACTCATCACTATCCTCTTTTTCGCTTACGCCATGTGGGTTATTTTACGTCAAAAAAGGCTTTCTGAAATGCAGAAGGACTTTATCAATAACATGACCCATGAGTTCAAGACGCCATTGTCAACGATAAAAATTGCCGCTGGTGTTTTCCTCAATGACGAACGCGTGAAGGCGGATGCACGTCTGCATCGTTATGCGACAATCATTCAGGAGCAAAATCAGCGCTTGAACAAACAGGTGGAGAAAGTACTCCAATTAGCAAGTGTAGAAAAAGGAAACCTTGAGTTAAAGAAGGAAAAAGTAGAGCTGCAGGAAATCTTGGATGCCCTGCTTTCCAGTACGAGGATGCGGCTCGAAGAGCAAGGGGGGGAATTGTCAACCGACCTGGAAGCGGTAAGTGGAGTGTTCATTATGGCTGATCGCCTGCATCTGACGAATATCCTTTATAGTCTGCTGGATAATGCGATAAAATACTGTCAGGAAAACCCACAAATCAGTGTTCGAGTGGCGAAGGAGAAAAACATGATCCAGCTTTCTATTCAAGACAATGGTATCGGAATCTCGCCCGCTTATCAGGGGCGAATCTTTGATAAATTTTATCGTATACCTACGGGCAATGTCCACAACGTTAAAGGGTTTGGCCTTGGATTGTACTATGTGCGGAGAATATGCCAGGCCCACGGTTGGAGCATACAGTTGGAGAGCGATGTAGGCCAGGGAACAACCGTGAAAATCAACTTTGGACAAGCCCTGAAAATTCGCCAGCAGGCGGTAGCCCAATAAACCAAATCGAAGCCTATGCGTGCCCACCTTCTTTACGTTGAAGACGACGAAAGCCTCAGTTTCGTTACCCGTGACCATCTTGAATTGCAAGGTTATCAGGTGACCCATTGCCCCGATGGTACCAGTGCAAAAGTGGCTATTGATCGCCAGGATTATGACCTTTGTTTGCTGGATGTAATGCTGCCGGAAACGGATGGTTTTACGTTGGCTAAAGAAATTCGCAAACAAAATACGGAGGTGCCGATCCTTTTCCTTACTGCCAAATCACTCAAAGAAGATCGTTTGCACGGCTTACGGCTTGGAGCCGATGATTATATCACCAAGCCGTTTAGCATCGAAGAGCTGATTTTAAAAATTGAAGTCTTTTTGCGACGCTCGCGTAGTGTGGCCCTTCCATCTCCCAGTGAATATACCCTTGGCAAATACCTGTTTAATTATCCCAACCTGGAGTTGAAGATCAACGAGGATATCCGCCGGCTTACGCAGAAGGAAGCCGATCTTTTGAAATACCTTATTGAAAATAAAAATCAGGTCATCAAACGGTCTGATATCCTCGAAGCCGTTTGGGGGGAAAATGATTACTTCCTGGGGCGTAGCCTGGATGTCTTTATATCTCGTTTACGCAAGTACCTGAAAGAAGACGAGCAAATCAAGGTCGAAAACATCCACGGTGTGGGGTTTTGTTTTCAGGTATAGCAGAAAAAGCCTATTTTACTAGCCGTGCATTTTTCAGGACGTACATCAATTGGTTGATGTCTGAATCATTCAACTCCAGGGTACCTTTGATCTTGATGGCCTCGGTTTTGTATTGAATGGGTTCACTGGCGTAGACTTCCATGACTGTTTCTGGTCCGGCGCCGCCACAGAAGAAACACATGTTGTAAGGAAATGCGGAAAAAATGAATTCCGTATGGCTTTTGTAGCCTTCCACCGGAATGATGTAACCCTTGATTTCCACTTCTTTTCCTGCCAAAGCTTTCACTTCTTCACTAAAGACAGGGACATCCACCTTGAATCCCAGGAGCTCATCGTACTGTTTGGTGTAGGTGATTTTGGCCAATGATTGCCAAATGTTCTCTGTAGTTGTCTGGCCGTAAACGGCACCAAGGGTAAGGGCAGAAAGTAAAACTATGCAAAGAATACGCATGATTATGTTTTTGATCTACTATATAACGCAAAGATACGCTATTCGGCTTGTTAGGAAGAGGTTAAAGTTTATCTATTGATTTTTTCAAAAAGGCAAGTTCTCTATATCTACATTACCCCCAGTAAGGATAATGCCTATTTTTTTGCCTTTGAATGTTTCTGGATAAGAAAACACGGCGGCCAAAGGCACTGCGCAACTGGGTTCGATGATGATTTTCATGCGCTCCCAAACTTGGCGCATGGCATGAATGATGGCTGCTTCGTCTACCCTAAGAATGTCGGTGACGTGTTCTCTGATGATGGAAAAAGTTTTTTCACTGAGCGGAGTACGCAAGCCATCAGCAACGGTATTGGTAGTCGCATTGCGTTCAATTTTTCCACTATGGAAAGACCGATAAGCATCGTCGACTTCAAAAGGTTCGCCCGCAATTACCTGCGTAGTAGGGGCAAAATAGTGAGCAGTAAGGGCTGTGCCACTAAGTAACCCTCCACCGCCCACTGGGGCCATGAGGATATCGAAGGACGTGTTGGCGTCTTCGAGCAATTCTTTGGCTGCCGTAGCTTGACCCGCTACTACATTGTAGTCATCAAAAGGATGGATAAAATAAGCCCCCGTACGTGCTACAACTTCGGCTAGCTTGGCTTCGCGTGCTTCTGGGGTGCTTTCACAAAAAACAACTTCGGCGCCATAAGCTTTGGTCCCTGCAACTTTCACAGCAGGGGCATTTTTAGGCATCACTATATAAGCGGGTATTCCCATTACCTGGGCGGCACGAGCTACTGCCTGGGCGTGGTTGCCGGAGGAATGAGTGGCCAAACCTTTTTCAAGCTGGGATGGCGTCAGTCGGCTTGCCGCATTGGCCGCACCGCGCATTTTGAAAGCACCAATCTTTTGAAAATTTTCACACTTAAAGTGTAGATCCGCCCCTGTCATTTCGTTGATGGCCTCGGAAGTCATGATGGGCGTTCGATGGATGAGAGGCTGAATCAAGCGATGACTCTCGCGAATATCTTCAGCAGTTGGTACATGTAGAAGTGTCGTGGCAGGCATTGGGTTTTAGTGGAAAGATAGGGATATTCAGCGAGTTCCACCGTATGAATAGAAAGGACTTTTCAGGAAGGTTAATTTGAACCATAAAAGGGATTATAAGAAAATATAAGTGCTTTTTCTATTGCTTAAATGACCTTATAATCCCTTTATGGTTCAAAACCAAGTCACGTTTACTGTACCATCAGCTTCTGGGTGGATTGGAAAGTTTCGCCCCGCAATTGGATCAGGTAAAGGCCACTGGGTAGAGAGAGCTTTTCCAAATCTAGCGTATGCTGAACCTCCTGGCCTTCGGGAAGATAGAGCTTGTTAAGCTGCTGTAGCACCTTGCCATAAGCGTCCATGATAACGATATTTGCAGTTTCGCTGTGGTTGCTTTGCAAGTAAAGTGTGGTTTGCAGATGAGCGGGGTTTGGAGCCATTTGCCATTCTAGGCCTTCTGGGGATAATACGGTCAGCTCATCATTGGCCGAAACCATGGCAGGGCCGAATTCATAGTGAACATCAAAGCGGTAAGTTCCCCAATCTTCAGATTGACTATTGTTGGTCAGCAAAAAATGAATTTGGTCAACGACAACATTTCCGCTGTTGATGGTGAAGTAACTATCACCGGAGTTGCTACCTACTGGATAGCTAGGTGAACCCGCAGCTGCATAGCCTGGGGTAAGATTACCATTGGTGGCCGGACGGAAGAAAAAGCGGCCGCTTTCGCTTTCGTTATTGGTGTAGTCAAAATAACCATTAACGTGTTCACCATGGAGCAGGCGCGCTGGCGACGGGGGACAGGTCACCAGGTTTTCGATCAACACGTTGCCGAAGAATAAATCTGTCGGTTGTAGCATCTCCAAGAGTACCTCCGTTTGGTCGGGATTGGTAGCCTGGAAACGGATATGATCGACGCGCCGATTGGCTCCGTTAATGGTGAAGTTGCAATCTGATGAACCACTACCAGTGTAAACGCCAGAACCACAGGCGGCATAGCCAGGTGTGAGGCCGTCGTTGGTGAATGGCCGAGGGAAAATTCGCGCACCTGCGGGCTCCGTTGTAGCGTAATCATATTCGATAGTGACGTTGTCGCCATTGGCAAAATAATTCCCTCCGATAGCCTGGAAATTGGTGATCTTGACGGTGCTCCAGTACCAATTTACAGGAATGAAGAAGGTACTCAGGGTTTGTGACTGGCTCTCGTTGAGAATGGTAACACGCAAGGCATCTACGCGAACGTTCTTGCCGGAGTTGATCGTGAAATTTACGGTTTGAGTGCCAGTGCCGGAAAATATGGGCGAACCAGAAGCCCCATAACCAGGGGTAAGGTTACCATCGGTAAAAGGGCGCACAAAAATGCGCGTACCACCAGGATGGGAGATGTTGTAGTCGAAAGTAATATTTACCTGTTCACCAAGGAGTAAGGAACCGATTTCTTGTGATTGTGAAAAGGAAAAGTTGTTGACACCGTTTTCTCCGAAGTGATAAGTGACAGGTATGTAAAACTCCCTGAGCGTAGTACTTTGGTCAGCAGTGGTGATGATGAAACGGATTTCATCAACTTCAACTTGTCCACTGTTGATGGTGAAAAATGCACTGCCCGTACCATTGCCTGCATAGATTGGAGATCCACTGGCACCGTAGCCCGGTGTAAGATTTCCATTGGTGAATGGCCGTGCAAAAATGCGTGCACCACCCGGTTCATCAATCGTGTACTCAAAGGTGAATTGCACTTGTTCTCCGAGGGCATAAGCAGCTACCCGGGTCGAGGGCAGATCAATCTGGCAAATATCATTCTGTGCAGCAATGGAGAAAAACAATAAAACAGTAACGAAGAGGGTAATCAATGTTTTCATAGAATAGACTTTTTAGTTTTAGGATTACTTTTACCAGGAATTTTACGCCTAGTGTACCTTTATCCGGTGTTTGGGCGTTTCGTTACCGATCGCGGATGTTTTTTTTAAAAAAACCTTACCCTATGCTTAATCAATTACTTTTTACGCTTTGTCTTCTTGGGCTCACTTTTTCTACGACAGCGCAAGAAATTACCAAATTGGAGTTGGTGCCCAACAAGACAGTTGCCTTTTCGGGTACCTTAGAGAAAGGCATCATCATGGAAGACCTTTCGTGGGCGTGGAACAGCTCCGTGGCTTGTTTCCCCGCAACGCAAGCCAGCAAATTCAGAGGGCGCCACGTAATGTACCTGGTGGATATCCCTCGCTATTCGGAACTGGAAATTACAGTTATTCCCGCCGATAAATCAGCTGATTACAGCCTGTATGCCTACCAGGCAGGGCAGATTACGGAAGATAACCTGGTGCCCAATCTAAGCAGCTGCATTCGCTGCGAGGCCGACCATAAGTGGGATCGCAACTACGTCAACCGCACCCAGGATCATACCCGTACGGTAAAGGATATCCTGGCAATTAACAACCCTTACCAGGCCCTCATCGTCGTCGTCGGCCCAGAAGGAGCGGACGAAGGAGCGTTTGAATTGCAGATTTCGATGAAAAGTAGGTAGAGTAAAGTCGGATCCCGAGGTGTCGGGAGGAGAGCGGAAGTCGGAACGCGTTGAATACTTCCGACTTCCGCTTTTGAGAAGTTGATGGTTGTTGGTTGATGGTTGGTTACCGACCTTCAACAATCAACCATCAACCATTTTACACCTTTTAGTTGCAGGAGGGCGAATACTTCCGACTTCCGACCTCCCACTTCCGCTTTCCCACTTCCCACTTAAATTTTCACCACCCGCTCCGTCGCTTCCCAATCCTGCGTACTGGCTTTGAGCCAATAGACACCGGCTGGGTAGTTGTTCAAATCCAGTGAAGAGACATTTTCGGCGTCAATGACCCATTCCTGGAGCGTTTTTCCTTGAATATTTATCAACTTAAGCGTTACAAGCTGGTTGGTATTCCAGCACTGAACCTGGAGGTTTCCGGCGGTAGGGTTGGGGAATAGCGTCCACTGCGGAGTGGTTGTAGCGATGGCCGCAGATCGCATTTCGGAATACGATTCCTTACCAGAATAGTCGATTTGTCGTAAACGATAGTAGTAGGTAAGGCCTGGTTGAACGTCTTTATCTACGTGAGCATAACGATTTGTAATTGCTGGGGCATCGGTAGCTGGAATCCAGGCAACAGGCCGGAAAGCTGTTTCGTATGCGGAACGTCTTTCCAGATCAAAACCAGCATTGTCTTCCTCTTGGGTGGTTTCCCATTGTAGGTGAATGGCTTCCGTTTCCGCTTTAGCAGTAAAACTCAACCAGGTGACGGGGAGGACGGAGAAGTTGTCGGTACAGATCTTGAGTCCCCAGTTGTTGAGGCTGCCACCGTCTTGATTAGCATTGTCACGAATGTTGAGTTTCCAAGACCCATTTAGGGATAAATTGTCAAAAGCAGTAAAGGACTGTTCCGGTCGTACTTTTGCCCCGGTATTGTAAGGGCAAGTAGGGAGACCAGCAGCTTCATCATCAAAGCTTAGCAAAACATTATCACTGCTACCACAATCGTAAGAGAAGAGAAGCCGGTTGGTTCCTCCTGGTGCGGTCAGGCTCAACTCCAGGTCTTCAACCCAGGTATGACTAATATCCAGGTTGAGCAAATCCAGGTCGGTGATATCTCCGCCGTTGGTGATGTCAATGGTAGAAGAGTAATCTGCTGGAGGGCCATTGCTAATGAATAAAAAGTCTTTGTTTTCGTAGTAATAACAGGGTTCGGTCTCAAAGCTTCTGGTAGGAGAGGAGAAGCCACGGCCACAATTATTGTTGTTGCCCGTGACTCTCCAATAGTGGATTGTTCCTCCGATAAGTACTTCAGGTAGTTCAACACTGGTACTGCTAGTGGTAGTGGAGTAGACGATAGTGTTAAAAGAGGGATCTGTAGCCAATTCCACGAAGTAGTTATTCGTGTTAGCACCAGCGTTCCAGCTTAGTGAGTTGAAGATCGATTGGTCGGTCGTACCATCAGCAGGACTTATCAGAGCAGGTGCTGCGGCCAAGGGCAGAATGGTAAAAGGGAGGTCTACGGTTTTATTACCAGCAGTACTTGCACTCTGAATGGTGACTATGTAATTGCCAGGAGATAAGGCATCAAAATTATCTACCGAAACGGTGACATTATCCCCTGGGTTGATAGGATTGGCCGAATAATCTACGCTTACACCTACCGGTACACTGATCGCAGAAAGTATAAGGGGATCATTGTAGCCAGCTATTGCCGAAGTGTTGATCACAAAATTCAGGGTAGCTGTGCTTTCTTGGCATTCACTAACGCTTGCGCCATTGTAAGTAAAAGTATAATTGGGAGCAGTAGCTGCGTCAATTGTAAAATTGGTGTTAGAGATGTCGAAGAAGACATTGCCGCTACACCGCACCATCACCCGGGCGGTATTGGTTGTGCCCGCCGGAACATTGATGGTCTGAGAACCATCATTAGGGGTGTTAATAGCCAAGGTGGTAGGGTAGGTGTTTCCTCCATCATAGGAGAGCAGGATATCAACGTTGCTACAGCTGATGGGGGCCGAGTTGGTGCCCGCAACATCCCAGTTGACGGTGGCCTGAGCGGCTTCAAACCAAGTGATATTGGTGTTAGGATTGGTCACTAAAAAAGGACCGGCACTACCATCTACACTGAGGGTGATTAGGTCTTCGGTAGTACAGCCGTAGTTGCCGTCGAAGTCGCGTACGGTAAGGCGGAAATCCATGTCTCTGGTCGTTTCGGGGAGGGTTTCCCAGGTAGGGTCTACGTTGTTTCTTAGGTCCGAGAGCCGTGGGAAATAACGGGTAGGTTCCGCCACAGGATCAAAGGAACGAAACATAGGCCCTTGGGTATTGGTAGACAGAGGAGGCATAGCTTCTCCTACTTCATTGTCGTATTGTTCCCAGCAGTAGGTGATGGGGTCGCCGTTGGGGTCGGTGGCACTGCCAGTCAGAACGAAGGGGGTGCCTCCGGGAATATCATAATCCTGACCAGCAACGACATTGGGAGCGGAATTGCTCATGTCAATAATAGTAGCGCAGCTGTTGCCGAAACCTGTTTCCATGTAATTGGCGATTTCCTGAATATTGATGGCGTGGTAATAAGGGTCGCTGTTGGATTGTACGTTTGGCGAGCAAATACCTGCATAGCCCATGATGGTACTGGCACTGCCCGGCTCCATAGATGCTGAAGATCGAAAACAAGGATTATTCTGGGTGTGGTTGTCCCCAAACTGGTGCCCCATCTCGTGGGCGACGTAATCAATGTCGAAAGGATCACCTACGGGAGCACCCCGACCAGTGACACCCCGAGCTTTGAAGTCGAAAGTACAAGGAGAATTCAGACTCGCTACGCCACCACCGCCAGTACTGAAAACGTGCCCGATGTCATAATTGGCGGTGCCGATGACGGCATCGCAATTGGCTTGGTTTTCTCCCAGCATCGTACTCCCGTTGCCATTGGTATAAGGGTCGGTAGCGGCATCCAGGTAAATGAGGTCGTTGTTATTGGCAACAAGTACGAGGCGTATGGCTAAATCTGCTTCGTAAACACCATTGACCCGGTTCATCGAAGTGGCCATGGCGGAGGCTGCACCCGAAACGGTTTCACCGTGAAAATCAGCGTATTCGCCCGTACAGGCAAGGGCCAGGCGATATTGACGGAACTTGCAATCACCAGCTCTGATGGCAGCATGGTCTTCGGGAACCAATTCACGGTCGCTATCCGTATGGCATTCAAAGACCTCGGTCGGTTGCGGGTAATGCCTTTTGAAGTAGACTTGGTAATAATCGCGCTGGTTCCAATAGTAGGGATCGACAAACCAGGTGTTGCCTCGTTCGAGGACCATGGCGTGAAAACCGCGGGCGGTCCAGTCGAGTCGGATGGTGGTATTTGGGTTGCTGGCACTGACACCGCGCCAGGTTTTGATGTAAGACCATACTTGCTGTAGTTGGGGGTGCAGGAGGTCATAAGCAACAAATTGGAAGGTTTCCCATTCGCCATTTGGGGTAGGCAAGGTGATTTGGTGAGGACTCTGCCGCGGGTTGACATCTCTTTCGTGGGCCGCCGATCTCAGTAGATCTTTTAGCGCAGTGGTATCGGCCAGATAAACGCGGTATCGGTTAGGTGTGATTCGGCGTTCTTCTGCACTGCTCAATTGGTCAGGGGTGGTAGTTTGCCAGATACTCGACTGTGCAGATAAATTGGACAGTGAAAAGAAAAGAATAAAACAGCAAATGCTGTAAAAAGAAGTAATGTTTTTCATATTTACTAATGTTGATGTATTAACAAAAGGGGTGGCAGTAGGCATGACGATGCGCCTATTGCAATGCAAAAGGAAGGGTATGAAAGGTGTTACCTAATCAGAGAGACCAACTTGGTGTTGTTTGAAGTGAAAGTGTTTGGAAAGCTACAAAGTAATAAGAAGGGTTACTTTGTCTGGTAAAGTTAATGATTTAGGAGAAAAGTGTAAATAAAAAAGCGATGATCAGTTTTGGACCGATCATCGCTTTTTGTTTATACAAAATGGCGGGTTAGCGTACGCCGTGCATGAGTTTCCGAATAATTGGGTAAAGTAGAATGGACAATACCCCAACACCTACCGAAATAGCGGTAAGTATCCAGAAGAAGTAGCTCAGCCCGTGTTCAGCAGCAATGGCTTCGGAGCTTTCGCCAAAGACACCCGCCAGCTTCATACCAATGGCTACCGCCAGGTACCAAATACCGAACATGAAGGCAATCATACGGCCAGGCACCAGCTTACTTACATAAGAGAGTGATACTGGAGAAGTACACAATTCACCTAGGGTGTGGAAGAGGTAGACCAGTACCAACCAAACCATGCTCACTGCGGCTGTTTTAGCACCAGGTTCGATGTCACGAGCACCGATGGCTACACAAGCCATACCCAAGCCCAGGAGGAACATCCCGATGGCGTATTTGGTATTGGCATTGGGATTGTATTTGCTTTCCCACCACTTGGAAAAGAGCGGCGCAAAGGTGATGATGAACAGGGAGTTCAGTACGCCAAACCAAGAAGCAGGAACTTCGGTAGCATCCTTGAAGTATTCTTCCCGCAACATCCAAATGGCGATTCCCCAGACGATGACAAAACTCAGGGCCAGGAAGATGTTGGACAGGCTATACTTGGCAAAAGTTTGGCGAAATAATTTATACAGTACCCACGAAATGATGCCTAATGGGATGAGCGTCATCAAGGAGTTGACTACTTTGTAGACAGAAGCAGCTGTACCGTCAAGCATACGCTCGGTGTAATCATTGGCAAAGATGGTGAGCGAGCCCGGTGCTTGCTCAAAAATTGCCCAGAAGAAGATGGTGACAAAGGCAAAGAACGATACAGCGATCATCCGATCACGGGTGATGCGGTCGTACATGGCCAGTCGATAAATCAATAGGAAGATAAATATTGCCAGTGCTACCAATATGGTTGCGGTAGTACCGTCGACACCATTAATGGAAAAATTGAGAAGATTGAATCGGCCTTCTGAAATCTTGGACGCTGGGTCATTGATAATCCAGACTAATCCAAGAACAGCAGCGATGCCTGCAATTACTTTTTGCGGCATGGTAAATGGATTACGAACTTCATCGTCAGCATCAGCCGTAAACATGGAAAAGCGGCTAAAAAAGAAGACCAAGGCAAGAATTACAGCAAGTGTTAAGGCAATATTGATGCCGAGAAACAACCAAACGGCTCCACCAACTAATGCTAGTGCACCTATGGCTTTTTGCCAAGCTTCGTAAGGTTTTACTTGCGTAACTACGGATAAGTTGGCGGTTTCCTGCTTGGCAATACTATTGGGATCAGGTACTTTGCCCACTTCGCCAAAGATGCCCTGGGCCAGCCAAAATTGCAATAACCCAAAGAGCATGAAGATACCAGCCACGCCAAAGCCCCAGCTCCAGCCTACTTTTTCCCCCAGGTAGCCACAAAGAAGAATACCCAGAAATGCTCCGGCATTTACTCCCATGTAGAAGATGGTATAGGCCCCGTCTTTCTTTTCGGGGCGATCTTTGTACATCTCTGAGATGATGGAGGTCATGTTGGGCTTAAAGAAGCCACTGCCGAAAACCAGTAAAGTAAGCCCCAGGTAGATGAAAAACTGGGTTTCCATGGCCATACAGCCATGCCCTAGCGTCATCAGTAAGGCACCAATAACTACTGCCCAGCGATAACCGATTTTATTGTCTGCCATGTAGCCACCGATCATGGTAGAAAGGTAGACCAGCGAGGTGTACGTACCAAAAATAGCCAATGCCCATTCTCGGGGCCAGCCCCATCCGCTTTCCGCAATGGAAGCGGTAAAGAAAAGCACCAACAGGGCCCGCATTCCATAATAGGAAAAGCGTTCCCACATCTCGGTAAAGAACAGTACGAACAGCCCTGCAGGATGCCCCAGGACTTTCGACTCGAAGAAGGAATCTGTAGAATTACTCATTATTGTCGTTGATTAATCAGTTTTATTTTAGTGGATAGGTTAATTGATTTTTCAGATGGATTAGTCGATACCGTGCGTTAATTTTTTGATCAATGGTGAGGCCACCAAAACAAGAACACCAATAATTCCGCCTACTACAAAGAGCTTGTAGAAGAGGTCGATGTAGCCTTGTGTAGCTTGTGCTATATCAGTTACCTCTCCACCCGAAGTGTCAATGCTGGCTAGGTTAGCCAATAAAGCAGCTACATATTCAGCACCGGCCGTGGCCAAAAACCAGACTCCCATCATGAAGCCTACTATTTTGACGGGAGATAATTTAGTTACGGAGGAAAGCCCTACGGGCGATACACACAACTCACCCCAGGTGTGGAGCAGGTAAGCGATAACCAGCCAAATCATAGCCACTTTGCCCGCAGCAGCTTGCTGCCCGCCCAGTACAAGAGCACCAAAACCGAGCGCAACCAGAATGATACCCAGGCCAAATTTTACAGCTACATGCATATTTAGCCCCCGCTTATCCAGTGCTACCCAAATCCAGGCGAAAACTGGCGCAAACATAATGATGAAGATCGCATTCAGGCTCAGAAAACTCCCGGCAGCGATCTCGGTGCCAAAGAAGCTACGGTCCAGGGAACGTTCCGCAAATAGATTCATCGAAGTGTAGGCCTGTTCAAAAAGCGCCCAGAAGACGACGGATACAATGATCAGAATAGTAAGCGCGATCAACCGCTCACGAACTACTTTTTCGGATTGAATCAGGAACCAGATGATGACGGCTAAAGCCGCTACAGATGCACTGACGAGGAGCCCTTCAACATAAGCATGGCGTTGAATGATCTGCCAAACAACCAGAATAGATAAGATAGAACAGAGGTAAATAAACCATTCACGGTTAATTAAGCCAAATACCTTTTCCGTCAATATTTCTGGATTGCGAGGTTCGGCTTTGCCATTGAAGTATTTACTACCATAGATAAAGGTGACTAGCCCCAGGAGCATGCCAATACCTGCTGCCCCAAATCCGTAACCCCAGCCATAGGTCTCTCCCAACCAGCTGCAAAGAATGGTTGCTAAAGCAGAACCGAGGTTGATTCCCATATAGAAGATCGTAAAACCAGAATCTCGCCGTTTGTCGTTGGCTTCGTAAAGTTCACCAACGATGGAAGAGATATTAGCTTTAAGAAAGCCTACTCCAAGTACGATAAAAGACATGGACAAAAAGAAAATCTGTATGGCATTTTCATCTCTGACAACCCCCTGAGCCGTTTCAGTAGCGGCGTTGCCCTCAAATGCCATTCCCAAGTGACCTAAGACCAGTAAAATGCCACCGAAAATAACGGCCTTACGGAAACCCAGGTATTTGTCAGCGATATAACCGCCTATAACAGGAACAGCGTATACCAAAGCAGCATAGCTACCTACAATAATATTACCTGCTTCATCGGAAAATAAGTGGTATTTGACTAAATAAAAAATGAGCAAAGCTTTCATTCCGTAAAAAGAAAACCGTTCCCACATCTCGGTCATAAAGAGTACAAATAAGCCCTTTGGGTGCCCGAATAATTGTTCATGATCTCCTGCTGCATTCTTGTCTAACTGCGCCATAATTATTTCTGTTCGTTCGTTCGTTTTGTTCTGATAAAACCAAGAAAACTTTACCTTCTGAAGCGTAAAATACACCAGAATGCACCAAAATTAGCTTTTTTATCCAAGTGGCTGTTAAATGGCCACCTATAATTTTGTTATGGAGAGGTTAAACCGAAGGAAAAAAATGGTGAACGAAGGCGAAGTGAAATTAACCACCAAGGGCCTCAAGGTATTGTCTGCGAGACGTATAATCACCTTTGGAGCAAGTTGCGGACTCGTAACAAAGCCTGAAAGTACAAGTGAAAACAGGAATTAGTCACCCCCGTGACAATGGTGACACATTGCGCTAGGAACGAAAAGAATTAACTTTCAGGATGGCAATAGCCTCACGTTCTCTTCCTCTAAACCCTTGAAGCATGTTACATAAAACACTACCCTTACTATTTTTATGTTCAGCAGTGTGGAGCTTGGTAGGCCAAGCTTATCAACCTTTAGTACTGCAAGATGCACACTGGAAAATATGCCAAACCTCTACCGAGGAAGTATGGTCTTGTGGGACCCTCTATGAATATTACCTCGGAGCAGATACCATCGTTGGCAATGTCGATTATCATAAACTTTACCGGCGTGATTTTTTGCCAAATGGAGCACCGGGCGGTGGACTGGAAGCTTATGACTCTCCGTTGCGGATTGTTTCGGAGACCTTGGCTGGACTGATACGGGAGGATTTGTCGGGACGTAAAGTTTACTGGCGGGATGTATCAATAGAGCTCTGTCCAGCCGCTTCAACGAATGAAGTGCTCCTTTATGACTTCGCTCTTTCCGTCGGCGATATGTTGGAAAGCTGCTTGCTGGAGGGCGTGGAAAATGTAGTGGTCACGGCGATCAACCTGGAGAATATTTACGGAACGGAACGTCGTGTTTTCGAACTATCAACGGGCTTTGAATTAATTGAAGGAATTGGCTACACCAGCGGATTGCTGGAATTGCCGATACCGCCGGTGAGTATCCTCTCCACGAGTCTTTTTGACTATTGCCGAGCACCGGATATGGATTGTAATGTGGCCATACAAAAAGGGATGGTCAACCCTTATCAGGAGTGGCATATCTCCGAGTCAATTAACTATTTTTCAGGTGCATTTACACGCATAACCTACGAATATCGCTTCCGCAATCCTGTTCAGGTGGAGGACCATATTTATTTCAATCTGGAGGAACGCCAACAAGCCACTCAGCCAGCATGGGAAGAAACGGGCTATCGTTTTCGAGAGGCGAATGGCAAGGTCTATCGAACTTCGCCCCTGGAACCCAATGCCGAAGAACTTTTGCTCTACGATTTCTCTCTCACGGAGTTAGACGACACGTTCTTCCTTAGCACCCTTTTTCTGGGCGAGGTTAATATGGAGTTGGTACTCATAGACACCATTACATTGAATAGTGGAGAGCAACGCCGCCGCCTGCATTGGTCGCCCGGGTATCCATTAAATCGCGATTGGTACTGGATCGAAGGCTTCGGAGCGAATGACCATCCTTTTTTCCCTTATCACACCTTTATCGACGAAATAGACGGAGAACGACGTAGTTTACAGTGCTTCTACGCTGAACCAGATCTTGATACTCCCCTGTGGCAAAACGATATTTTTAAGGAGTGTTATGATTATTTGGTAGCGAATGAAGAGTTACAAGCAGCCAAAATTCGAATCTTTCCCAACCCCACCCGTGCCTCACTTACCCTGGAAGGAGGTGCCCCCGGCGACCTTTACGAGCTGTACGACGTACACGGCAGGCAAGTGAAACGCGCGATCATTAACACCGCATCAACATTAATAGTCCATCTAGATGACCTCCCAAAAGGTGTGTACACCTACCGCTTGTTATCTTCTGACGGGAATCTTCTCAAAACAGGAAAAGTGGTAAAAGCGGAATAGGGGTGGGGGTTGTGTAAAAAGTCCATCGCCTAAATTTGTGCCAAATAAAAAATGGACGAAAGGGTAAGAACTTTATTTTTGAAAGGCGATTGGTTTATTGATCACTACTTTTTAGAATTTAATTTGACGGCATTGTGCCGTTTTTGTGTTTAGGTGACTTTTTACACAACCCCCAACCATTTAATTCACCGTCCTGATCACCGTACTTCGCTGTATCCAGCAGCCGATGTAGAAGCTGTCGCCATTTTTGAGGTTGCGTTGGAAAACGTCGGCTTTTTTGGGCATGTACTGGCTGTACTGGTTGATCCACTTGTTGGCTTCGGAAGCGGAAGAAGAATCGATGCTTTTGGCTTTGTTCCACATGTCCAGTGCGGCCCAGACGACGACCTGGCTGTCCCAACCCCGGCCGGGGCCACAGAGGGGCCCACTGCTGGCGTACATACGGCCGATAAGGATGTAGGGCTCTCCCCAGTTGCTACGCACGTCGGCCGCACGTTGGGCGTAGGTGCGGGCATTGCTGTAGTTACGCTTGTGGACGTAATAGATTTTTGCGACCAAGAGCAATAATTCTGATTTACGGACGGATTTTTCTTCCTGGTCGGCAGCGAGCAAGAGGTTTTCAATCGCACAATCATATTCTCCATCTTGCAGGCATTTTATGCCAATACCCGCCGGACCAGCAAACTCGTAGACACAAGGCCCGTCAAGGATGGCCTTAACGGCGTCGTAAGCAGCATTGCCTTCGGTACATCCCCCCCAGTTGAGGCGACTGAGTACCTCGCGGGCGATGTCGCAATCCTCGGGAGCGGCCTCAAACTCGGGGTAATATTTCTCAACGTAGTAATCACAATCATAGAAGCCTTTGACGGTTTCGAAATATTGTAATCTTACGGGGGCGTATTCGGCTACGATTTCCCAGGCTTCGCATTCCGCGTCTTTACAATTTTCCTGTCCATGCTCAATAATGGCGAGAATCTGGTCGGCGTAGACCTTGGCTTCAGCGTCTGAGATCAGCGTAGAATCGTGCAGCTCGGTAAGGAGTGCCGTGAAAGGATTGATGACAAAATAATTGGCATCAAGCCCGTCCATTTCAATCGACTCTTTGAAGAGGTTGAAGGTCTCCAGCGGGGTAGAGCGATCCTCGTATTTATAGTAATAGTCGAAAGCCTTGCGGCCAATGACGTAGCCTCCTTTAGGGTAACATTTATCGATCTCGTCGTAGAGCGCAAAGATGGAGTCGACGTAAGCCTGGTCTCCGGTCTGGCTCAGGTAATATTCGTAGAAGAAGATACCATCCGAGAAGACGGTGTTGCGTTGGCCGTCGGCAGCAGGAGCTACCGCGTAGACTTGCTTCCAATAGTCGTAGGCCCGATCATAATCTTGCGCTTTAAGAAAATCGCGGTACAGAACGTAGTAGGTTTCTGCGTCATCCTGGTTGGGAGCATCAGTAAATTTAGGGCAGGGGCTTAGGTCTACCGGCGGAGGAGGGGGGCTGACAGGCTGGGGAGGTTGTGTAGTAGGAGGATTAACTGTTTCTGTGGTTTTGGGAGTACAGGTAAGCAGTAAAATACTCAAACTAAGCAGCAGGGAAGAAAGCAGGATGATCTTATGCATAAAAGCTTTTTTGTAAGAATGTACCAATAAAATCTAAAATTAACCAAAATATAAGCTGTAGATGCTTGGCGATAAAAATTTGGCGTTGCGTTTTTAAAGCCATTGATAGTTTTGAGAAAATAAGGATAGTCCCGTTTTATGAAAACAGCATCTACTAGCTGACCCAAATATTGTAAAAAAAGTGGAAAGAGACGGATCGTAGTTTAGACTTTATTTTGGGGATATGCGGGTAAGAAAGCCTGGCATGGGACTGGAAAAACCTTATTTTTGTTCCATATTAACCACAATTTACCTGATATGAAAGTGCACAATTTCAGCGCCGGTCCTGCTATTCTTCCGGCTAGTGTGATGGCGGAAGCAGCCGAAGCCGTTCGTGATTTTAATGGTAGCGGATTGTCTATTCTGGAAATCTCACACCGTTCGAAAGATTTCATTGCGGTGATGGACGAAGGGGTTGCGTTGGTGCGTGAATTATTGGGGCTGAGCGATGACTATGCAGTGCTTTTCCTATCAGGAGGAGCGAGCAGTCAGTTTTTCATGTCAGCGATGAACTTGCTCAATGAGGACGAAGCCGCTGGTTATGTAAATACAGGAACCTGGTCGAGCAAAGCGATCAAGGAAGCCAAGCTCTTCGGAGAGGTTAAGGAGCTTGCGAGTAGCAAGGACACTAATTTTAGCTACATTCCGAAGGGCTACACGATTCCTGAGGATTTGAAATATGTACATATTACTACCAATAACACCATTTTTGGTACGCAGTTTCAGGAATTTCCAGAGACTGATTTGCCATTGGTAGCAGATATGTCGAGCGATATTTTTAGCCGCCCACTACCCGTTGAACGTTTTGGTATCATCTATGCTGGTGCTCAGAAAAATATGGGACCTGCTGGCGTAACCTTGGTGATTGTGCGCAAGGATCTGTTGGGTAAAGTAGATCGGGCAATCCCTTCTATGCTAAAGTACCAGGTGCATATCGACGGCGAATCTTCGTTCAATACGCCTCCTGTTTTCCCGATCTATGTGAGTATGCTGACGATGCGTTGGATCAAAGCACAGGGAGGCCTGGAAGCCATGGTGCCCCGCAACGAAGCAAAGGCCAAGCTCATTTATGATGAGATTGACCGCAACCCAATGTTCAAAGGCGTCGTCACCGATGTAGCTGACCGCTCGCGGATGAATGCGACTTTTGTGTTGCATGAACAATATGCAGCTTTGGAGAAAGAATTTTTGGCCGCTGCCGCTGCTGCCAACTGTGATGGCATCAAAGGTCACCGTTCTGCCGGTGGTTTCCGGGCGTCGATTTACAATAGCATGGAGCTGGAAAGCGTGCAGGTCTTGGTGGATGTGATGAAGGCTTTTGCGGAGAAGCATGCGTAGGTACTCGTTCCGAAGTTTCGGAACTCGTGGTTGTGCTCACCCGACGCTGTCGGGTTCGCGGCTAGTGCTCGTCCCGATACCTCGGAACTCGCGATAATGCTCACCGACTCCGTCGGGTTCGCGGGGGAGGCTCGTTCCGAACGGGACTCGCGGGGAGGGGGTGAAGGTTAATCTGAAAATAAAACCCTTGGAAATGCTGATCAAGTTTTTAGTAATATTATCATTGTTTGGAGCTATCTATTTATGGAACCGCTTCCTTGTGAAAAATATGATAAAAGGGTTAATTGGATTTCACAAAACCTTTAATGCTGAAAATTTGAACAGGCAACCCGTGAAGTTTGTCATTGAGAATGAGGAGGGTATTAATAAAGCCTTTACTGGTTTTTTTTGGGTTGGGGCGGTATTAATATCACTGTCAATTATGATGGGGTGATAAGGTAGGTTACTTGTACAACGGTACTGCGTAAATCTGCTTTCTTTATTTTGCAGGCGGTAGGTGGCCTTGTGTGGATAATGAGTAGCCCATCGTACCATTGCGATTACGTGGTTGTACGAATTGACGCCAAAATTATTAGGAGGTCAATCGTACCATTGCGATCATACATTCAAACCTGTCCACAAATGCATAATAAGTTAAAATCCCAAACTTCACACCAGTGTGAAGTTTGGGATTTTGTATGTTTGGGATTATGAAAGAGGAGTGGATCAAGCTAAAGATTGGAACGATGGATGTGCCCGTACAGATCATTCGCGAACGGCGGAGGAGTATTCGGGCCTCTATGGGCAAGGAAAATGTGATCATGCGTTTCCCGATAAATTTGCCAGCCCAAGAGGAAGCCGCTCATCGCAAAAGACTGACGACTTGGCTGGAGAAGCAATACGAGAAAAAAGAGGGGCTCTTTCAACGCTACCAAAAAGCTGATTATCAGGACGGAGATACGCTTCGGGTAGGTGATCGGCAGTACGAACTGCGACTGCGCCAGGAAGATCGTAAAACAAGCGCAGCGAGTTTGAAGGGAGGGCAGATTGTTCTTCGTCTTAACCGTGATATGGATGAACAGCAGGCTTCTAAAGCCATCCGTACCCTGCTCAGTAGGGTGGTAGCGGCAGATTATTTGCCCCAGATTACAAAAAGGGTTCTTGCGCTCAATGAGCAGCATTTTCGTCGACCCATCAAGGGCGTAAAGCTAAAATACAATCACAGCAATTGGGGGTCTTGCTCCAATTCAGGCAATATTAATCTGAGTACCCGCCTGCTATTTGCACCCCAAGAGGTGGTTGATTACGTCATTGTTCACGAGTTGGCCCACTTGATCGAATTGAACCATTCGCACCGGTTTTGGGCCGAAGTGGCCCGGGTGATGCCTGATTACGAAAAAAAGGAAGCCTGGTTGAAGGAATTTGGGGCAGGGTGTGATTTTTAAAATCCCGGCAAAAAAACGTAGGGCAAATTCATGAATTTGCCCTACGTTTTTTTGCCGGATACCGCCCTAAGTTTTATACCTACTATTGCTGAGCCCGCATCCATTTAAGAATATCCTGCGTGTTTTTAGCAGCAATATTTGCGGGCAACGCTACCAGATCACGCGCACCCAGGTCGATGGCAAGAGGAGTACGGGCTTCATCCTGCTTACGTAATACCAGGAATTGATTGTTACGTGCCGATTGGGTTATCTGATCCGATACTTGCTGTGGCTCATCAAAAAGGGGATAGAGCATAAAATTATCTTCTTCCGCATCATAAAAGGGGAGGATAGCTTGTACACCACCTTCGGTAGGCAGCAAAAACATAGAATGGTAGCGACTATTGTCAGGGTCTTGCCATTCGGCGAAAGGCAAGACTGCTTTAGGTGCATTGCGGTCGCTGAGGTCAAAAGCAAAGGCACCCAAATCCTGGGTGTAACCCAAAAGATAATCCTCCCATACTTCCAGGCGCTGTACCATGCCCGACTGGGGATCGTCGTATTCACGTTCAGTGAAAAATGCTGGCTTTAGCTCGGTAAGCTTGTAGTTTTGTTCTAAATCACAAATGATGACTTTGTAAAAGCCCTGGATACCAATGATATTGCTGATATTATTGTACTGGATTTCCGCAATGTAGTAGGGGAAGTCCGGACTGGTATTCTCGGGAAGCTTGGTTTGGAATTTTTGCTCACAGCTACGGCCGTCCAAAATTTCCAAGGTCCGGTGGCTTGGCCCCATCTCTTCGTTGGCTTCACCTTCGTCGGCTTTGATGACGGCCAGCAAGTCTTTGGATTTTACCCAAACACGGTTGCCATCCAGTACTTCCGTATTGATTTGGCAGTCTGGCGGAGTGAGGGTAGGAGTAGCGGGTTCTTCGGCAGCGGTAGCGGTGGAGTCTTCAGTGCCTGAAGTGCTTGTATTACTGGTGGTACCCGTATCAGTACAGGCAACCATCAAGAACAAAGCAATAAGCAAAAACATAGGGGATAAGTGGCCACGGATCATAGCTTAAGCATTTAATTGAGCAGTAAAGAGACGGAGAAAAATTTTCAAAAATCTCAAAAGAAAGTTGTTTCATTTATTTCCGTCAAGTCACAAAGGTAAGAGCTTGTCGGGAAATTTCATTTGGTGGCCTACAATTACCTCAAATTAAAGCAGATAAATGTCTAGCAGCGTAGGGAAACAGTCTATTTACGAATTATTTCGTAGATAATTTGCTTTTACGAAAAGTTTCGTATATCATTGCAGTACGAATTATTTCGTAGACTGTTGCTGCGGGTTTTTCCCGTGGTTTTGAAATCACTTGCTGTTGTTAATCAGGGCAAATTGAAGAATTTGCCCTGATGATTTACAACAAACCTCCGGACGAATTCATGGATTTGTCCGCTATTTATTTTTGTGTAATACTAACTTCTATGAATAAGCCGACGGAAAGCGAACTGGAAATACTACAAGTGCTTTGGGCCAGAGGGCCAGCTACGGTAAGGAGCGTGAATGAGTTGCTGAATCTTTCTGCCGACAAAGAGATTGGTTATACAACTACCCTAAAGCTGATGCAGCTGATGGTGGAGAAAGAGCTGCTAAAGCGCGACACCAGTAGTCGGACACACATTTATGCAGCAGCGGTGGAAGAACAATCTATAAAACGCGGTTTGCTCAAGCAGTTTGTGAGCAAAACTTTCCGTGGTTCGGCTGCACAGCTGGTCATGGAAGCATTAGGTCAACATCAGGCATCCGATGATGAATTAGAGGAGATCAAAGCATTGATCAGCCGTATGGAAAATGATAAAAACCAGAGCGAATGAAAACCATCTCTTTATTCCTCGATAGTTCTATGGCAGAAACGCTGGGCTGGACCGTTTTACACAGTCTGTGGCAAGGAATTTTGCTGGCGCTAATTGTAAAGATTTGTTTACAGCTAGGTGCCAAATGGACCGCCCGACGGCGTTATTACCTAGCTTACTCCGCATTGCTAGCACAAGTAGTGGCAGCGGTTGGTACCTTCTACTATTTACTACCAGCTAGCTTGCCCGAAGAGCAGGGGATGCAAGATATCTTGCCCTTGCTGCCTACATTGGTGGTACTTGCGGAATCCCCCAACTTGTGGCAACAAGTAGAGGATTTTATTACCCCTAGCTTACCGCTAATAGTGGTGGTCTGGTGGACAGGCATGGTTTTCTTTTTGTTCCGCTTGTCCGTAAATTATTTGTGGTGGAACAGTTTGCGTCATCGCGAGCATTTGCCGGTACCTGCGGCGTGGGAGGATAGCTTTCAAGCCTTGAAAGAACGCATGCAGATAAAAAGCAAGGTACAGCTTAGATTGTCTGCATTGATTTCAGGGCCCCTGTTGATTGGTCAGCTCAAGCCTTTGATACTATTACCTGTTGCTTTGGTCAACCAGTTGTCCTTGAAGGAAGTTGAAGCGGTGATTGCACATGAGTTGGCTCATCTACAGCGCTATGACTACCTGCTCAATGGCGTACAGTTATTTCTTGAAGCTGTATTTTATTACCACCCGGCCATTTGGTGGTTGGGAACAGAGATTCGCATGTTGCGAGAGCAATGCTGCGACGATCTGGCCATTCGGCATACGGGCAATTCCCTTACTTACGCCAAAACCTTACTGGCGGTGGCTGAACACCAGCGCCAGGTGCCCTCCCAGTTTGCCCTAGGTTTATTGGGAGAAAACAAACATCAGCTTTTACATCGTATTCAAAGAATATTAAATCAACCCGTTAAACAACCCGACATGAGAGAAAAATTTGCAGTAACCAGTGTCCTTTTATCGCTGGCCCTTCTCGTATCCTTAACCGCTGGCTGGTCGTGGCCAGTCACAACCAACTTCTTTGGTGAGGAAGAACCCGCTTTGGTGTTTATCGACACCTTGCCGCAAGGCAATATCCGCATGGAAATTGAAGAAGATGGAGAATCAATGGATGTGACTGTCAAGAATGGTAAAATCCAGCAGCTGAAGATTAATGGTGAAGTGATTCCGGAAGCAGACTTTCCTAAATACGAAAGTATGGTAGAAGAAAAGATCGCCAATATTCCTCCTCCTCCTCCTCCGCCGCTACCTCCTCCTGGAGCCCCCGCGCCACCACCACCGCCACCAGCCCCTGGTGCAGTTCCAGCTCCTCCGGCACCCCCGGCTCCGAATGCTCCTCCGGCTCCAACCAGGATGATTATTAAGAAGACAGTAGAGGCTACCAGGAATGAGGATGGCACGATTGAGGTCACCATTATCGAAGGCGATGATAAGGAGGGTGCTCACCACATTTGGGTAGAAGATGGCGATGAAGAAGAATACATCTTCAGGGTGAGGCCAGAAAATAAAATGGGCATCATTGAAATCAAAACCAAAGATGGCGAAGACCATATCTTTCTCCGAGGTTCCGGAAAAGAAGACCTCATTGATATCGATGCAGAAGACATTGCGTCGATGAACGTCATCAAGCTTGATCTCGATAATGACGAGGACATGGAAGAGCTGCGCCAGCGTTTGTCGAAGCTAGACAAGGAGGTGTACGAAGATGCGCTGCGTGCCATTGAAGAAGGGCGTGCCGCCTCGCATGAGATGAGGATCATTATTGATGAAGAACGTATCGAAAGAGAAGTAGAGATGAATGCTGCCAGAATGGAAGAACGCCGAGCTAGGATGGAAGAACAGCGTGCCGAAATGGAAGAACGCCGGGCAGAAATGGAACGAGAGGTGCGAGTACGTGGATTTCGCTATGATAGCGAGGAAGACTGGCTAGGGCGGCAGATGCTGAGAGATGGCTTGATTGAAGATGCCAATAATTATACCTTCAAGCTATCAGAAAAGCGACTTAAAGTCAATGGTAAAACCTTATCGGATGAACAACAGCGTCGTTATCTGAGGATGTACGAAGAACGCACTGGTGTTCCTTTTGGGGAGGGTTCGACGATCACTATCAACCGCAAATCAGAGTAGTTTAACGATCTAACCACGCCTTGAAATCATTGACTCGGTCTCTACTGACGGTCGCTTGGAAGTCCGTTGCGTGGACAAGTGACAAAAGAAGTCGACCATTGAAATAGGGGTCAATCTTCTGAATGGCATTGAGGTGGACAATGAGTTTACGACTAACCCGGAAGAAGTGAGTAGGATCAAGCTCTTTTTCCAGTTGGTCAAGTGTAGTATCTAAATGATGTTGTTTGCCATTGCTTTTTTTAGCAAAAACGAGGCTTTGATCCGAATAGAAAAAAGCAATTTCATTGATACTAAGGTAGCTTAAAGAGTTGCCTGCTTTTATCAAAAAGCGCTCCCGATAGCTCGGGCGCTGCATCTGCTGAACCAACTGCTGGAGCGCTTGCGCCGGCAGTTGGTTTTTTACTTGGTAGAACTTTTGATATTTGTTTAGCGCTATTTCCAGTGCCTCCTCTTCTATGGGTTTCAATAAATAATCAATGCTATGAACCTTGAATGCTTTTAGCGCGTATTGGTCAAACGCCGTAGTAAAGATCACTGGACTTTGAATTTCATACTGCTCAAAAATAGAGAAACTAAGGCCATCTGCTAGTTGGATGTCCATAAAAATGAGGGTAGGAGTAGGCCTGTTTTGGAGGTAGTTTACGGCGCCTGAAACACTCTCGATTTGCTCACTAATATTAGCAGTAGGCAGTTGTGAAGAGAGTAAATGCTGCAAGCGTTTGTAGGCCGGGAATTCGTCTTCAATTAATAAAATATCCATAGGAATGAGTGTTTGATGCAGTTGTTTTTATAGAAAAGACAGACTTTTTAGTGTAATTGAGGCTTTTATTGTGTGTTTTTTGCATGCTATAATCATTTTGAAGAGGTAAAATTTGTCACTTTTTATGCTTCTAGCAGCTGATTCTTTTCACTAGACTAATAATATTATTAAAATAAATATAGAATTTCTGGTGATTAAAGTTGTGAATGGGTGTCTAAATCAAATCGCAGGGAAAAAATAGGTGCGTTTTTTCGACAAATGTGTTTTTTTTGAATGTCACATTTTTTGGGTTTATTTACAAGTGAGAGATTGAAGCATCTTTGTTTTGACCTATTTTTGTACAAGTTAAGGTTTATATCACAATGAATGAAATTCCTTCCCCCCAATCAAAAGGTTAGTTGTATGCGCATCTTTACCGAGTGAATTTACGTAGACAATGACTATTGATACTTCCCCCTTTGTAATAAAATTGAAAATGCTCACCATTTTCAGAGAGCTTTTGTAAGGGACATCTTAGGATTTTCCGTTAATCTGCAGCCCAAATTTTGAATTTTGTCAAAGTAATCTATGACAGATGCTATTGTAGTGTCTGGTTGCTTTGTTCAAGGACGACCCACAAACACAAACAACACTTTGTATATGAGTCATTGTTACTCAATCGCTAAAAGCGTGCTTAGCTTATCTGCTGTTTTCTTTTTGCTTGGTGCTTCATCAATCCAGGCTCAAAGTGTTAACAGCTCATTGGAAGCACTTTATACTTTCAACTCAGGAAGTAGCACTATGGGGTATGACCACATAGGGAGCACTCATCTGCAAGTAGGTAATACCAATAATGGTAGTGGACTCATTAAAAGTGATTCCCATTCTAATAGCAATACCCTCCAGAAAACGGGCAGTGATGCTAACCGCTCAAATAGTTCTACCGAGGATAATCGAGAGGAGGGTCTGCAAGCAAGTACGAGCATGGTTACGGTGTGTGCGGGAAATATTGTTTCAAATTCCGGCTTTGAATCCGCGATGAACAGTTGGAACATAGATAGCGGTGTAGCTATTGCGCAAAGTTCCACCGTTCATTCGGGTGCAGCTTCCTGTGTATTAGACGATCCAAGTACGACTATTGGACAAGCTATTTCCGTTTCTGGAGGACAGACTTATGGTGTTAGCCTTTTTGCCAACAACACCTCCAGCAGTGGTTGGGCGGGTTATGGTATTGTTTATTTTGATGCCAATTGGAACCAGTTGACCGAATATGCGGCCCAGTTTCCTTCAACTTCAAATACCTGGCAGGAGTTTTTTCTCACTGCTCCAGCTCCGGCTGGTGCAGTGAATGCTGCATTTTGGGTAACCAGAGATGTGAATACTACAGCCAACTTATACGTTGATGACATCTGTGTTTCCAGTCAAAATACACCCGGAGGCACAGGCAACTGTGGTACAGGTATCATTTATTACACCAATTGTGATAACCAAACGATCGCTATTGACAGGTCTCACGTGTCTTCCAATACCTATATTTACACAGATGATGATTACCAGGGGTGTATTTCTTATGTAGACGCCAACTGTAATATTGGGACCTCTCGCCGCGTGTTCTGTGCAGATTTCAATCTAACAGAGCCAACTCCCGGGATGGGCTATCAATACGGTGAAGTAACTTTCACCAGAGTAGTAGGGGCTACCAATGCCGGATATACCGCGTTGCAAGGAGAGCGCATCAATTGGATTTTTTGTAATGGTCAAAATCTAGGCTACAACTACACCACGATGAGCCAGGCCATCTGGTACATTACGGGAACCATCACGAATTGTAATACTCTTTGTTCCAGTGCGATTGCTGCTGTTACTTCTTCCAACCTTACGGGAGCTCATGAGCGTTTGGTGACCTATATCCCGGATAACCCCAATTTGCAGCCTTTCTTCGAGTATACTTGCGAAACACCTTGTGCACTTACCGCCTCTCTAGCTACCACAAATGCTTTATGTGGTGTAGGTGGTTCCGTAACAATTACCGCTAGTGGCGGAACAGGAAGTTACAATTATGGCGTAGATGGTGGTGCCTGGCAGACCAGCAATACCTTTACCGGATTAAGTGCAGGCAGCCATTATGTCTACATTCAGAATAGCAATGGTACTTGTGTGACCGGGCCATACAACTTTACGATCAGTAGTAATAACTCCGGGAATATTACCGGATTTATGCTAGACGATATTAGTGGTAGCAACGATATTCCTTTGACCAATGGCGGGGTTTATAACCTTGATGATCTTCCCGCTGCATTCCGGCTTACGGCCCTTACTACGGGAACAATCGGGAGTGTGGTCTTTAATGTCAGTGGTAGCCATAATGGTACACAAACCGAAAACAACGCATCCTATGATTACCCCAATAGCAATACTGCTTGGATAATCGGTGCGGGTACCTATACCGTGCAAGCCACTGCCTACGGACAAAGCAACGGCAATGGGGGGACTTGTGATACCGAAACCATTACTTTCCAGATCGTCGATGGGCAAGATCTTCCGGAACCAACAGATTGGTCTTTTACTTGTGACGATGGTGTAAGAGTGGATTTCTATGGTGCGGGTACGAATGGAGATGAAGTATCTGTAGTCAATATTCCCAATCCTGGTAATGTTTACCAATACGCTATTGAAATTGTCTACAAAGGCTCAAACCCTGGGGCCTCCGTTGTTATCGAAGATGCCAGTGGTAATTTTTATACCCTCCAGCGATATACCCCTCCTGGTACCAGCTCCAACGTAAAGATTTATCGCGGTTTGGCGCTGGGGTCTACGTCTCAAATTACTTATCGAGATTATACCAACGAAAATGACCTCCAGTCCATCGTCGTCTATGCATTTCGAAATGTAGCGGCGGCCAATGCCAATTCGGGCACCTATACTACCCGCAGTGGTTATCAAGATAGCTTTACCTTTGATGTTTCCTTCCCGGCCGATTATACCGCCCGGGATTTGGTCATTGATTTACCTATCTCTGAAATGACATTAGATTGCCGGGTGCTAAATATTACGGCGACAGCGGGTAGTGTCACAACGACTCAGCAGATTTACCAGCCTGACGTTATATATGGTGCTTGTTGTTTGGCGGTGCCACAGCTTACGCTGAATAATGTTCCCGGCAATATCACCACGGTGAGTATTACCGTAGAATCACCTACTGGTAGTAATTGGGGCTGCCCTCCAACTTCTAACCAAAACGGCCAATCCTACGTAGTAGCCGGTCTGGTTTTGGTAGAAAAAGAGTGTGTTGATTGTGTAGGTTTCAACCCAGGTACCATCAGCAGTGACCAGACCAACTGTGGAATCTTTACCCCAGCTACCATTACGGGTACTGCTGCCGTGTCTGACTTATCCGTAAGTTACCAGTGGCAATCGCGTTTAGGTACCAGCGGAACCTGGATGAATATTTCCGGTGCGACCGGACAAAACTATAGTCCTGGCGCATTGTCGGCAACTACGCAGTTTCGTCGTTTAGCCACTACCGGAGAATGTTCGAATACAGCCTCCAATGTCGTCACGATCACCGTCAACCCTGCTGTAAGTTTGATCTGTGAAAGCTACCACGATGGGGCCTGGTTTGTAGAAGAAGACTGTTCCGTGATCTTGTGTGAGGGAGAGTACCTCGCACTTTCGGTTAACCCTAATGGCATGTCCGCTTACCAATGGACAGGCCCTAATGGCTACACCAGTAATGGCGGTGATGCAGTCATCTCCAATAGTGTTGCGGCTATTCATTCCGGTACCTATTTTGTAACTATCACGGATGGCAACGGCTGTAATGCCAGTACCTCCATCGACGTCACCATTCTTGATGATCCAGCAGTAAGCATTAGTATCAATGACGCGGATGTGTGCGTAGGGACCACCAGTACCCTCACCGCAGTAGCTAGTGGTGGTATTGATTGTGGAGATGTCATTTGGCAGTTTCGGGCCGGTACTTCTGGCGCATGGACAGATCTGACAAATACCGGAGCTATGCTCATCACCGATGGGACTTTGGAGGCAGGTACTTATCAGTACCAGGCTATGTATGCTTGCCCTGGGTTTGGTTGTCAGGACGCCACTTCTAATATCGTGACTTTTACGGTAGCAGACTATCCTGCCATCACGGCAACGGTATCCAATGATGATATTTGTGAAAATACTTCCGTCACACTTACTGCGGCTCCCGTCGATGGACAAACTGCCTATACTTATCAGTGGGACAATGGTTTGGGTAGCGGCGCTAGTCAGGTAGTAACCCCTACAGTAACGACCACTTACAATGTCACAGCTTCAAACGCCACAGGCTGTACCGCCAGCGCTAGTGTAGCTGTAACAGTGAGAGACCGGATTACCAATTATGGAACGATTAGTGGTGACCAGGCGAATTGCGGACCTTTTGATCCTGCACAAATTGTAGGAACACCCATCACTACTTCTGGTAGCAATATCAACCCTTCTTATAAATGGGAATCTTCGCTTGATGGCAACACCTGGACGGTAGTAACTGGCGCTACGGGGCAGAGCTACGATCCAGGTTTGATCTCAACGACCACCCAATTCCGCCGCCGCGCTTACGCAAATAATAGTTGTGGCAACGGTGTGACCAATGTGGTAACGATCACGGTCAACCCGGTTCCTGCAATTACTGTAGTTAGCAGTGAATGTGACCCGGGGGATCTTTTTGCTACTTATGACGTAGAAGTAACGGTCACCAATGCGCAGACCTTAGTAGCATCGAGCGGGACACTGATCAATAACGGAGGAGGAAGCTACACCATTAATGGAGTAAGTAATCTTGATGATCTTTTACTAACGGCGGTTAACAACACAACGGGTTGTCAAACAACTATTGACATCACCCCTCCAAACTGTTTCTGCCCAGCTATTAATCCACCGGTCATTACCAGCGCTAATCCTGCGGTCATTTGTGCGAGCGATCCTATTCTTGCCTTTACGGCAACGATTGCTACTCAAGGGCTTTTGGGAGATAATACTGTCGATTGGTACGATGCTGCTACTGGTGGCAATCTTCTCTTGGCTGGCTCATTGAGTTTTACGCCTCCTGCGGCAGGTACCTATTTTGCTGAAGGCCGTAACATTACGAGTAATTGTACAACTACCAGCCGAGTAGCCGTAACGCTTACGATTAATCCTTTACCTGTAGCCGAAATTACGGGTGATTTAGTGATTTGCCAGGGTGAAAGCACGACCCTCACCGCTAGTGGCGGTGTAAGCTACAGCTGGAGCAATAGCCAAACGACCGAGAGCATTACGGTCAATCCAGCTACCACCACCACTTATACGGTGACGGTCACCGATGAGAATGGTTGTACCAATACGGCTACTGCAACAGTGACGGTGAATAATAATCCAACAGCAGCCCTGTCGGGCAATCCACTGGTGTGTGAAGATGCAAGTGCCACCCTCACCGCTACAGGTGCAGGTGCAGGCGGCAGCTACGCTTGGAGCACGGGTGCCAACACTGCAAGTGTTACTGTTTTCCCTACTGGAGCAACCACCTTTACCGTTACGGTAACAGATGCAAATGGCTGTACAGATCAAACCAGCATTACCACCAATAATGCACCATCTCCAACCATAGTAGCAGCCTCATTGGAGATTTGTGCAGGTGAATCAACCACCCTCACTGCTAGTGGAGGGGTGAGTTACCTTTGGGGAGCGAATGGAAACAACGCAACCACGCCTGCCATTACAGTTACTCCTGCAAGTACGACTACTTACACGGTGACAGTGACCAATGCGGCGGGTTGTTCGGCGGAAGCCAGTGTAACCATTACCGTATTAGCCCAACCTGTCATCAATTCGATTGATTTGGTGCAGCCCACTTCATGTAATGGTACGGATAATGGATCGATCACGGTAAACGCCAGTGGAAGTTCTGGTGTTTTGCGTTACCGTATCAACGGAGGCACCTGGCAGTTTGGTAACAGCTTCAATAACCTCGCAGCAGGTACCTATAATGTAGAAATAAGCTACACGGGCAATCGCTGCCCCGCAGGGCCAGTGAGTGTAACGCTTGATCCCGTCGTGTTGCCAACTGTAGTAGCTAGCAATGATGTGACGATCTGTCTTAATCAATCGACGACCCTCACTGCATCTGGAAACGGAGGCACAGGAACCCTCGCTTATGCCTGGGATCCAAACGGACAAACGGTACCTAGCATCACGGTAACGCCTGCTGCGACCACCACTTACACCGTTAGCGTGACCGATGAGTTGGGCTGTTCTGCTACAGACCAAGTAACCGTTGAGGTTTTGGCTATTCCGCAAGTTACTAGCCTTGCTACCAATGCAACTTGTGGTGGTACCAATGGTACGATAACGTTTACTTTCCCTGACCAAAGTGGTCGTACAGGTATTGAATTTAGCATCGATGGCGGGAATACCTATCCTCACAATACCAATGACAATGTCGGTAGCTTCACGGTAAGTAATCTTGCTATTGGCACTTACGATCTATGGGTACGTTGGGGCAACGATGAGTGCCCTGTGGATCTCCCTAATGTAACCATCGTACAGGAACTAGGCCCGGTCGTAACGGCTAGCAACGATGTTACGATCTGTGAAGGAGCGAGCACGACCATCAGCGCTACCTCAACCGGCGGCACTGGCACGGTCACCTACACCTGGATGCCCGGCAACCTCAGCGGCGCCAGTGTAAGCGTATCCCCAACCACGACGACTACTTACACCGTCACGGCAGCGGATGAAAACGGCTGTACTTCTACTGATCAGGTAACGGTCACGGTTGATCCTGCATTTACTTCTGGCATTGATGCGGTAGCCAGTGTGTGTGCGCAGGAAGGCGTATTGTTTGTAGCCAATCCAGCGGTAGCTGGTGCTACTTATGCCTGGAGCTTCAGCGGCCCAGCTACGCCTGCGACCTCCACGAACGCGAGCGAAACAGTAAGCTTCGCCAGCGCAGGTACGTATTCGGCTACCTTGACGGTAAACCGTGGCACTTGTGTAGCAACTTACACGCACAACATCACGATTACAGCTCCGGTCTTTGCGGATGCGGGGCCTGATGTAACGATCTGCAACGGTGAGACGGTACAAATAGGTCTTCCTGCGGGTCAGGGTGGCCCAAGTAGTGCCACTTACAGCTGGTCGCCAGGTACTTTCTTGAACAATACCAACATTGCGCAACCCACCTCAAGCGCGCCGTTTACTTTCAACTATACCCTTACGGTAAGTGAAAATGGTTGTGTACGCACCGATGCGATGCGCGTTAATGTCAACCCACTACCGACCCCTGTAATCACAGGTGACTTGGAGATCTGCCAGGGCGAAAGCACTACGCTAACGGTGAGCACTACAGGCGGCAATGGACCGGTAAACTTTACCTGGATGCCTGGTAATTTGACGGGCAGTAGTGTTACTGTTACGCCATCAGTTACGACAATTTATACGGTTACGGCAAATGATGCAAGCGGTTGTATAGCTTCGGAAGAGGTTACCGTTGTAGTCGAAAATGTAGCTTTATTTCCCCGTTGGAATATAGCCCACGGCGAATGGATACAAGGCACCGACATTGTTGCTAATTGCGGTGAAAAGGTTGTTTTTAGTGGCAATCCTACCCCTTCAGGTGGGAGCTATGTTTGGTCTAGTCCTAACGGGCTAAGCACATCGCCTACTACTGCTGAACCTTTTGTTGATAATATAAGAGAAGACCAAGCTGGTATTTATACCTTAGAATATACCACATCTAACGGATGTGTGGCAACCGTTTCTTTTAATGTAGTTGTTCTTCCTTTGGTATTAGAATGTGAAAGTGATTATAATGGTTGGGGCCCAGAATCTGACTGTGCGGTTACCGTTTGTGAAGGAGAAAATTTGACCCTAAGTATAGCACCCGATAATTATTCTGCCCAATGGACAGGCCCTAATGGATTTACGGCTACTGGTAATAATGCCATACTTGGTATAATAGATGCTAGCAAAGTAGGAACATACACGGCTAGCGTCACCCATAATGGTTGTTTTGCCTCGGTAGATATTGAGGTTGAACTTACAGAAATAATAATAGATTTTACCAAAACGGATGCTACTTGCGGACAAGATAACGGAACGATTTCTACCAGCGTAAGCGGTGGACAAAGTGATTATACTTACTCCTGGTCACCAAATGTGAGCAGCACAGCTAGCGCTACCGGCTTGGCAAATGGCGTGTACAATATCACGGTTACGGATGCCAACGGTTGTACCGGCACCGCCAGTATTTCTATTGCTAACCTGACGGGCCCATCGGTAAACGTCAGCGGCACTCCAGCCATCTGTGAAGGAGGCAACGCTACCATCAGCGCTACTTCTAACGGCGGTACAGGTACAGTTACTTACACCTGGATGCCCGTAAACCTAAGCGGCGCCAGCGTAAGTGTATCTCCAACGGAGACCACTACCTACACGGTCACTGCTACCGACGAAAACGGTTGTACCTCTACGGACCAGGTGACGGTGACTGTGAATCCACTACCCACCCCAGCCATCACAGGCGACTTGGAGATCTGCCAGGGCGAAAGCACCACACTAACGGCCACTGGCGGCACCAGCTACTTGTGGAGCAACGGCGCTACTACGGCTAGCGTCACGGTTAACCCGGCAAATACCAGCACTTACACCGTTACGGTAACGAATGCTAACAACTGTAGCGCCACGAGCAGTGCCACGGTAGTGGTCAACAACAACCCAGTAGCTGCCCTTAGCGGGAACCCACTGGTGTGTAACGGACAAAGCACCACGCTTACGGCCACCGGCGCCGGAGCAGGTGGATCTTACGCCTGGAGTACGGGCGCAACAACAGCAACAATCACCGTTACCCCAACGGGTATCGAAACATATACGGTAACGGTAACCAACAGCAACGGCTGTACCGATGAAACAAGCATCACCGTCAACGAAGCCCCCACGCCAACAGTGGTAGCCGCTTCGATCGAACTTTGTGCAGGAGAATCAACAACACTGACCGCCAGCGGAGGAACTACCTACCAGTGGGGCAGCAATGCCAGCAATGCTACGACGGCGGCCATTACGGTTACGCCTTTGGCTACTACGACTTATAATGTAACCGTGACCAACGCATCAGGTTGTGCCAACGAGGCCAGCATCACGATCACTGTTTTAGAGCAACCCGTCATCACTGATGTAGCGGTTGTTCAACCGACCTCTTGTAACGGCACCGAAAATGGCACGATCACCGTCACGGCTACGGGGCCATCTGCGGTACTACAATACCGCATCAACGGCGGCAGCTGGCAAGCGAGCAATGTCTTTACAGGTTTGGGCGCAGGCACTTACAATGTAGAAGTAAGCTATACGGGTGGTCGTTGTTTGGTAGGCCCAAGCACTGTGACCCTCAACGCTGTGACGCCGCCGAACGTAGTAGCTTCGAGCAATGACGCAGCGATCTGTGTTGGCAGCAGCACCACACTGACGGCCAACGGCAGCGGCGGCACGGGTAGCCTGACTTACACCTGGATGCCCGGCAACCTGAGCGGTGCCAGCGTGAGTGTATCCCCAACGGTCACCACCACTTATATGGTCACCGTTGAAGACGAACTGGGCTGTACCTCTACGGATCAAGTAACGATCACGGTCAACGAAAACCCAGTAGCCAGCCTCACGAAGACGGATGCTACTTGTGGACAAGACAATGGTACGATCAACGTAAGTGTAAGTGGCGGAAATGCTGCTTACCAATACACCTGGTCACCCAACGTAAGCACAACGGCCAGTGCTACTGGCTTAGCTACGGGTACTTACAACGTCACCGTCACGGATGCTAACGGTTGTATTGGTACCGCCAGCATCTCTATTGATAACCTGACGGGGCCATCGGTTACGGCCAGTGGCACGACCACAATCTGTGAAGGAGCGAGCACGACCATCAGCGCTACCTCAACCGGCGGCACTGGCACAGTCACCTACACCTGGATGCCCGGCAACCTCAGCGGCGCTAGCGTAAGCGTATCCCCAACCACGACGACTACTTACACCGTCACGGCAACCGATGCCAACGGCTGTACTTCTACCGATCAGGTAACGATCACGGTTGATCCTGCATTTGTTTCTGGTATTGATGCGGTAGCGAGTGTGTGTGCGCAGGAAGGCGTATTGTTTGTAGCCAACCCAGCGGTAGCTGGTGCTACTTATGCCTGGAGCTTCAGCGGCCCAGCTACACCTGCGAGCTCAACCAACGCGAGCGAAACAGTAAGCTTCGCCAGCGCAGGTACGTATACGGCTACCTTGACGGTAAGCCGTGGCACTTGTGTAGCAACTTACACGCACAACATCACGATTACGGCTCCGGTCTTTGCGGATGCGGGTCCTGATAAAACCATTTGTGCTGGTCAGACGGTACAAATCGGCTTACCTGCTGGTCAGGGTGGCCCAAGTGGGGCAAGCTACAGCTGGTCACCAAGCACCTTCTTGAACAATACGAACATTGCGCAGCCCACGTCTAGTGCACCGTTCACCTTCAACTATACCCTTACGGTAAGTGAAAACGGTTGTGTACGTACCGATCAGATGCGCGTCAATGTCACCCCCCTACCGACCCCAGCTATCACAGGTGACTTGGAGATCTGCCAGGGCGAAAGCACCACATTAACGGCCACTGGCGGCACGAGCTACTTGTGGAGCAATGGTGCTACCACGGCTAGCGTCACCGTTAACCCAGCAAATACCAGCACTTACACCGTTACGGTAACGAATGCCAATAACTGTAGTGCTAGCTTGGATCAGGAGATCATCGTTTATCCTAATCCTACTGCTACCATCGTTGGTGATCCAATCGTGTGTCAGCATCAAACGACTACCCTCACGGCTGCAGGAGCTGGAGCGGGTGGCTCTTATTTATGGAGTACGGGTGCAACGACGGCTTCGATCACCATTACACCTACTCAAATTGAGACCTATAGTGTTACTGCTACCAATGCCAATGGCTGTACAGATGTAGCTGCGGTAACGGTAAGTGCAGCACCCGATCCAGTAGCAATTGCTGCTTCCGTAGAACTTTGTGCTGGGCAGTCAACAACATTGTCTGCCAGTGGTGGTGCAAGCTACCAGTGGGATGCCAATGCGGGCAACTCAACAAATGCCAGTGTAGTGGTAACACCCGCTGCGACCACCCAATACTTTGTAACCGTCACCAATAATCTCGGTTGTACGGCCATCGCTGATGTGACCATCGTCGTGCTGGAATTACCAGAAATAGTAAGTGTTGATTTGGTTCAACCAACTTCTTGTAATGGTACGGATAATGGCAGCATTACCGTCAATGCTACGGGTGCTGATGATGATTTGCAATACCGTATCAATGGTGGAACCTGGCAAGCGGGTAATTTATTTGCAGGCCTGGGAGCAGGCACCTACAATGTAGAAGTAAGCTACGTCGGTGGCCGTTGTTTGGTAGCACCAACTACCGTTGTTTTAAACCAGGCAACTCCTCCTAGTATCAATGCAGGTAGCGATACGGAAATTTGTTTTGGTACGAGTACCACCTTGTCGGCAATAAGCAGTGGCGGTACGGGCAACCTGACCTACACCTGGGAGCCAGGCGCTCTGAGTGGAGCAACCGTTAGTGTAACGCCAACGGCAACGACTATTTATACCGTTACCGTAATCGACGAATTGGGTTGTACCTCTACCGATGCAGTGACGATTACCGTGAATGATAACCCCCTCGTTAGCCTCACTAAAACGGATGCTACTTGTGGCCAAAATAATGGTACCGTTACCGTAAGTGTAACAGGAGGTGAAGCCAACTACCAATACACTTGGTCACCCAATGTAAGTACTACTGCCAGTGCCTCAAACCTGGCCGTGGGTGTATACAATGTCACCGTCACCGATGCCAATGGCTGCGTAGGCAATGCGAGCATTAGCGTCAATAACCTTTCTGCGCCAAGCGTAGTAGCTGTTGATGATCAGACGATTTGTGAAGGTAGCCCCGTGACTTTAAGCGCCACCGTTGTCGGAGGAACTGCTCCGGTATCCCTGACGTGGATGCCCGGCAACCTCAGTGGAAACAATGTAGTGGTGAACCCAACGGCGACAACAACCTATACCGTCACAGCTACCGACGCCAATGGCTGTACTGCTACCGATCAGGTGGTGATTACGGTTGATCCGGCGATAGTTTCCGGTATTTCTGCACCTTCAACGATTTGTGCACAAGAAGGGGTGTTGTACGTAGCGAATCCTGCAATTGCTGGTGCTACTTACGCTTGGACGTTCTCAGGACCAGCCACGCCGTCTTCTTCTTCCGCCAGCAGTGTAACTGTAAGTTATGGAAATACGCCTGGTGTTTACACCGCAACCTTGGTGGTGACTCGCGGAGAATGTACCGAAACTTATACCCATGATATAAATATTACGCAAGCCGTATTTGCTGCCGCGGGAGATGACCAAACGGTTTGTCAGGGCGGTAGTGCCAATATTGGTTTACCTGAAGGACAAGCAGGCCCCTTGGGCGCAACTTACACCTGGACACCCAATTTGTTCTTAAGCAATAATGGTACGCCTCAAGTCATTGCTAACCCTCCATTTGACTTTACTTATACCCTTACAGTAGAACAAAATGGTTGTGTGCGTACCGATCAGGTGAAAGTATTTGTGGACGTTAACAAGAATCCTATTGCCAATGCGGGTGCTGCCATCGAAGTATGTGCTGGTACAGCAATTACCCTGGGTGGTTCGCCAACGGGTACGCCTCCACCAGCGGAGCCAGGAACGGCTATTGCAGGATATGTATGGACCCCCGCTGCTGGTCTGGACAATCCTTACGGAGCAAACCCCAATGTTACAGTAACACAAAGCGACACTTATGAAGTGGTCGTATTTGCAACGACGGGTTGTACTGATACCGCTACGGTAGCCGTGACCGTCATTGATTGCGGAAGCATTGGTGATTTTGTTTGGAATGATACCAACCAGGATGGTATCCAAAACAACGGAGAAACCGGCATAAATGGTGCTACCGTCAACCTCCTTGATGATGCAGGTAACCAAATAGCCACGACAACTACCGCCGGCAACGGTGCGTACACGTTTACTGATTTATTCCCTGCCGATTACATTATTGAGTTCATCACACCAGCGGGATATACACCAAGTCCGATCAATCAGGGTGGGGTAGAAGCAACCGATAGTGATGCCAGTGTAACGAACGGACAAACGGCCACAATCACCATCACTGCCGGCCAGCAAAACGATCATGTAGATGCTGGTTTCTACAGCACATTGGCCGTAGTGACGACCAATTTATTAGATGTTGATTGTTTTGGTAATAGCACCGGCGCACTTACTATTGCGGTAAGCAACGGTTTGGCACCATACACGTTTGACTGGCAAGACTTGCCGGGAACCAATGACCCTCAGAACCGTACCAACTTGGCTGCTGGTACCTATACCGTCATCGTAACGGATGCCAATGGTAATTCCGTTTCCCTTACCGAAACCATCGCTCAGCCCCTTGTACTTGCAGCTACGGCAACCACGACGGAGGTAAGCTGTAACGCGGGTACCAACGGCGCGATTGACCTCTCTGTTACTGGTGGTACCGAGCCTTATGCCTACGCCTGGACCAACAGTGCTACCACCGAAGATATCAGCGACCTAGCTGCCGGTAGCTACACGGTGACGGTGACGGATGCCAATAACTGTACTGCAACCCTTACGCGAACTATCACGGAGCCAGCACAACTGGTAGCTACTTATACTTCGGCTGATGCTACTTGTGGTGCGGCCAACGGTACTGCTGATGTAACCGTCACTGGCGGCACGGCACCTTATACCTATGATTGGGCCGATTTGTCAGGAACAAATGATCCAGAAGATCGTACCGGACTTATGGCGGGTAGCTACGAGCTTACGGTTACTGATGCACTTTCTTGTACTTATATCCTTACCGTAAACGTTGCCAATCAGGCCGCCCCAACGGTGAGTGCAGGTACAGACAAAGTGATCTGTCTGAATGAAAGCACCAACCTTACAGCCGTAGGGACAGGTGGCACAGGCACGATCACCTACAGCTGGTCGCCCGGCTCCTTGACGGGAATAACCGTTAATGTAAGCCCTACTGTCACGACCACATATACCGTCACCGCTACCGACCAAAATGGTTGTGTGGCTACCGACCAGGTAGAGGTTGTAGTGAATGATCTTCCCGTAATTACCTTTACCGGAGACACCGAAATTTGTCAGGGAGAGACGACCGCTCTGACCGCCACTGGTGGCACTAACTACGCCTGGAGCAACAATGCGACCACCGCAACCATCAACGTTAATCCAGCAACCACCACGACTTATACGGTGACTGTCACCGATGGCAACAGCTGTGTCAATACGGCTTCTGTAACAGTAATTGTCAATAACAATCCTGTTGCCAGCATCATTGGCGACCCCATCGTTTGTCAGAATACCACGACTACCCTTACGGCGGATGGCGCGGGTGCTGGCGGAACTTACGCCTGGAGCACAGGCGCTAGTACCGCTGCGATCACAGTGACGCCCACTTCCATTGAAACGTTTACGGTAAGTATCACCGATGTCAATGGCTGTACCGATCAAACTGCCGTCACCGTAAATGCTGCACCAACGCCTACCGCGATTGCTGCCTCGCTAGAATTATGTGAAGGCCAAACCACCACTCTTACCGCCAGCGGCGGAGTGAGTTACCAGTGGGACGCCAGTGCAGGAAACGCAACTACCGCTAGCGTAGACGTAACGCCTGCTACGACAACTCAATATTTTGTTACGGTAACCAACAGCCTGGGCTGTACGGCCGTAGCAAATGTGACGATCACTGTTTTGGAATTACCTGCCATTACCAGTGTTGACCTCGTACAACCTACCTCTTGTAACGGTACCGAAAACGGCAGCCTCACCGTCAACGCAAGTGGCGCAAGTGCCAGCCTTGAATACCGCATCAACGGAGGTACTTGGCAAGCAAGTAATATTTTCTCCGGTTTGGGAGCAGGTACTTACAATGTAGAAGTAAGCTACACTGGTGCACGTTGTATGGTGGGCCCAACTACCGTTACCCTTAACCCCGTTGTTCCTCCCGCGATCAATGTTAGTCCTGATGTAGCTATCTGTGTTGGCAACAGCACCACCCTTACTGCTACTGGCAGCGGTGGTACTGGTAACCTTATTTACAGCTGGATGCCTGGTAACCAAACGGGAGCCAGCATTACGGTAATGCCTGCGGTGACAACTACTTTTGTCGCTACGGTAGAAGACGAATTGGGTTGTACCTCCACCGCTTCGGTTACGGTTACGGTCAACGAAAACCCGGTAGCCAGCCTCAGCAAAACGGATGCTACTTGTGGACAAAACAATGGTACCATCAACGTAAGCGTAAGCGGCGGTCAAGCAACTTACCAATACACCTGGTCACCCAACGTGAGCACAACAGCTACCGCGACTAACCTCGCAGTAGGAACCTACCATGTGACCGTCACGGATGCCAATGGCTGTTTTGGTACGGCCAGTATAGCCATTGAAAACCAGGCCGCTCCTACGGTTGTAGCAGCAGCTGACCAGACGATTTGTGAAGGCAGTAGTGCTACGCTTAGCGCAACGACTACGGGTGGTACCGCTCCTGTTACCTTGACCTGGATGCCCGGTAACTTGTCAGGAAATAACCTTACAGTATCTCCTACGAGTACGACGACTTACACCGTCACGGCTACCGATGCCAACGGCTGTACTGCTACCGATCAAATGACGATCAATGTTGATCCAGCATTTGTTTCCGGTATCAATGCACCTGCTAGCATTTGTGCAGAAGAAGGCGTACTGTTTAGTGCAGCTCCGGCCATCGCAGGTGCTACTTACAGCTGGACCTTTAGCGGTTCGGCTACACCTACTTCTTCAACCGAAAGCAATGTAACGGTCTCATACGCTACTCCTGGAAGCTATACCGCAACCTTGGTCGTAAGCCGTGGTTTGTGTACAGAAACTTATGTACACAATATTGAAATCACCCAAGCTGTATTTGCTGCTGGTGGTGCCGACCAGACCATGTGCCAGGGCGGTGAGGCCACCATTGGTTTGCCAGAAGGCGAAGCGGGCCCAGTGGGTGCTCAGTACATCTGGTCGCCTAACCTGTTCCTGGAAAACAACCGTGATCCACAGACAACCGCCAACCCTCCTTTTGATTTTACTTACACCCTTACGGTGGAACAGAATGGCTGTGTACGTACGCAGCAAGTACGCGTATTTGTTGATGTAAATAAAAATCCTATTGCCAATGCCGGGGCAGATATATCGACTTGTCCAGGTGAGCAAGTGGTGCTGGGTGGTTCTCCTTCGGGCACCCCTCCGCCAGCCGAGCCAGGCACGGGTATTGCGAGCTACAGTTGGTCGCCAGCTACTGGTTTGGATGATGCTACTTTGGCGAATCCAACGCTTACCGCAAACGTGGATGAAACCTTTGAACTGATCGTTACTGCTACGACGGGCTGTACGGATACTGCTACGGTTAGTGTGTCGATTTTAGACTGTGGTGTCATCGGAAATTTTGTTTGGGAAGATGACAATGCCAATGGTATTCAGAATAGCGGCGAATTAGGGATTGAAGGAATCAGCGTAGAATTGTTAGACGAGAACAATAACGTTCTGGCAACGACCAGCACCAATGCGAGCGGTTATTATGAGTTTACCAACCTGCCAAGTGCAATCTATAAAGTTGCCTTCGATCGGCCATTGGGTTACATCCGGGTATTGCCTAATCTTGGTAATGACGATACCGTAGACAGTGATGCCAATCTCTTTACCGGCATCACCGATCCATTTACCTTAGCACCAGGTGAAACCAACAACAACATTGACGCAGGTCTTTACCGCTTGTTTACTCACCTGGGCGACCTGGTCTTCAAAGACCTTAACGGAAACGGTCAATTGGATGCAGGTGAACCAGGCGTACAAGGTGTAACGGTGAATCTTTACAACAATGTTCCAGAGCTTGTCGGTACTACCACTACCGATGGAAACGGCAACTACGGATTCTATGATCTAGAACCTGGTGACTACGAAGTAGAATTCATTTTGCCAACAGGCTATTCCTTCACTTCTCAGTTCACTGGCGGAGACAACATCACGGACAGCAATGCTGACCCTGTAACTGGTAAAACAGGCACCTTAACTTTAGACAGTGGTAAAGGAGACATCACCATTGATGCCGGACTTACCCAGTTTGACTTGGCCTTGGACATCGCTATCAACGGTAGCACACCTGGCCCATATAGCCAGGGCAGCCAGGTAGATTTCGCTATCACCGTCACCAACGAAGGAAGCATCACGGCTCAGGGGACGGAAATCACCGACTACCTGCCTGCTGGGTTAACCATTGTTGGTTTTGATGCAAATGGTACCAATGTTGTCAGTAATGGCAATGGTACCTACACGATCCCAAGCTTAGATCCTCTGGCTTCGGTGACCTTTATTGTACAAACGACAATTAACAATAACTTCCAAGGGACTAGCCTTACTAATGGTGCTGAAATTACCACAGATAATGGTGGTGATATTGATTCTACACCGGGCAATGATATCCTCTCAGAAGACGATCAAGATGAAGTCATCCTTCTTATCAATCAGACGGCGGGTATCCTGGTCGAAAAAGCAACCAATGGTGTTGATGCGGACGCACTACCGGGTGTAGTCATGTTGGTTAACCCAACAGCACCTCCAAGCGTCACTTGGACCTATGTGGTCACCAATACCGGATCGGTAGACCTTACGAATGTAGTGGTCAATGACGACCAGGAAGGGCTAATTGCTACCATTGGTACACTGGCTGCTGGTGCTTCTCAAACGTTTACCCAAACGGGTATTGCGGGCTTGGGTACTTACTCGAACCTGGCTACTGTTACGGCGGATAATCCTTTGGGTGGCACAATTACAGACACGGATCCATCCAATTACACTGGGGCGTTTATCAATGTAGAGAAAGTAGCCGACCGCACCGAAATTTGTGCAGGAGAGGAGGTCAACTTTACCCTTACCGTTCGTCTATTGGGTGCGACCGATGGCTTCCAGTTACGTCAAATCAGTGTGGAGGACACCAACCTCCCTGGTATGTTGATGCCTGGTGATGCCTACTTCGTCGCTGCCAGTGACCTCAACGGCAACGGCTACATCGACTTTATCGACAATAACAACGACGGCATCTCCGATGAAGAGTTTGTTTGGGAGTATTCTGTGATTTACAATACGACTACGACGAATATCGCCATGGATGAGGCGGAACTCTGGTATGTTGATCCAACCAACGGTGCGGAAACGTACCAATTTGATGTGATGAACTCCGATCAGGTCACCGTCAATGTCAATCCATTACCTGTTGTTACCTTCTCTGGTGATACGGAAATCTGTCGAGGAGAATCTACAACCATTACCGCTAGCGGAGGTACCTCCTACGTATGGAGCACAACCGAAACCACACCTTCAATTACCGTTGCACCAACCGGAACTTCTACCTACGATGTGACGGTAACCGATGGCAATGGCTGTACGTCGGTAAGTAGTGTACAAGTAATCGTACACAACAATCCTGTTGCCAGTTTAGTGGGCAATCCGCTGGTTTGTGAAAAAGAAGTAACTGTACTTACCGCTGCTGGCGCTGGTGCTGGCGGATCTTATCTGTGGAGCACAACGGAGACTACACAAAGCATCACCGTGAACCCGCAAACGGTACAAACGTTCTCCGTGACAGTAACGGATGTGAATGGCTGTACGGATGATGTTTCGGTTACGGTAACGGAAGCACCCGAGCCCATTGTGATTGCTGCTTCTACGGAGATTTGCTCAGGAGCAGGAGAGTTGATTACCCTCGTTGCTTCTGGTGGCGGAACCTATCAGTGGGACGCCAACGCAGGCAATGCTACCACTGCTGAAGTTGATGTATTGCCAATCGTAACAACCATCTACAACGTAACTGTTACCAGTGCAGGTGGTTGTTCAGGCGTTGCCAGTGTGACCATCAATGTTGTAGAAGATCCCGAAATTACCGACGTCATTACCGTAGATCCTACGGCTTGTGATGGCAATGATAATGGTAGCATTACGATTATTGCTGCCGATAATAGCGATACTTATAATTTGCAGTACCGCATCAATGGAGGTATTTGGCAAACCAGCAATGTCTTCACTGGACTTGGTGCCGGCAGCTACAATCTTGAAGTAAGCTACGAAGGTAACCGCTGTATGGTTACGGATAGCGCACCTACGGTGTTGAACGCAGCTGTGCCACCTACCATTACGGCCAGTGCCGATCAGGCGATTTGCATTGGTGATAACGCAACACTTACGGTTTCCTCTACCGGAGGCACTGGTGCTATCTCCTACGTTTGGACGCCAGGGCCACTGACGGGCGATAACGTGGTGGTTGCTCCAATTACTACCACCACTTACACCGTTACGGGTACCGATGAATTGGGCTGTAGCAATACCGATGAAGTAGTTGTGACAGTAAATTCAGTACCAGAATTAAACGCAGTAGTAACCGATGCTGCCTGTGGGCAAAACAATGGTGCAATCACGGTCAATGTTACGCAGGCAACGGCACCGCTAACCTTTACTTGGTTGCCTGATGTAGGAAATACCGGTACTGTTACGGGCTTGGCCGCTGGCGATTACACTGTGATGGTGGAAGACGCTAATGGCTGTTCGGAAGAAACCGTAGTTACTGTCAATGAATTGTCCGCACCTACGATTAGTGTCAATGCTGATGCTACGGTTTGTGAAGGGGACATGGTTACGCTTACCGCTGTTACTAGCGGAGGAACAGGAACTTTGTCCGTCGTTTGGATGCCCGGCAACCTTACGGGGAATAACGTAACCGTGACCGCTAACACTACTCAGACTTACACTGCGACGGTAACGGATACGAGAAATTGTACAGCTACTGATGAAGTAACCATTACTGTAGATCCAGCCTTTACTTCAGGGATCACAGGCTTGGGTAACCTCTGCGCTGAAGAACCTACAACGTACACAGCAACCCCCGTAGCGGGAGCCACTTACAGCTGGACAGCTACTGGACCCGCAACGCCAGCCACTGGCACAGGAGAAACCTTCACTACGAGCTGGGGGAATACGCCTGGTGTGTACACCGTCACCTTGACGGTAACCCGTGGAGCTTGTACCCGTGTTTATACCAAAGATGTCAATATCTCCGGAGCAGTTTTTGCCGATGCTGGTGTTGATAAAGTGATCTGTCAGGGTGGAAGTATCCAGATTGGCCTTCCTCAGGGGCAATCAGCTCCTATTGGTGCTACCTATTCTTGGAGTCCTAATAATGGAACACTGACGAGCACCACTGCCGCGCAGCCAGTTGCCAGCCCGCTGGTAACGACGACCTACACCATGACGGTTACACTCAATAACTGTACCCGTAGCGATGAAATGACGGTAGTTGTTGATCCTGATTTGAACCCCATTGCTGATGCAGGGGATGACCTGTTAGTTTGTGCAGGCACCCAAGTGACGCTGATGGGTAACCCAACCGGAACCGTAGCTCCTGCCAATCCCGGAGACGGCATTGCAGGGTACATCTGGTCGCCATTGAACGATGTAAACAATGCGTTTTCCTTTACGGAATCAGCGACTTTTACAGCGAATACTGCCGGTAATTATCAAGTAATTGTCTTTGCCAATTCTGGTTGTACCGATACGGCTTACGTTAATATTGAGATTGCTGATCCTATCGTATTGACAGGTTCTACGTCAGCAGATGCTGATTGTAATGGAGCCGCCACCGGAAGCATTAAGTTGATGGTAGACGGAGGCACCGGTAATTATATCTACAACTGGAGTGACCTTGCGGGTACCAACGACCCTGCTGATCGATCCGGGCTTTCTGCTGGAACTTATACCGTAACCGTAAGTGATGATGGTGGTTGTTCTGCTACACAATCCTTTACCATAAATGAACCTACTCCGCTGGTGATTGACCTTGATGGTAGCACGGTTACAAATACTACCTGTATTGGCACAGCCGTAGGTGCTGTCGACTTGAGTGTTGGCGGTGGTACGCCCGCTTACACTTATGCTTGGACGGGACCTAATGGCTTCACCGCTAGTACGGAAGATATTTCTGGCCTGGCAGCTGGCAGCTATACGGTAATCGTAACGGATGCGAACGATTGTGAAGACACCGCTAGCTTTGAGGTTACGGAGCCAACCAACCTTGAGGTGAGTGCTACGAAAACGGATGAAACTTGTGCTATGGCCAACGGTACGATTGACGTGACGGCCAGCGGTGGTACAAATCCTTATACTTATGCCTGGAACGATGGAGGAACGACAGAAGATCGTACCAATTTAGCACCAGGGACCTATACCGTAACAGTTACCGATGCGAATAACTGTACAGCGACTACTACCATCACTATTATTGCAGACCCAGTCCCAGTGGTAACGGTTAATGATGTAACGCTTTGTGCAGATGAAGATGCAACATTGGTAGCAGTCGTCAGCAGTGGTACACCACCTTACACCTATTTGTGGAGTACTGGAGAAACCTCGTCTTCGATTGTGATCGAAGAGGTATTTGCTACCAACACCTACACGGTGACGGTGACCGATGCAGATGGATGTACAGGGACTGCGACAGGAACTGTTACCGTTAATCCATTACCCGTACCGGATGTGAGCGATGACCTTACGATTTGTGAAGGCGAATCAACGACCCTGATTGTTGAAAATGTCTTCTTTGGTACGCCTCCGTTTACTTACCAATGGTGGAATGCGACGGCTCCAGGAACAATTTTGTCAACGACAACATCATTGACGGTAGGACCTGGAGAACTTATTAGTGGTCAGGTTAACAATTTCTTCGTTAGAGTAACGGATGTCAACGGTTGTAGAGAACGTGACGTTGTAATGGTCGAGGTCGCTCCAAACCCAACGGTGACAGTTGAGGATCAAACGATCTGTGCCGGTGAAACGGCTACGCTTGTTGCTGTTCCTGGTGCAGGAAATGGCAGTTATACCTACTTGTGGAACACTGGCCAAACGACAGCATCTATTGCGGTATCACCAGTAGTAACTACTAATTATAACGTGACCGTAACAAGCACCTATACCAGCGCTGATGGAGGCGTTACCACCTGTACGGGTGAAACGACAGCTACCGTAAATGTAGAGGCAATACCTGTCATCACTAGTATTGTTGAAGGAAACGCAACTTGTGGTGATATTAATGGGACTATAACCTTCAATTTCCCTGATACACCTGTACGCACGATAATCCGTTTTAGCATTGATGGCGGCCTTACTTATCCCTACAGTAGCCCTGATGATGCAGGTAGCTTTACTATCACAGGACTTGCACCAGGCACTTACGATCTTTGGAGCAACTGGGATGGCAATGGCGGCGACTGTCCAGTTGACCTGCCAGACGCGACCATCCAGGACGAGCCTGGCCCCGTAATAACCGCTGGTACAACGGTAACCCCAGCCGATTGTAATGGTGCCTCAACCGGTGAGATTGACTTGACCGTAAATGATGGTACTGCACCCCTCACTTACGCTTGGACCGGCCCGAACAGCTTTACGGCTTCTACGGAAGACCTAACTGGCCTGCAGGCTGGTACCTACACCGTAATCGTAACCGACGCCAATGGCTGTAGCGATACGGCCAGCTTCACGATCGATGAACCAACGACTTTGGTAATCGATGTAGCAGGCACGACGACAGAAGATGCTGATTGTAACGGATCAGCGACGGGATCGATAGACCTAAGCGTTAGCGGTGGTACCCCAGATTACACCTACGCCTGGACTGGCCCCAACGGCTTCACCGCCTCAACGGAAGATATCAGCAACCTGGTTGCGGGTACTTACACGGTAGTGGTGACGGACGCGCAAGGCTGTAGCGATACAGCGAGCTTCACCATTGAAGAACCTACAACATTAGAAATCGACCTTAACGCAACGGTACTTACCGACGCCGATTGTAACGGATCAGCCACAGGCGCTATCGACCTGGTAGTAACTGGCGGTACTTTGCCATACACTTACTTGTGGAACACGGGTGCGACAACAGAAGACCTGAGTGGTCTTAATGCTGGCACCTACACGGTCACGGTTACGGATGCGCAAGGTTGTACGGATGAAGCAACATTCACAATTGAAGAGCCTACGACATTAGAAATCGACCTTAACGCTACGGTGCTTACGGACGCCGATTGTAATGGAGCAGCGACAGGCGCTATCGACTTGGTAGTAACGGGTGGTACTTTACCATACACTTACCTGTGGAACACGGGTGCGACAACGGAAGACCTGAGTGGTCTGGCTGCTGGTACCTACACGGTCACGGTTACGGATGCGCAAGGCTGTACGGATGAAGCGACGTTCACGATTGAAGAGCCGACGACGCTCGAGATCGACCTTAACGCAACGGTGCTTACCGACGCCGATTGTAATGGCTCCGCCACAGGCGCTATCGACTTGGTAGTAACGGGTGGTACTTCACCATACACTTACCTATGGAACACGGGTGCGACGACCGAAGACCTTAGTGGTCTGACGGCTGGTACCTACACGGTCACCGTTACGGATGCGCAAGGTTGTACTGACGAAGCGACGTTCACGATCGAAGAGCCGACCACGCTTGAGATCGACCTTAACGCAACGGTACTTACCGACGCCGATTGTAATGGAGCTGCCACAGGCGCTATCGACTTGGTAGTCACTGGTGGTACTTTACCATACACTTACCTGTGGAACACGGGTGCCACGACCGAAGACCTGATCGGTCTTACTGCTGGTACCTACACGGTCACGGTTACGGATGCGCAAGGTTGTACGGATGAAGCAACGTTCACGATTGAAGAGCCGACCACGCTGGAAATTGACCTGACTGCAACTGTGCTTACCGATGCGGATTGTAACGGTTCTGCGACTGGTTCCATCGACCTGGTAGTCACTGGCGGTACTTTACCATACACTTACCTGTGGAACACAGGTGCGACAACGGAAGACCTGAGTGGTCTGGCTGTTGGCACGTACACGGTCACGGTTACGGATGCGCAAGGTTGTACGGATGAGGCGACGTTCACGATTGAAGAGCCTACGACTTTAGAAATTGATGTTAACGCGACCGTCTTGACCGACGCCGATTGTAACGGATCAGCGACAGGTGCTATCGACTTGGTAGTCACTGGCGGTACTTTACCATACACTTACCTGTGGAACACGGGTGCGACAACCGAAGACCTGATCGGTCTTACTGCTGGCACCTACACCGTCACGGTTACGGATGCGCAAGGTTGTACGGATGAAGCGACGTTCACGATCGAAGAGCCAACGACGCTCGAAATCGATCTGACTGGCACCGTCCTCACGGACGCCGATTGTAACGGATCTGCCACAGGCGCTATCGACTTGGTAGTCACTGGCGGTACTTTACCATACACTTACCTGTGGAACACAGGTGCGACGACCGACGACCTAAGTGGTCTTACTGCTGGCACCTACACCGTCACGGTTACAGATGCGCAAGGTTGTACGGATGAGGCAACGTTCACGATCGAAGAGCCTACTACGCTTGAGATCGACCTTAACGCAACGGTACTTACCGACGCAGATTGTAATGGAGCAGCGACAGGAGCTATCGACTTGGTAGTCACTGGCGGTACTTTACCATACACTTACCTGTGGAACACGGGTGCGACGACCGACGACCTCACTGGTCTTACTGCTGGCACCTACACGGTCACGGTTACGGATGCGCAAGGCTGTACGGATGAAGCAACGTTCACGATTGAAGAGCCGACGACGCTCGAAATCGATGTTAACGCTACCGTCTTGACCGACGCAGATTGTAACGGCTCCGCCACAGGAGCTATCGACTTGGTAGTCACTGGCGGTACTTTACCATACACTTACCTGTGGAACACAGGTGCGACGACCGAAGACCTAAGTGGTCTTACTGCTGGCACCTACACCGTCACGGTTACGGACGCGCAAGGTTGTACGGATGAAGCGACGTTCACGATTGAAGAGCCTACGACTTTAGAAATTGACCTTAACGCTACGGTACTTACCGACGCCGATTGTAATGGATCTGCCACAGGCGCTATTGACTTGGTAGTCACGGGTGGTACTTTACCATACACTTACCTGTGGAACACGGGTGCGACGACCGAAGACCTGAGTGGTCTGACGGCTGATACCTATACGGTTATGGTTACAGATGCGCAAGGTTGTACGGATGAAGCAACGTTCACGATTGAAGAGCCAACGACTTTAGAAATCGATGTTAACGCGACCGTCTTGACGGATGCCGATTGTAATGGTTCTGCGACAGGAGCTATCGACTTGGTAGTCACAGGTGGCACGACCCCATACACTTACTTGTGGAACACAGGTGCGACAACGGAAGACCTCACTGGTCTTACCGCTGGCACTTACACGGTTACCGTTACAGATGCGCAGGGTTGTACGGATGAAGCGACGTTCACGATTGAAGAGCCGACCACGCTCGAAATCGATCTTAACGCAACCGTCTTGACCGATGCCGATTGTAATGGATCTGCGACAGGCGCTATCGATCTGGTAGTCACGGGTGGTACTTTGCCATACACTTACTTGTGGAACACGGGCGCGACAACGGAAGACCTCACTGGTCTTACTGCTGGTACCTACACGGTTACGGTTACAGATGCGCAAGGTTGTACGGATGAAGCAACGTTTACGATTGAAGAACCTACGACTTTAGAAATCGATGTTAACGCGACCGTCTTGACCGATGCCGATTGTAATGGTTCTGCCACAGGAGCTATCGATCTGGTAGTCACTGGCGGTACTTCACCATACACTTACCTGTGGAACACGGGTGCGACGACCGACGACCTCACTGGTCTTACTGCTGGCACCTACACGGTCACGGTTACGGATGCGCAAGGCTGTACGGATGAAGCGACGTTCACGATTGAAGAGCCGACGACGCTCGAAATCGATGTTAACGCTACCGTCTTGACCGACGCCGATTGTAATGGCTCCGCCACAGGCGCTATCGACCTGGTAGTAACTGGTGGTACTTTACCATACACTTATCTGTGGAACACGGGTGCGACGACCGAAGACCTCACTGGTCTTACCGCTGGCACGTACACCGTCACTGTTACGGATGCGCAAGGTTGTACGGACGAAGCGACGTTCACGATCGAAGAGCCTACGACTTTAGAAATTGACCTGACTGCCACCGTTCTCACGGACGCAGATTGTAACGGCTCCGCCACAGGATCTATCGACTTGGTAGTGACAGGCGGTACTTTACCATACACTTACCTTTGGAACACGGGTGCAACGACCGAAGACCTGAGTGGTCTGACTGCTGGCACTTACACGGTTACGGTTACAGATGCACAAGACTGTACGGACGAAGCGACGTTCACGATCGAAGAGCCGACCACGATTGAGATCGACCTTACAGCGACCGTCTTGACCGACGCCGATTGTAATGGATCTGCCACAGGCGCTATCGACTTGGTAGTAACAGGTGGTACTTTACCATACACTTACCTGTGGAACACGGGTGCGACGACCGAAGACCTCACTGGTCTGGCTGCCGGCACGTACACGGTTACGGTTACGGATGCACAAGGTTGTACGGACGAAGCAACGTTCACGATTGAAGAGCCAACGACGCTTGAGATCGACCTTAACGCAACGGTGCTTACCGATGCCGATTGTAATGGCTCTGCCACAGGCGCTATCGACTTGGTAGTAACTGGTGGTACTTTACCATACACCTACCTTTGGAACACGGGCGCAACGACCGAAGACCTCACTGGTCTGGCTGCCGGCACCTATACGGTCACGGTTACGGACGCGCAGGGTTGTACGGATGAAGCGACCTTCACTATCGAAGAGCCTACGACTTTAGAAATCGACCTTAATGCAACGGTGCTTACCGATGCTGATTGTAATGGCTCCGCCACGGGTGCTATCGACTTGGTAGTCACGGGTGGTACTTTACCATACACTTACCTGTGGAACACGGGTGCCACGACCGAAGACCTGAGTGGTCTTACTGCTGGTACGTACACCGTCACCGTTACAGATGCGCAAGGTTGTACAGATGAAGCGACGTTCACGATCGAAGAGCCGACTACGCTTGAGATCGACCTTACAGCAACCGTCCTCACCGACGCCGATTGTAATGGCTCCGCCACGGGTGCTATCGATCTGGTAGTCACGGGTGGTACTTTACCATACACTTACTTGTGGAACACGGGTGCCACGACCGAAGACCTAAGTGGTCTTACTGCTGGTACCTACACCGTCACGGTTACAGATGCGCAAGGTTGTACAGATGAAGCGACGTTCACGATCGAAGAGCCGACTACGCTTGAGATCGACCTTACAGCAACCGTCCTCACCGACGCCGATTGTAATGGCTCCGCCACGGGTGCTATCGATCTGGTAGTCACTGGTGGTACTTTACCATACACTTACTTGTGGAACACGGGCGCTACGACCGAAGACCTCATTGGTCTTACAGCTGGCACCTATACCGTCACGGTTACGGACGCGCAAGGTTGTACGGATGAGGCAACGTTCACGATTGAAGAGCCAACGACTTTAGAAATTGATGTTAACGCGACCGTCTTGACCGATGCCGATTGTAATGGCTCTGCCACAGGCGCTATCGACTTGGTAGTCACTGGTGGTACTTTACCATACACTTACCTGTGGAACACGGGCGCGACAACGGAAGACCTGAGTGGTCTTACTGCTGGCACCTATACGATCACCGTTACGGATGCGCAAGGCTGTACGGATGAAGCGACGTTCACGATTGAAGAGCCTACGACTTTAGAAATCGATGTTAACGCAACCGTCTTGACCGACGCCGATTGTAACGGCTCCGCCACAGGCGCTATCGACTTGGTAGTCACTGGCGGCACTTTACCATACACTTACCTATGGAACACAGGTGCGACAACGGAAGACCTGAGTGGTCTGACTGCTGGCACTTACACGGTTACGGTTACGGATGCACAAGGCTGTACGGATGAGGCAACGTTCACGATTGAAGAACCTACGACGCTTGAGATCGACCTTAACGCTACGGTACTTACCGATGCAGATTGTAACGGATCTGCCACAGGCGCTATCGACTTGGTAGTAACGGGCGGCACTTTACCATACACTTACCTGTGGAACACGGGCGCGACAACAGAAGACCTGAGTGATCTTACTGCGGGCACCTATACGGTCACCGTTACTGATGCACAAGGTTGTACGGATGAAGCGACGTTCACGATCGAAGAGCCGACCACGCTCGAAATCGATGTTAACGCTACCGTCTTGACCGACGCCGATTGTAACGGCTCCGCCACAGGCGCTATCGACCTGGTAGTCACTGGCGGTACTTTACCATACACTTACCTATGGAACACGGGCGCGACAACCGAAGACCTGAGTGGTCTGACGGCTGGTACGTACACTGTCACGGTTACGGATGCACAAGGTTGTACGGATGAGGCAACGTTCACGATTGAAGAGCCGACCACGCTCGAAATCGATGTTAACGCGACCGTTTTGACCGACGCCGATTGTAATGGAGCTGCCACAGGCGCTATCGACCTGGTAGTAACGGGCGGTACTTTACCATACACTTACCTGTGGAACACGGGTGCGACGACCGAAGACCTGAGTGGTCTGACGGCTGGCACGTACACCGTTACGGTTACGGATGCGCAAGGTTGTACGGACGAAGCGACGTTCACGATTGAAGAGCCTACCACGCTTGAGATCGATCTGACCGCTACGGTACTTACCGACGCAGATTGTAACGGCTCCGCCACAGGCGCTATCGACCTGGTAGTAACGGGCGGCACTTTACCATACACTTACCTGTGGAACACGGGCGCGACAACAGAAGACCTGAGTGATCTTACTGCGGGCACCTATACGGTCACCGTTACTGATGCACAAGGTTGTACGGATGAAGCGACGTTCACGATCGAAGAGCCGACCACGCTCGAAATCGATGTTAACGCTACCGTCTTGACCGACGCCGATTGTAACGGCTCCGCCACAGGCGCTATCGACTTGGTAGTCACTGGCGGCACTTTACCATACACTTACCTGTGGAACACGGGCGCGACGACCGAAGACCTCACTGGTCTTACTGCTGGCACCTACACCGTCACGGTTACTGATGCACAAGGTTGTACGGATGAGGCAACGTTCACGATTGAAGAGCCAACGACTTTAGAAATCGACCTTAATGCTACGGTACTTACCGACGCAGATTGTAACGGCTCCGCCACTGGAGCTATCGACTTGGTAGTCACGGGTGGTACTTTACCATACACCTACCTGTGGAACACAGGTGCGACAACGGAAGACCTCATTGGTCTGACTGCTGGCACCTACACCGTCACGGTTACGGATGCGCAAGGTTGTACGGATGAAGCGACGTTCACGATTGAAGAGCCGACCACGCTCGAAATCGATGTTAACGCGACCGTTTTGACCGACGCCGATTGTAATGGAGCTGCCACAGGTGCTATCGACTTGGTAGTAACGGGCGGTACTTTACCATACACTTACCTGTGGAACACTGGTGCGACAACGGAAGACCTGAGTGGTCTTACTGCTGGTACCTACACGGTTACGGTTACAGATGCGCAAGGTTGTACGGATGAAGCGACGTTCACGATCGAAGAGCCGACCACGCTCGAAATCGATGTTAACGCAACCGTCTTGACCGACGCCGATTGTAACGGCTCCGCCACAGGCGCTATCGACCTGGTAGTAACTGGCGGTACTTTGCCATACACTTACTTGTGGAACACGGGTGCGACAACGGAAGACCTCACTGGTCTTACTGCTGGCACCTACATCGTCACGGTTACGGATGCACAAGGTTGTACGGATGAGGCAACGTTCACGATTGAAGAGCCAACGACTTTAGAAATCGACCTTAACGCTACGGTACTTACCGACGCAGATTGTAATGGAGCAGCGACAGGAGCTATCGACTTGGTAGTAACGGGTGGTACTTTACCATACACCTACCTGTGGAACACGGGCGCGACGACCGAAGACCTGAGTGGTCTTACTGCTGGTACGTACACCGTCACGGTTACGGATGCACAAGGTTGTACGGATGAGGCAACGTTCACGATTGAAGAACCTACGACATTAGAAATCGATGTTAACGCAACCGTCTTGACCGACGCCGATTGTAACGGCTCCGCCACAGGCGCTATCGACTTGGTAGTCACTGGCGGCACTTTACCATACACTTACCTATGGAACACAGGTGCGACAACGGAAGACCTGAGTGGTCTGACTGCTGGCACTTACACGGTTACGGTTACGGATGCACAAGGCTGTACGGATGAGGCAACGTTCACGATTGAAGAACCTACGACTTTAGAAATCGACCTTAACGCTACGGTACTTACCGACGCAGATTGTAACGGCTCCGCCACTGGTGCTATCGACTTGGTAGTCACGGGTGGTACTTTACCATACACCTACCTGTGGAACACAGGTGCGACAACGGAAGACCTCATTGGTCTGACTGCTGGCACCTACACCGTCACGGTTACGGATGCGCAAGGTTGTACGGATCAAGCGACGTTCACGATCGAAGAGCCTACCACGCTTGAGATCGACCTTAACGCTACGGTGCTTACCGACGCCGATTGTAACGGTTCTGCGACTGGTTCCATTGACTTGGTAGTCACTGGCGGTACTTTACCATACACTTACCTGTGGAACACTGGTGCGACAACAGAAGACCTGAGTGGTCTTACTGCTGGCACCTACACGGTTACGGTTACAGATGCGCAAGGTTGTACGGATGAGGGAACGTTTACGATTGAAGAGCCTACGACATTAGAAATTGATGTTAACGCGACCGTCTTGACCGACGCAGATTGTAACGGCTCCGCCACAGGCGCTATCGACCTGGTAGTAACGGGCGGTACTTTACCATACACTTACCTGTGGAACACGGGCGCGACAACGGAAGACCTCACTGGTCTTACTGCTGGCACCTACACCGTTACGGTTACGGATGCGCAGGGCTGTACGGATGAAGCGACGTTCACGATTGAAGAGCCTACGACTTTAGAAATCGATGTTAACGCTACCGTCTTGACCGACGCCGATTGTAACGGCTCCGCCACAGGCGCTATCGATCTGGTAGTCACGGGTGGTACTTTGCCATACACTTACTTGTGGAACACGGGCGCGACAACGGAAGACCTCACTGGTCTGACGGCTGGTACCTACACGGTTACGGTTACGGACGCGCAAGGCTGTACGGATGAAGCAACGTTCACAATTGAAGAGCCAACGACGCTCGAGATCGACCTTACAGCAACCGTCCTCACCGACGCAGATTGTAATGGAGCAGCGACAGGAGCTATCGACTTGGTAGTAACGGGTGGTACTTTACCATACACTTACCTGTGGAACACGGGTGCGACAACGGAAGACCTCACTGGTCTGGCTGCTGGCACCTACACGGTTACCGTTACGGATGCCCAAGGTTGTACGGATGAAGCGACGTTCACAATCACCCAGCCAGATGCGGTAGCGATTGATGCAGCGGGTACAGTAGTACAGGCAGTTAATTGTAATGGCTTCTCTACTGGTAGCATCTTCCTGGCTGTTATTGGTGGAACTCCTGATTATACTTACACATGGACAGGCCCTGTAGCTATTGGAGATACTAATAATGCTATGGGCCTTACTGCGGGTACTTATGTGGTCACAGTAACGGATGCCAATGGCTGTACGGATGTTGCAAGCTTTGAAGTCACTCAACCTGCTCCGCTATTGGTGAGCAATGCAGAGGTAAATAATACCAGCTGTGATAGTAATGATGGTAGCATAACGCTTTCTATCGAAGGGGGAACACCAAGCTATACGGTAAGCTGGGACAATGGTATGACGGGAGTTGCAATTTTCGATCTTACGCCTGGTACCTACACCGCTACCATTGAAGATGCCCAAGGTTGTACCTTGATTCAAACTTATACGATTGAGCGGAACTGCTTTGACTTGGCACTCATCAAAACGGTAGCATCTGCTGGTCCGTTTGTGCCTGGTGCCATTGTCGACTTTAATGTTCAGGTAATCAACCAAGGGAATATTGATGCGACACAGGTGGAGATCACCGACTATATTCCTGACGAACTCAGTTTGGTAGGTACTGGCTGGTCACAAAGTGGCAACCTGGCAACCAGCACCATCGCTTTGCTGCCTGCAGGACAAACCACTACACTGACAATTAGTCTACAGATAAGTCCTGACTATGGTGGTGGCAACTTGGTCAATTATGCAGAAATCAGCAGTGCTGACAATGCGCTTGGTTTAGATGATGCTGATTCTGAATTTGATCAGGTCAACAGTGATCCAGGCGGTTTGCCTAATAGTCCTGCCGACAACTACGTCTTGGGTAACGGCACCGGTGCAATCAACAGTGGTAACGCTGCGGGTGATGCCGATGACCATGACCCCGCATTGATAACAGTAACGGCTTTGGTGGATCTTAGTCTGACCAAAACTGTGGACAATACGACGCCATTTGTGGATGATCAAGTGGTTTATACCCTCACGCTGACCAATGACGGGCCTGCCATCGCTACCAATATTGTGGTAGAAGATGTATTGCCAACAGGTTTAACCTACGTCGGTCATAGCGGAGGCAACTACAACAGTACTAATGGCAGGTGGACCGTTACCTCGCTGGCTTCTGGAGAGAGTGTTACCCTGCAAATTACGGCAACCGTAGAAGCTACGGGTAATTACAACAACTGTGCACAAGTACTGGCGCAAGGTCAGCAGGATGTTGACTCTACACCTGGTAATGCTGCTACTCAGCAAGAAGACGATAATGATTGTGCTCCAATTACCCCACAAGCAGTAACAGACTTGTCGCTGGAGAAAACGGCTTCTGTTACAATGGCTACCGCAGGCGATCCTGTGACCTTCACCTTGACGCTGAACAACGCAGGGCCAAGTAGTGCTACGGGGATCACCATCAGCGAACAAATTCCTTCAGGATTTATCTTCAACGGCTCTACGGCCAGTGGTGGTTCTTACGATCCTGCCAATGGCATTTGGACGGTCAATAGCCTCGCGGCTGGTGAAACCGTTACGCTGATCATTGATGTGACAGTAGCTGCCAATGGCGAGTACTGTAACGAAGCTTTCGTTGCCACTGCCAATGAATTTGATGTGGATTCTACCCCCGGCAACGGCGTTGACACCGATGGTGATGGTCAAATCGAAGACGATCCACAGGATGAAGACGATGGTGATGCCGCCTGTATTGAAGTACCTTGCCAGGTAATACTGACGCTGGTACAACAAACCGAGTGTAACGACAACGGTACCCCTACTGATCCGAACGATGATTTTATCAATGTGACGATCCTGGTAGAAGGCATCAATACTTCTGCGGGCTGGACCATGACCACGAACCGTGGACAAGTATTCAACGGCACTTACGGTACCAGTATCACGATTCCATTACTGATTCTAAATCAGGAAGATGAAACGGCCTTTATTACCGTTACCGATAATGGAGACAATGGCTGTACCAATGGCCTGACCATCACCATGCCGGAGGAATCTTGTTCCGAAGACTGTTTGATTTTAGCTGAAATCAGCACGCTGCCATACTGTGATGACAACGGCACACCTAGTGATCCTTCCGATGATATCTACTTCCTAGAGGTAACGGTAGCTGGACAGAATATTGGTGGAGACGGCTGGTTTGCTGTCGATGGACAGAATAACCTGTTTACGGGTAATTACAATCAGCCAAGAATTATTGGGCCTTACACCAACTTTGGTGCCAGTACCTTCAATGTCTTGATCCGGGATGTGGAGAACCCCACTTGTGGACAGTTCTTACTACCTGTTACACCACCGGCAGAAACTTGTTCCGATGCCTGTGCCATCTCTATATCGGTCTTACAACCTGGCCCGATCTGTGATCCTAATGGTACGCCTATCGATCCTTCGGATGACGTTTACTACGTCTTCGTTCAGATCAATGGTGTTAATGGTTCTTTCGCTGGTTGGGAAACGGACGACGAGGGATGGACAGCAGGAGAAGGTGAGTACGGTGGTGTGTTCGAGTTTGGTCCTTATCCGGCCAACCAAAATCATACCATCACGGTATACGATGCCTCTGATCCGGAGTGTGAAGTTTCGATTCCGATTATTGCAACGGGGTCTTGTGAAGATGGTTGTGAATTGACCATCAATACCTTCGCACCGGTTTGTAATGATAACGGTACACCGTTTGATCCTACCGACGATACCTACACCTTCGGAGTGAGAATCATTCCTGCTGGACCTGATGTGTCTAGCACGGGCTGGCGCTTCGTAAACGGCAATGGTAACTTTACACCAGGTGGTGCTTATAACCAAATCATCACCTTGGGGCCATTCCCGATTCCGGCCAACGGAGCAGACACGACCTTCCAGATTGCGGACAACGCCTACATCAGTTGTAGAGACGAGTTCACGATCACACCTCCAGCACCTTGTAGCTTGTTGAGCTGTAACATGGATGCTCAGGAAGTGGCCAAGCGTTGTGACAACAATGGTACACCCTTTGACCCAAGTGATGATGTCTTCTACTTTACCCTTCTGGTAAACGGAAACACCTCTTCGGGTTGGACCACGACGACCTCCGCTGGTACGACGGGTGGTGCTTACGGACAAGCAGTAGAAATTGGGCCGTTCCCGGTTGGCCAAGATGTGACCTTTACAGTCACTGATCTGCAATACCCTGCAGATTGTAATCAAAGCCTGACGGTAACTACGACCGAAACCTGTGAAGATGAGCGTACTTGTATCATCGATATTGAAATCATTCAAGATTTTGATGATTTGAATACGCCACTGGACCATACCGACGATGAATACGATATTACCTTCCTGATTACCAATGGTGGACAAGGTGGTGATTATCGATTGGTGATCTTCAACGGGCCAACCCTCATCGGAACCTTTGGCGAGCCACTGGTACTTGAGAACTATACCGCTAATGAAGATGTGAGTTTCACAGTTACTGATCTTCAAGACGAAGATTGTACTGCCATCGGTCGCTTCTTCGGACAGACGGTCGTAGGAAATTATACTTGGATTGACGCTGATGGTGATGGTATCCAAGATCCAGGCGAAGACCCACTGGCAGGTGTTGAGGTGATCCTGAGTGGATTTGATCTGGAAACTGGTTTGCCTGTAAACGAAGTAATGTTTACAAATGCTGATGGATACTACTTGTTCACCGACCTCAATCAGGGGCTTTACCAGGTAACCTTCGTTCTGCCTGATGGCTATAGCTACACCCTCCTTAACCAGGGTACAGAAGCTGTGGACAGTGATGCTGATCCTGCCATGAATGGTATGACGGCCAGCCTGCCGCTGTCTAGTGCTATGGCTTACCTGGATTTGGATGCTGGTTTTGTGCCAGTATCAGATTGTGTGATCAGTGCTGTAGAAGCAACGGTAACCTGTATCGACAATGATTTCTTCCGGGTCGTCATTCAGCTGGAAGGCACCGGCGCCACTGGCTGGACCGCCACGGATAATGTACTTGGAGCGTCGCAGTCAGGCACTTACGCAACTTCGTTTGAGCAAGTTTACAGCACGCAAATTTCTGGCCCGATTCTCATCACTTTCGCCGATGCGGATGATGAAAATTGTTTGACCATCGTGAGCATTGAAGTACCGTCTGATTGTGTTGATCCGCCACCTTGTGCCATTACCATTACTTCTCAAGTTTTTGAATGTAATGATGCTGGAACACCTGAAGCGGGTGACGATACCTTCTCGGCGTTCTTTGCGGCAACGGGCACCAATACGGGTGATTGCTTTACCTATACCCTCAACGGTGAGGTGCTGACGGGCACTTACGGCTTGCCTGTATTCCTGAGTGACCTACTGGTTGCCAATGGCAATGTCGTGATTGATGTGGTAGACTGTAACTCACCAGACTGTACCGTACAATTGATCCTACAAGCACCAGCTCCTTGTTCACAAGAGGAATGCCAAATTTCTTTAGGAACAGTGAGCACTACTTGTGCCGGAGACAACTTTACGGTAAGTATACCTGTAACAGCCATTGCAGGAACGAGCTGGGTAGCTATAGACAACATGAACAACACCTACAACGGTGTTTATGGAGTGGATTTCGTGGCGCAGTACCCTGTTTCACTGAACAACTCCGTGTTGCTGACCTTCTTCGACGCTGCTGATCCAAGCTGCTTGCAGAACATTAGCATTGAGGTACCTCAAGATTGTATCCCTGATCCTTGTACGATCAGTGCCAGTGTTGAGGTCATGCCTTGTGACGATCAAGGTACACCTAATGACAATGACGATACCTATGCTGCCACTTTCGTGGTAACTGGCAACGGCACGGCGGCTTGCTTCAACTACGAAGTCAATGGCACCAGCTTTAGCGGCAACTACGATGAAACCATTACACTACAGAACCTGCTGGTAGCTGCTGGTAGCTTTGATATCATCATCACCGATTGTGATGACCAAAGCTGCACGATAACTGAAACAATTGTACCACCGAGCAGCTGTTCAGATCCTTGTGCCCTGACGGTTTCTTCTTTCAACTTCGGTTGTGAAGGAGCTAATACCCCTTCTCCTGATGATGATATTTTCTCAGGACTCTTTACGGTGTCGGGCGCTAATGTTGGTACTTGTTACACTTATACGATCAATGGAGAAACCTTCGTAGGTACTTATGGCCAGCCAGTGCTTACCGGACCATTCCTGATCAGTGCGGGCGATGTGACGATTGATATCGTAGACTGCAACTCGGCTATTTGTACGACCCAGCTCGTGTTGATTGCACCAGCACCATGTTCGGTGGGAGTGACTTGTGTGGTGGAATGTCCTGAAAATGTAGATGCGGTAAGCTTAGGCCTGGCTTGTGGTGATCTGGATCAGATCTTGAACAACCCTGCCAGCCTCAGCCTTACGGGTGAACCTACTATCGCTGGTGATGACTGCCTCATCGTGGAAACGACCTTTGTTGACGAAGTCATCAGCGAGGAAGGTTGTAACGGGGTAACTATCCTACGTACCTTTACGGTAAATTATGGACCTGGTAACCCTTATACCTGTACACAGTTGATTTCGCTCAACGATAATACAGCACCGGAAGTGAGCTGTGCGCCTACCAACTTCTTTGATGAAGAATTAGGGCAGGAGCTGATCCTCTTCCCGGTTGATGTCTTTGAATGTACGGCCACCATTGAAGTTCCTTACCCCACCGTTACCGATGCTTGTGGCTCTGGATGGTCGGTGGTTACAGAACTTACAACCCTTAACGGAACAGTACTGACAACCATCGGTGCCAACGAGCTTCGCTTTATTCCTGATCTGGCGATTGGCGATTACCTGTTGCGCTACTACGTTACGGATGATTGTGGCAATGCTGCTGCTCCTGTATCGTGTCGCATCCGGGTGACGGACCAGGATCCGCCAACGGCGATCTGTGTGAGCGGTCTCAACGTTTCGGTGGGTGCCTTTGGTTTGGCTCGCATCTATACGGCTTCCGTAGACAATGGCAGCTATGACGATTGTGATTTGGATCGGATTGAAATTCGCCGAATCTTCACCCGTGATCCTGCTACTTGTGATACGCTGCTGACACCCATCTACAGCGATTGGGGCAACTACGTTGATTTCAACTGTTGTGATGCTGGCCTATACGTAACCGTAGAGTTGCGGGTAGTAGACCTTGCGGGCAACGCTGATACTTGTTGGACGGAAGTACTGGTGCGTGACAACACCCTACCTTTCTGTACCAGCTTATTCAACGAGACGGTCACTTGTGACGAACTGCCTGCCGATTTCGATCCTTACAGTACTGCTGACCTGGCCGCGCGCTTTGGTAGCCCTGAAGTTGTCGACAACTGTTCGGCGGAAGCGGTTGAGTTGCCGCCGGTAGTGAACCTCAGCGATTGTGGTGCAGGCACGATTATTCGTCGCTTTACTGCGATCGACCGGGCGGGCAATGAGTCCGCTTCGATCTTCGAGCAGTTGATCACCATCGAGTACATCCTTAATTACAATATACGCTTCCCGAAAGATGAAATCACCAACTGCTTCCAGGAGATTCCTGGTGCGGAGGCCTTCAATGTGGGTTGTGATTCAATTACGGTTGATTATGTGGATACCCAGTTGACGGTAGAAGGCAACGAATGTTTCTACATTGCTCGGACCTATACCGTTACCAACTGGTGTGAATGGAATGGCATCGATCCTCCTCAGATCATCTCTCGCGATGAAGATTGTGATGGTGTTGAAGGAGAAGAGGCCGTCTGGGTGCTTCGTCGCCCAACAGCGGCTTACGTAGATCGTGATGCTTTCTTCAATAATACCAGTCCTACGATTGGCGAACGCGGACAAAGCTGTACCGGTACGCTGAACCCACTGGGTTACTGGCGCGAAACCACCAGTACCGGAAAATGGCAGTACACGCAGCGGATCAAAATCTTTGACAATGCCGCTCCTGTCGTTCAGTTTACCGCACCAGCACCTATTTGTACAGATACAGCTGCTTGTGAAGTGATGGTAGACCTGCCGTTTACGGTAATCGAATACTGCTTGCCAGACGCGATGACCTTCACGATTGGCTTGGATCTGAGTGCCAATGGTACCATTGATCAGGTGCTCCAACCAGCAGATGTCCTTTACGGGAATGGTATGGACTTCAGTATTCGTGCATTACTACCTCTAGGTTCTCACCGGATGCAGGTAGGAATTACCGATGGCTGTGGCAACACGACCAACATTGTGATTCCGTTCCAGGTTGTTGATTGCTATATTCCTGAACCCAACTGTTTCACGGGCCTCAACGCTATTCTACAAGACCTGCCCGCAGGTACGGATATCAATGGCGATGGCGAGATGGATGTAGCGGGTCTGGAACTCTTTGCTAATCAATTAGCAAGCTGTAATATTCTCGAATGCAACTTACCTCTGCGTTTCTCCGTAAACAGAGAAGGAGAAATGCCGAATATGAACCAGGAAAGTATCGGCCTGACCTGTGACGATCGTCCGGGAGTGCGTCTAGAAGTATACGTATGGGATGGGGCTTATAATCCTTATTCGGTACAACCTGATGGAAGCTTGGGCGGACCAAACTACACGATGTGTGTCGTTGACGTGAATGTCCTGGATACCGAAGGTCACTGTAATGACTGTGTGGATGGTGATATGACCTTGGGTGGTGATATTTACACGATGAATTCGGAGGCCATTGCCGGGGTGGAAGTTAAGTTGGAATCGACCATTCTACTGGAGATGATGACGGAAAGCGAAGGCCGTTACGAATTTGAAGATTTGCCGGCCGGAGAAACGTACGTTATCCGTCCTTACAAAAATGATGACACGCCTAATGGCATTAGTACCCTGGATATGATTCGTATTCAAAACCACCTCTTAGGAGTGCAGATGCTTACGAATCCGTACCTGTTGATCGCGGCGGATGTAAACAACTCGGGCTCAGTGACGACCCTGGATCTCATCCAGTTGCGGCGCTTGATCCTTGGGGAGATCAATACTTTCGCTAACAACACCAGCTGGCGCTTTGTACCTGCGGACTTTGTGTTCCCGAACCCAACGAATCCTTGGTCTTCACCGTTCCCTGAGTGGATCACTGTGAATTCACTGGATGGTTGTTTGTACGCTCAGAACTTCATGGGTATTAAGATTGGCGACATCAACGGTTCTGCCAATGCTGCCCTGGGCGGCTTGCACAACGGTGATGAGCGTAGCAGCCTTCCAGCCTGGAACCTGATGTTGGAAGACACTAAGGTGAAAGCTGGACAAACTTACCGCTTGGCGCTAATGAGTAGCGAGCTTGATAAGGTAGAAGGATTTCAGTTTACCTTAGATTGCAACCAGGAGCAGTTGGAAATTCTGGAGGTGGAAGAAGGGTTGTTGCGCCAGGATAACTGGGGTAAAACACTTCAAGCACGAGGATTACTGACGGTAAGCTGGGAACGCAACGGCGTATTGCCCAAGGAAGATCGCCTGCTTACCCTGGTTGTTAGGCCAAAAGCTTCAGGGCAGATTGCTGATTGGATACAATTAAGCCCAGGCTACACAGTGGCGGAAGCTTACGAACGTGGCCTTGAAAACCGCGTAATGAATATCGAATTAGGCTACTTCGGTCAAGCAAGTACCGGAATGGCACTGTATCAGAATATTCCTAATCCGGTAACTGCACAAACGTTGATTCCGTTTGATTTGCCGGAAGATGGGCCAGCGATTATCGAAATTCATGATATCAGCGGACGCAGAATACTGACTATCCGTGATGAGTTTACAGCGGGCGCCAACGAAGTGAGAATCAAAGCTGGGCAATTGCCCAATGGCTTGTATTCCTACACCCTTCGTTTTGGAGGCCAGCAGTTGACTCGCAAAATGATTGTAACAGAATAAGTATATTAGTGTACCTGGTACGATGTGCCAGGTACGCTAATTTAGCTAAAGTTTTAGGTACCCCACACTATGATTAACACCTACCAGGTTATGAACGACAACTACCGAACCATACCATTTTATCAAAAGCAAGTCCTTCAATGGTCGTTGCTTTTGAGCCTTTTTTTGGTGTCCTTGACGATCGTCCGGGCAGAAGGCACGCATGATGTAGCTCCCAATCCTACCGACATGGTCATGCTATTGATCGGGGATAACAATTATGGGAATTTCGCCACTTTGGGAAGCCCCGCTGCAAGCCGCCTTTATGTACAAATCAATAGTCCGACCGAGGTGATGTACCTGGGGCTTTCCAGAGAGTACGACGAGGCAGGTTTTCCCGCAAGCACAGGTAACTACTCTTTCCGGATTCGCCGGGTGTCTAATGATGAAATTGTTCACGGCCCCTACAGTGTCAATAGTTTTGTGGAAAATGTCCACAACTGGCAAGAAGCTAGCGGCCCTGCAGTCCTAAACAATGGGGTAGGCTACGCAACGGACGAGGCTCGTTATGTATTTGCTCCGGGAGAGGCAGGTTTGTTTTACATTGAGTTTATCAGTGTCGATCATATTGGTTTTTGGGATTTTACGGTAGCTGATAACGGAGTAGAAATCCCCGGCCGGGTATACTCAAGAAACTGGGCTTTTCGTACCCCAACGGTAGGCAACTCACAGCCCGAATGTGTCTGGGACCGACGTTTCAATGGCCGCCTGTTTTCTTATACAACGGATGGTTTTGTTACGCAGATTGATTTTGCCGACTCTGGTTTTCAAGGTCTTTCTTTTGCTTTTGCCTTCAATAGCAGAGGCCCTGGGCAAAGTGGTGATTTGGGCTTGGATCGGATGTCTATTCCGTCACAAAATCTTACGGGTGATTTTGCAGAGCATCTAATCTTTCTAGCACCACCAGATCCTGTAGCCTTTCCAGATGGAGCATGTGGAGAGCTTACTGTTGCTCCGTTTTTCAATTGTACAGGACCAGGTACTTATTGTCTGGACGTCAGCGTCACCCAGCCTGGTCAGGTGGAGGTGGTTTTGGATATTAACCAAAATGGTGTTTTTGATGCTAATATTGACCGACGCTTATTGCATCGTTTTCTTCCTGGCGACCCTCTGACAACTTGTATGGCTTGGGATGGGCTGCTTGGCGATGGTACGCCCGTTGACCCGGGTGCTAACCTCAACCTGTCTGTAAATTATACCCAGGGGGTGCAGCATTGGGCGGTTTATGATACCGAATTTCTCAAAAATGGCTTTTGTGTAGAACCGGTTCGTCCTTTTTGTACTTCGAATGGCCAAACCAATATTCTTTACTGGGATGATCGCAATATCATTGAGGAACCTGGTACCGGTCAACCTAAAGATGGAAGAGACGGTTGCGACTGTACCACTCCCGGTTGCCGTACCTGGAACAACTTTGATCCTCAGACGGATGATTGTTCCATGATCAATGACAACAATACAACAGGCTATGGTGATAAAAATAGCCTCAATACCTGGTGGTTTGCCAATGTGTTTTCTGCTGATCTGGTAGGCGTGCCTTTGATTGATGTAGTCATCGATGGCCCAACAGAAATTTGCGAAGGAGAAACTACCACTTTGGGCGTCAACTTCTTGTCTAATTCAGCGATTGCAACCTTAACCTGGACGGGTCCAAATGGCATCATCGCCACCGGCCCCGATGCTCCGGAAGAAATCGAAGTAAATACTCCTGGTATTTACACCCTTGAGGTGACGGATGTTAATGGTTGTACCTTTAGTGCTACCCACGAATTAAGCCAATTTACTTGTCCGACCGACTTGGAATTGGATATTACGGTAGATAGTCCTACCGCAGATATCGGCACTGCCGTTACTTTTACGATTACGGTCACCAATCAAGGCCCCTTCAATGCAGGGGATTTTACGGTCAATGCACTTTGGCCAGCGGGGATTATCAATGTTACGCCCCTTACACCAGGCGGTGTACTTAGTGGCAACTCGATTGATTGGCAAAACCTAAGTTTGGAAATAGGGGAGAGCCTCACGCTGACCTTCATGGGCGTCGTAGCACCTGCTTTTGACTATACCGTACACGCAGAAATCACCTATTCTGCGCAAGCTGACCCCGACTCTACCCCCGGCAACGGTATCGATACAAATGGCAATAACCAATGTGCCGATGACGCTGGTGACGAAGACGATGGCGATTGTGTGACTGTCGTTCCTCCTGCTTGTATGCTAGATGCGACCATCGCCGTGAGCAGTATTTCTTGTGACGCCAATGGCACACCTTCCGATCCTGATGATGACCTCTTTACCTTTATGGTGGTAGTCACGGGTAGCAACAGTAGCAACGGTTGGCGAAGCCAAGTCAACGGGCAGACCATCACGGGGGGCTACAACCAAGCCGTGACGATTGGCCCGCTGGCTATTGCCGCTGGTGATTTGGAATTAACGATCACCGACGGATTTTTCGGAGCTGCTTGTAGCACAACCCTTTCTGTTCCTGCACCAGCAACCTGTTCTAGTTTGTGTGCCCTGACCGTTACTGCTACCAGCGCTGATTGTAATGACAATGGCACCAGCTACGATCCAGCGGATGATACCTTTGCCTTTACTTTCGAGGTGGATGGTGCCAATTCCAGTGGTGGTTGGATTGCTTCGGATGGTAGCACTGGGGACTATGGTACCAGCTACACTTACGAAAACAACCCACTTTCGGCAGGCGACGTAACCTTGATCTTCACAGATAGCGAAGACAATACCTGTAGCATCAGCTACACCTTTGCGGCACCTACGGAGACTTGCTCTCCAGATTGTTTCCTGGATGGTAATGTTGGTCCTAATATTTGTGACAACAACGGTACGCCTTCAGACCCCAGCGATGATACCTTTACGTTCACCCTGGAGATCACGGGCTACAATACCAGTGCTGGAATGTGGTCGGCCAATGATCCCAATAATACGGTTGGTGCTTATGGCACAACGGTCACAATGGGGCCTTACTTGATCAGTGAGGGAAGCCTTGATTTTCTGGTCGTCGATCCCGGCAATCCAGACTGTAACCTGCCTATCTTCATTGTACCACCTCCGGCTTGTTCCAATGACTGTTCCTTGTCAGTGGTAGCGACGGCTGCTGTTTGTGACGACAATGGCACCAGCTATGACCCTTCCGATGATACTTTCGGCTTTACTTTTGAGGTGGATGGCGCCAATGCCAGCGGCAGTTGGGTCGCTTCGGATGGCAGTACCGGTAGCTATGGTACGAGCTACACTTATGAAAATAATCCACTCTCAGCAGGCGACGTTACCCTCACTTTCACGGATAGCGAAGACAATACCTGTAGTGTTACTTATACCTTTGCGGCACCTGCGGAGACCTGCTCTCCCGATTGTTTCCTGGACGGTAATGTTGGTCCCAATATTTGCGACAACAATGGTACACCTTCTGATTCCAGCGACGATACTTTTACTTTCACGCTAGAGATTACGGGCTACAATACCACTTCCAATAGCTGGTTAGCCAACGACCCCAATAATACCTCTGGAGCCTACGGCACAACCATGCTGATGGGGCCTTATCCGATCAGCGGTGGTAACCTTGATTTTCTGGTCACTGACCCGGGAAATCCGGATTGTAATTTGCCCATCTTCATCATTCCTCCGGGTACCTGTTCTGATGTTTGTGCGCTGACTTTGCAACAGAGCATTATTCAGTGTGATGACAATGGTACATTGTCTGACGGAGCAGATGATACCTATACCGTACTCGTGCGGGTGACTGGTGCCAATGCGGGCACTGGCTGGACCAGCTCCAACGGCCAATCTGGCCTCTATGGAGAATGGGTGACCCTCGGGCCATTTCCGATTGCGGGCGGTAATGTAAGTTTAACTTTTACGGACACCGAAGTAGCGGCTTGTTCACTCACCACCTCTTTTGTGGCTCCGGCACCCTGTTCGGTAGCTTGTGAAATTACAGAAGCCGTGGCAACCAATGTAGCCTGTAACGACAATGGCACGCCTACCGATCCTACGGATGATACGTTCACCTTCTCAGTAACAGTGGCGGGTAATAATCTTGGCGAAAACTGGATGGCCAACGACGGTAGCACAGGTGCCTACGATGTGCCAGCTAGCTTTGGGCCTTACCTGGTGGCTGATGGAAATGTCAATCTTACCTTTAACGATGGTGCTGACAGCGATTGTGATTTTGCCTTAGAAGTAGCAGCACCAACGAGCTGTTCCGACCAATGCGCTATCGCTGTTTCCGTCTTTAATTATCAGTGTTTGGACAATGGAACACCGTCGGATCCCGATGATGATCTGTTTACGTTCCAGTTGTTGGCCGAAGGTGTCAACAACAATGGCGCGGGCTGGATTCAGCCTTCTGGCAACAGCGGCACCTATGGTGTAGCAAGCACCCAAGGGCCTTTCTTGATTGCCGATGGCGGCTTCAATATGCTTATCCAGGATGTAGATGATGCCACTTGTACAGCGTCGGTAGCGATTACACCTCCTCCTTCCTGTTCGTACCAGTGTATGATCATCACAACTGTGAATACGGTAACTTGTGATGATGCTGGAACGCCCGACGATGCTAGCGATGATTATTATGTTTATACCATCATGGTGGATGGTGTGAATGTCAGTGGCAGTTGGGTGGCCAATGATGGTACCACTGGTAACTACGGCGAGTTGGTAGAATCGGTACCGCATAGCTACAGCGAGGGTATTCTGAATGTAACCATCTCGGACAGTGTTGCGGATTGTGGAGAAACCATCCAAATCAATCCACCTACACCGGCATTGTTCTGTCCGGAAGATACCAACCAAAGAAGATTTATCGGAAGTGTCCAGGTCCTTCAAGGACAATTGGATACGGCTGACTTTCGGGTAGAAGAAGCACCTTGTTTCCTGGCTTTTACCTCTACGCCCATTCTCTTAGGCGATCGTTTCATGGAGCCAGTTGATGTAACGCTGCCTGGACCAGTAGATACCGTAGATGGAGTATACGCATTCTTCTTCTTCTCTGACATTCCATTGTCGCCAGAATTGGAAGATTATGGCGATGCAGACGGTACCGGTATGCTGTTCCGTGGCGACTACACGGGGTACACCGATCCTTGTTGCTTCAATATGAACCAGCCCGATGAGCTGAATGAAGACGAGGACATGGAGACCATCAATCCGATGATTGATACGACTGGAATGTTTGCTCAGGATATGCACCTGGTCAATCACTTCACGCAGTCACTGAAACCAGGGCAGGATTATACCCTTGTTGCTTCCACTTATGGTATTGAAGCAGTCGGGAATTATGCCTGGGTCGTGGTTTCTTACCGCAACTTACCTATGACGGTGAACAGTGAAGAAGTGACCTCTACTTTTACACCTTACGAAACACTGCAAGAAGACCTTACGTATAACCACATCCTTTGGACGCAGGGTAATCCAGCCAGCCAGGAAACGGTAGGCTACCCATTCGTTGAGCCGCTTTGTGGCTTGGATAGCTTGTATTTCCAGGATGAACTGGATTTCGAGAACAACTGTGTAGACGCCTACATTTATCGAACCTTCATCATGGAGTCTGCCGGACAGGCAGATAGTTGCGATCAACAATTGACCTTCCGCCGTCCATCCATCGATGATATTGTTTTGCCACCAGCTACGGTGACTTTCCAGTGTGGTGATGAATACGAAGTCAATGAAAATGGTTATCCTCATCCTCAGGATACCGGCTATCCGCTTATCAGTGGTGGTACGGATTACGATACGCTGTTTAACCAAACGACGATCTTTAACCTGGCGGTTTCCTACAAGGATATCCCTAATCCAATCACTACTGATCTAACCCTGAACCTGACCCGTGAGTGGACCATTACGGATGCTTGTAATGGTGATACCCTTTACGTGATTCCTCAGCAGATCAAGATAGGACCATTTGGCCCACCTCGTTTGGTGTGCCCCATCGGCGGCGACGGATGTAATTGTCCTAGCGATAATGTGTTGGTCTACGATGTTGATCCATTGGATTGTACGGCTACGGTAGATATTCCGTTGGCCGAACTGGTAGGCTTCTGTGATGAAAGCCGCATTGACGACTGGAGCATCACCACGGAAGTGATCAGAGTGGTAGATGATGAATTAATAGAAACCATCGAATTTGAAGGCGCCCGTTCGGTGTCGAACCTGGATAGAGGGGATTACATCCTGCACTATATCGCTGTTGACCTTGACGGAAACGTAGTGGAACGCAGTTGTCAAATGCGTATTGCTGACTTGCAAGTACCAACCGCGATTTGTGTGAGCAGTCTAACCGTGACGGTCGGAGACAATACCCCCAACTTCCTGTACGCCGACAACCTGGATCAGGGAAGCTACGACAACTGTGACACGCCAAACCTACTGATGCGTAGGTTCTACAACGAAGGAACCGATGCTTGTGCGGGTGACTTGGCTGGTAGCTTTGGCGAGTGGACTTCTGAGCTAGCATTTGAGTGCTGTGATGCTGGGCAGACCTTCCTGGTAGAACTTCAGGTGATGGATGCTGACAGCAACGTCAATGGCTGTAACGTACTGGTGAGCGTGATCGATGAAGTCGCTCCGCAGCTTACGGGGCTAGAAACACTCAACTTACCTTGTAGCGCACTGCCACTAGGCTTTGAACCCATGGACTCTATCCAGCGGGTAGACCTCTTCGGTATGCCGGAAGTATTGGATAATTGTACGGCAGAAATTGTGGAAATGACGCCCGAGCTCAGTTGGGATGATTGTGACCTGGGTAGTATTCGCCGCCGCTTTGTGGCCACAGATGCTGCTGGTAATACCACTGCCGAAGTGTACGAACAAATGATTACGGTGAACCGTAACAATACCTACCGTATTCGTTTCCCGAAAGACGAAACAACGGATTGTATAGCTGGTTTGGACAACCTCGAATTCATCAATGGTGGTTGTGGCAACTTCACGGTTACGTATACAGATGTAGAACTGGATCCGCAAGGAGAAGCGTGCCTACGTCTGCAAAGAACCTACCTGATCGTCAACGATTGTGAATACGATGGTGTAAGTGCTCCTACCGTACTGAGCCGTAATGAAAATTGCGCTGTTGCGGAAGGCACAGAAGACGTATGGCTGGTGGTCAACAATGGCAATGCTTTTGCCGATGCCGATGCTGAAGCCTTCAACCAATTCCCTCCTGCTGGACAAAACTGTGCGACCAATCCTGCCGGTTACTGGCGCGATCTGCCCAATGTAGGTGCCTGGGAATACACCCAAGTCATTAGCATTCAAGACGAAACCGCACCGGTAGTGACCTTCACACCTCCGGCAGCGTTCTGTACCACAGATGAATCTTGCGAGGCATTGGTGAGTGTGGCAGTGGAACTGGTGGATGCCTGTTTCCCTGAACGCACCGAGGTACAACTCTTCCTTGATCAGGACAATGATGGTACCAACGACCTGGAGCTGACGGATACCGGCGTGCTGAATAGAACGAACAACAGCTTTGTGATAGAAGGCAGCTTCCCCATCGGAGAACACGCTTTTGTCTTTGAGGCAACAGATGCTTGTAGCAATCTGGCAAGCGAGCGCATCGTCTTTACGGTAGCAGATTGTTTCATCGCTACGCCTGTTTGTGCTACGGCATTGGAGGTGCAGCTAGCTCCCGTAATTCCAGCAACGGACCTCAACGGAGATGGTATCCTAGACGAAGCCGCCGTCGTCTTGTCTGCTACATTGTTGGCAGAAATGGCAGGCTTGGATTGCTCTGGAGATTATGCCTACTCGGTGAACTTACCGGGTGCTGCGGTTGATTTTAGCAACACCAATATGGTCCTCACTTGTGAAGATCGTTACCAGGCCGCACGTGAAATTGTGGTGCGTGACAATGCTTACAACCCTTACGCGATGCAGCCGGATGGTAGTATGGGAGGCCCCAACTATCAACATTGTACCATTGTCGTATCGGTCCAAGACCCCAACGAGGTGTGTAGCACTTGTGCACAGAGCGAGCTGGAAATAGAAGGTGTCATCCGCACCCGCACCAACCAACCCATGAGTGGGGTAGAGGTACAGCTATTGATCGACGATGTATTTGATGAAAACTCCTTTACCATCAATGACGGTAAGTTTGAGTTCCCACAGCTGGCCTTCTCGACCAACTACGAAGTCAAACCTTACAAAAATGACGATACCCGTAATGGCGTAACCACCCTTGACCTGATTATTCTTCAGCGTCATCTGTTGTTGCAGCAAATCATTACCGATCCTTATGTATTACTAGCTGCCGATATCACCAACGATGGCGAGGTAACCACGCTTGACCTGTTGTGGATGCAGCAGTTGCTGCTGGATAGAATTGAAACCTTCCCGGCGAATACGAGCTGGCGCTTTGTGCCTTCAGAATTCCCTCTGACGGACATCGCGGCCGAGATTCCAGATTCGTACCGTTATTTCAACCTGCTGGTGTGCCAATTTGGTCAGGACTTTATCGGCATCAAAATCGGTGACCTGAACGGTTCTGCTAGTAGTGATGGCGTGATGGCACAAGCCGAAGAGCGTACCCATACCAATTGGTTGCTAGAAGCTCCTGATTATGATTTACGCACCGGAGATATTTACCGTATCCCTATTCGTGCCAAGGATTTGGAGCGACTCAGTGGATTGGAAGTAGAACTGGCCCTGAATACTGATTTCCTAGAAGTATTAGAAGTGGAAGAAGGGCAAATGAAGGCCGAACAGATGAACACGACCTCATTGCAGCGTGGCTTACTGAAAGGCATCTGGGTAGCGAATAACACCAAAGCTACGGCTAGTGAGCCGCTCTTTACCCTGGTGGTAGAAGCTAAAGCGAGCACCAAGCTAGCTACCGCTTTGGCGGTCAGCGGTCGGGTACCGTCCTTCGCTTATGACCATGCTTTGGAAGCGTACCAACTGCAATTGCAATTCAGTGATTACGGCCAGGAAGCAGTGTTGTTGAAAAACTACCCTGATCCTTTCCAGGAAACCACCCAGATTAGCTTCTACCTGCCGCAAGCGGGGAACTATCTGCTAGAAATAACCGATGCCACCGGCAAGGTTGTACAACAATACCAGCAACGCGCCAATGCTGGCAAACAACAACAGCTCATTCGTGGCGAGGGGCTGCCAGCTGGCGTGCTGTTCTACACCCTCACCTTTGATGGGCGGCAGATCAGCCGACGGATGGTGAAGATGTAAACTAAAATTAAAAGGTAAATTAGACGTGGCGTCATCGGGGAAACCTGGTGACGCCTTTTTTAGTGTGTATGATTCTTTCCCTATTCAGGTGACTGGATTGCCAGATCACTTAGGTGAAAAGTTGGGGTTGGGGAAAATTTGTATTACGATTATTCACCTTAGAGTGTCGGATCTTAAGGTGGAATTGCAAAGCCCTGATGGGAGTAGCATATGGCTGACCAACCGCAATGGTGGTGCAACAGCAAGAGACTATTATGATGCATGTTTTCGTAGGAATAGCTTCTCCGGTTATATACATCAGGCTACTCCTCCTTTCGTAAACGGAGAATATATACCAGATGGGCGGATGGGTTTTCTTAATAGTGGCCAGAACCCTAATGGGACCTGGTGGTTGAGGATTAGTGATTTGCGGGAAGGGGAAACAAGAGGGAGTATCTTCGTCAGGTTAAAGAGGAAGGAGATGATAAGCAAAAGACGGTATGTGAGTTATTGCTTGTTTGACAAAGGGGTTTTCAATAATTCAGATAGTCTTTGTATTTGGCAGGGCCAGTTTTTTGGAGAAAAGAATTTACCCAACTATGGATTTGGGCATTATGTATCCTGCAATGCCGAGCAGCAGGGGATAAGCGTAGGTGGTTATGATACTTATGGTATGTTGTAGGAGCAATGAAGCTATTTGCATTAAGCGTTCCTGCTTTATAGCTTTTAGTCGTAAAAATACCATGTGAAGCCACTTTGAGCGTACTGCTTTTGACCTCTAAAGAACAAGTGTTATTTTTACACAAAAATGAGGGATATTTTTGCTTATTTTTGAAAAAATATGATCTTTGTACCAGAAAATGTTTTATAGTTGAATGGCACTAGTTTGTGCTCGTGTGGAATGATAATGTAAGTTTCTATAAATGTTTTTGTAGTCTGTTGTAGTAAGGTGTCAGCATTTTTGATACAATATGCCGTGATTACCTGAAGAAAATATATATCTAATCTAGGCAGCTGTATTCTTCAGCTTGATTTGTGTAATTTTTTTCTAAGAAAATTAAATTGGTAAAGACTTTCTATTGTCATCATTAGATGATGAGGAACGTTTTTTGGCACAATTTTAGGTGCTTTTGCACAATACGCCTGTATTTAATCATTAGGAAGCAGTTTCCTTTGGAAATAAAATGGAGCAAATACTAAACAAATGAATAATAATTACCTGAGTTACCCACTTGGCCTCATTTTTGTACTATTCAGTACACTAAACCTTCAAGCAAAATGCCCTGCAGCCTGTGATGTCGATAATAATACTGACTTTCAGAATGTATCAATAAACAGTAATGCGGTCTTCTTTCTCCCAGTTGCAGGGATGAATGGCGGAATATTTGTAACAAATAGGGGCTCTACCATTACGCTATCCGGTTCTTACGTTGGAACAAATTTGACGATTTGTGATGAGAATACAGCTGGCAATGATTTTGATAGCAACTTAGGTAACGATCCGAGTATGTACACGGTGGATTGTACGGATGCGGCGATGCCTTGTGGAGCTGCTGCACAAAGTTGTGTCAATATTTTCAATAACCTTGATGTTGATGGGACTGCCCCAGATCCTACCACTCCTTTCTCAAATCCTACTAACCCGTATTGTGGCACGGCTGGGGAATACCCCTCTCCAATAACAGCTGGAGAGCAGTCTGGGGCACCTTTTAGCTTAACTTGTGGTGCACCACCTCCTTCTTTTAGGGGTTTGGATGCTTCCTACCAGGTCGTTGTTGGTGGTGACTTTATCGTTCCGTCCACTGGCGGAGCAGAAATAGAGGGGCGCTTGGCTGTAGGAGGTAACTTAATCATAAATAAAGGTTATGGTATTGGAGAATCTGGCGGAGGTACTTACGTCATCAGTGATGTAGGAAACGCCGTGGCTGTTGAAGGATCCATGTCTGGCACGGGAACCCTGAATATGGGAACTAATAACGGTGGCGGTGTCGGATACGTCGCCTATTCAGGAGGAGCTAGTACTTTGAATATTGGTAATGGCACAGCGTCTGCCAACAATGGCTCCAGCATTGTAGATCATACTGCGTTATTAAGCGAAGCAGATCAGATCAGTATGGCAATGCAGATGGCTACCTCTACAGGAGTTTTTAATACAGGAACTCGTACGGTGGAAGGAACCAATGCGGCAATTGAAATAATAAATATCAGCGGAGCTGATCTGGATCCAGGTTTTCAGGATAATTTACTTTTCTCAGATATTGCTCCTGGTGCTACCATCATTCTTAATATTTCGGGAATGACAGTCACGTCTCGACTTAACGCGATAGCTGGCAGGGTGGATGACCCTGCATTTGCTATGACAGGATCGGACCCCGATGCCCTCGTCTACAACGTCATCTATAACTTTTATGAGGCCACGAGTGTCTCTGCGCAGGCTAACCTCAATGGTTTAGTACTTGTACCTAATGGTAATCTTGATATAGTGCAAAATCTGAATGGTAGGGCTTATATTGGTGGAAATCTTACCCATTCTGGTTCAGGAACAGAGATTCACAATTATCCCTTCACGGGAGACTTGAGTAGCTTCTGTGGTGCATCTGTATGTACTATAGATGCCACTGGCCTAGCTAGCGTTACTTGTACAGGTAATGATGCGATCAGCTTTAGTCTTACCCCTTCAGGCACCGGTGTTAGCGGTACTTATACCGTAAGTGTCAGCGGAGGTGGAGCTACTAATATTAGCCCTGCTATGGGTACTTATGATGTTGCGACAATCTTCACGCTGAATGATAACTCAGCTGGCGCTGGTGATGTGACCGTAACGATCACTGACGGTAATGGTTGTATGACAGATTTGATAGTGACTGATCCAGGAAGTTGTGTGCTGATTTGTATCAATCCGACGGCCACGGTTACTCCTGCAGCGGGTATGTGTGTCGGCGGAGCGGTTACTAACAATGCCACTATTGATGTGACAATGGTCATGGACGGTGATGAAGCAGGTATTATAGCTGGAGTAGATTATGATTTAGCTGGTGGCCCAGCTTATGGTGATGTCATGAACATGACGATATCTGGAGGTACTACAATGTTTAGCGGTTTAGCTCATAATACAAACTATGTAGTACGGGTGTTTAATTTGGATAATGGTTGTTATACCGATTATCAGGTAACTACCCCTGCTCTTACTTTGCCAATTGTAAGTCTAAACGATCCCGCTGATGTATGTATCGACGGCGCGGACATGTCCTTCACGGGCATGCCCACGGACGCCAACGGTGTCTTCACGACGACCGCAGGAGCGGGCTTCACCGACAACGGAGACGGTACTGCGAGCCTTGATGTTAGCGTAGCTGGCGCAGGCACGTACGATGTAACGTATACCTACACGGATGGCAACGGTTGTGATGCTGGCCAAACAGTAAGCGTCACGGTTAACCCCGAACCAATCGTCAGCTTAAACGACCCTGCTGATGTATGTATTGACGGCGCGGACATGTCCTTCACCGGCATGCCCACGGATGCCAATGGTGTCTTCACGACGACCGCAGGAGCGGGCTTCACCGACAACGGAGACGGTACCGCGAGCCTTGATGTTAGCGTAGCTGGCGCAGGCACATACGATGTAACGTATACCTACACGGATGGCAACGGCTGTGATGCGAGCCAAACGGTAAGCGTCACGGTTAACCCCGAACCAATCGTAAGTCTGAACGACCCCGCCGATGTATGTATCGACGGCGCGGACATGTCCTTCATCGGCATGCCCACGGACGCCAACGGTGTCTTCACGACGACCGCAGGAGCGGGCTTCACCGACAACGGAGACGGTACCGCGAGCCTTGATGTTAGCGTAGCTGGCGCAGGCACATACGATGTAACGTATACCTACACGGATGGCAACGGTTGTGATGCGAGCCAAACGGTAAGCGTCACGGTTAACCCCGAACCAATCGTAAGTCTGAACGACCCCGCCGATGTATGTATCGACGGCGCGGACATGTCCTTCACCGGCATGCCCACGGACGCCAACGGTGTCTTCACGACGACCGCAGGAGCGGGCTTCACCGACAACGGAGACGGTACCGCGAGCCTTGATGTTAGCGTAGCTGGCGCAGGCACGTACGATGTAACGTATACCTACACAGATGGCAATGGTTGTGATGCAAGCCAAACGGTAAGCGTCACGGTTAACCCTGAGCCCATCGTAAGCTTGAACGACCCCGCCGATGTATGTATCGACGGCGCAGACATGACCTTCACAGGTATGCCTACGGATGCCAACGGTGTGTTCACGTCCACCGCCGGTGCCGGCTTCACCGACAACGGTGATGGCACAGCGATCCTGGATGTAAGCGTAGCGGGTGCTGGTACCTACGATGTAACTTATACCTATACGGATGTTAATGGCTGTGATGCTAGCCAGACGGTCAGCGTTACGGTTAACCCCGAGCCCATCGTAAGCTTGAACGACCCCGCCGATGTATGTATCGACGGCGCAGACATGAGCTTCACCGGTATGCCCACGGATGCGAACGGTGTGTTCACGACCACCGCAGGAGCCGGCTTCACCGACAACGGTGATGGCACAGCGAGCCTGGATGTAAGCGTAGCGGGTGCTGGTACCTACGATGTAACCTATACCTATACGAATGTTAATGGCTGTGATGCTAGCCAGACGGTCAGCGTTACGGTTAATGCATTACCTATTGTCAGTCTGAACGATCCAGCTGATGAATGTATCACTGGTAGTGACATGGTCTTCACTGGAGTGCCCACAGATGCGAATGGTGTTTTTACAACTACCGCCGGTGCCGGCTTCACCGACAATGGTGATGGTACAGCGAGCCTGGATGTGAGCGATGCTGGTCCAGGTACTTACGAGATAACTTACACTTATACGGATATTAACGGTTGTATTGCCATTGCAACAACTGAAGTTGAAGTATTCGGTCTAGACTTCGGCGACTTAGCTGCTCCTTACCCCACAGCTGGTCTTGCTACTGCTGCGAGTCACTGTGTTCCTGCCACCCCTCTGATTAAGTTAGGGGCTACTGTGGACACCGAAGCAGATGGTGCTCCAAGTACTCTGGCTGATGGAGATGGAGCCGACGAAGATAGCTTTATCCCCGGTGACTACATGTTCGTACGTACACAGACACAGGATATTACGATTCCATTAATGAACATGACAGGGCAGATGGCCAAGTTGGTTATGTTTATCGATTGGGACAATAATGGAGATTTCACCGGTACCAATGAGATGTATGATGTCATGGTGGCTGACGCTGCGACAAGCGCAACGCTGAGCGGAGTTACGCCCCCAGCAGGAGCTGTGATCAATACCAATCTGGCGGTTCGTTTCCGTTTCAGTACGGACCAAACTGCGGTTATGTCGGCTGGCGGGAACGCTTCTGATGGTGAGGTAGAAGACTACCTGATCATGGTGATGGCCTTTGATTACGGTGACCTTGTTGATGGTGCTGCTGGTACCGGTGAAGAAGATTATGAAACATCTTCTGCCAACGGTGGCCCAGTACACAAGATTGTTACGGATGAGAATGATATGGTGACCTTGAAGATTGGCGCGTCGGTAGATGACGAACTCGACGGTACACCAAGTGCTGATGCCGACGGCGATGGCGCAGATGAAGACGGTTTCGATCCTACGAGCACAATGTTCGTGCGTGGTCAATCCCAAGATCTTACAATCCCAGTCATGAACATGACGGGTGTTGATGCGAAGTTGACGGTCTACATCGACTGGAACAACGACGGTGCCTTTGATGGTACGGACGAGATGTACTTCACAACGGTAGCCGATCAATCAACCTCTGCGATTTTGGCGGGCATTACGCCCCCAGCCGACGCTGCGATCAACGACGAAATCGGAATGCGTTTCCGTCTGACAACGGATATGGCGATGAGTCCAGGTGGCCCTGCCCCTGACGGTGAGGTAGAAGACTACGAGATTGTAGTGATGGCCTTTGACTATGGTGACCTTGTTGATGGTGCTGCTGGTACCGGTGAAGAAGATTATGAAACATCTTCTGCCAACGGCGGCCCAGTACACAAGATTGTTACGGATGAGAATGATATGGTGACCTTGAAGATTGGCGCGTCGGTAGATGACGAACTCGACGGTACACCAAGTGCTGATGCCGACGGCGACGGCGCAGATGAAGACGGCTTTGATCCTACGAGCACAATGTTCGTTCGTGGTCAATCCCAAGATCTTACAATCCCAGTCATGAACATGACGGGTGTTGATGCGAAGTTGACGGTCTACATCGACTGGAACAACGACGGTGCCTTTGATGGTACGGATGAGATGTACTTCACAACGGTAGCCGATCAATCAACCTCTGCGATTTTGGCGGGCATCACGCCCCCAGCCGACGCTGCGATCAACGACGAACTCGGGATGCGTTTCCGTTTGACGACTGACATGGCAATGAGCCCTACGGGTCCTGCCCCTGACGGTGAAGTAGAAGACTACGAGATTGTAGTGATGGCCTTTGACTATGGTGACCTTGTAGATGGTGCTGCTGGTACCGGTGAAGAAGATTACGAAACATCTTCTGCCAACGGCGGCCCAGTACACAAGATTGTTACGGATGAGAATGATATGGTGACCTTGAAGATTGGCGCGTCGGTAGATGACGAACTCGACGGTACACCAAGTGCTGATGCCGACGGCGACGGCGCAGATGAAGACGGTTTCGATCCTACGAGTGTAATGTTCGTGCGTGGTCAATCCCAAGATCTTACAATCCCAGTCATGAACATGACGGGTGTTGATGCGAAGTTGACGGTCTACATCGACTGGAACAACGACGGTGCCTTTGATGGTACGGATGAGATGTACTTCACAACGGTAGCCGATCAATCAACCTCTGCGATTTTGGCGGGCATCACGCCCCCAGCCGACGCTGCGATCAACGACGAACTCGGGATGCGTTTCCGTTTGACGACTGACATGGCAATGAGCCCTACGGGTCCTGCCCCTGACGGTGAAGTAGAAGACTACGAGATTGTAGTGATGGCCTTTGACTATGGTGACCTTGTAGATGGTGCTGCTGGTACCGGTGAAGAAGATTACGAAACATCTTCTGCCAACGGCGGCCCAGTACACAAGATTGTTACGGATGAGAATGATATGGTGACCTTGAAGATTGGCGCGTCGGTAGATGACGAACTCGACGGTACACCAAGTGCTGATGCCGACGGCGACGGCGCAGATGAAGACGGTTTCGATCCTACGAGTGTAATGTTCGTGCGTGGTCAATCCCAAGATCTTACAATCCCAGTCATGAACATGACGGGTGTTGATGCGAAGTTGACGGTCTACATCGACTGGAACAACGACGGTGCCTTTGATGGTACGGACGAGATGTACTTCACAACGGTAGCCGATCAATCAACCTCTGCGATTTTGGCGGGCATTACGCCCCCAGCCGACGCTGCGATCAACGACGAAATCGGAATGCGTTTCCGTCTGACAACGGATATGGCGATGAGTCCTGGTGGCCCTGCCCCTGACGGTGAAGTAGAAGACTACGAGATTGTAGTGATGGCCTTTGATTATGGTGACCTTGCAGATTTAGGCACGGGGACAACAGAGGAGGACTACGAGACTACCATTGCTGATGGTGGCCCTGTCCACAAAATCATCACGAATGAAGACGACATGGTTACGCTGAAAATTGGCGCTACCGTTGACGATGAATTAGACGGCGCTCAAAGCACTGATGCTGACGGCGATGGTGATGACGAAGACGGTTTCGACCCTACGAGCGTAATGTTCGTAACTGGCCAGTCTGTTGATCTGGACATTCCGGTCATGAACATGACGGGTGCCCCTGCGAAGTTGACGGTCTTCATCGACTGGAACAACAACGGGGACTTCACCGACATAGGCGAGATGTATTTTGTCGATGTACCAGATCAAGCCACAAGTGTGACTATAGCCGATATTGTTCCTCCGTTTACCACGACGCTTAACGATGAACTTGGTTTCCGTATTCGTCTAAGCTCCGATATGGATGCGAGCATGAGCCCCACTGGCCCTGCTCCTGATGGAGAAGTTGAAGACTACCTGATCATGGTGATGGGCTTTGACTACGGTGATTTGATTGACGGTACTGACGGTACTTCCGAGCAAGACTACCAAACACAAAATGCGAATGGTGGTCCAAGCCACAAGATCATCACGAATGAAGAGGATATGGTCTTACTAAAGATCGGATTACTACTAGATGATGAAGCTGACGGTCAGCAAAGTAGTAATGCTACAGGTGATGTTACGGACGAAGATGATGAAGATGGGTTCGATCCGACTAGCATCATGTTTATGACCAACCAGAGTGTAGATATTACGATTCCTGTGATGAATATGACCAATGAGGATGCCAAATTGGTATTCTTTATTGATTGGAACAATAATGGTGAGTTTGAGGTGGACGAAATGTACTCGACAATCGTAATGCCCAATGAGACGGAAGCTGTGCTCACAGGAGTTACGCCACCATTGACTGCTACCTTGAACGACGACATTGGTATTCGTATTCGTATTAGTACGGATCAGGATGCAGTGATGAGTCCTTATGGCCCAGCACCTGATGGTGAAGTAGAAGATTACGAGATTCCTGTAATGGGCTTCGACTACGGTGACTTGAATGACGTCGTTACGGGTACCAATGGCGATGCTAATGCACCGCTCACGCCTGCTGATTACCAGACAACTGCTGCTGATGGCGGCCCTGCACACAAAATCCTCACGAATGAAGAGGATATGGTGACCTTGAAAATCGGTGCTGCCGTAGATGATGAAGTAGATGGTCAGCCCAGTGCTGACGCAGGTGCCACTGATGGTGATGATAACAATGCTGCTCCGGGAACAATGGATGTAGACGACGAAGACGGACTGGACTTGGATAACCTCCCACTCTTTATCCTGACGCAAACGACAAGCCTCAATATTCCAGTCATGAATATGACGGGCGAAGACGCTACCATTGCTGTTTATGTAGATTTCAACAAGGATGGTTTCCTTGATCCAAACACGGAGAAATTTACGGCTACAGTAGCTGATGGTGATACGGAAGTGACTGTAAATGTTGGCCCAATTCCTGCAGATGCGGTAGTTGGCCAGGATGTAGGTCTGCGTATTCGTCTTGCCAATGATATGGACGAAGTAATGTCTTCTACTGGCTTAGCGAACTCTGGAGAGGTAGAAGATTACATGATACAAATCATCGGTTTCGATTACGGTGATTTGCCGGATACATATACGACAACAGGAGATGATGCTCCCCGTCACATTGTTAGTGAGAACCTGAAATTAGGAGCTTGTGTAGATGTAGAACTAGACGGTATTCCTGAACCCATGGCGGGTATGATGGAAGGCGGTGATGATGCTGATCCCGGTCTGGTAACCTTCGGGGATTGTGTAGGAGGTGGTGATGAAGATGGTATCGTCTTCAGCCACCCGATGATTCCAGGCAACGAGTCCTGCATCACGGTGACGGCGATGAACATGACCGGTGAAGATGCCGTACTGCAAGTATGGATAGATTGGAACGGCGACGGCATGTTTGGTGCTGGTGAAGAACTGGTGTTCACAGATGCTACGGTACCTGTTGGTGGCGTTGATGCTGCCGAATACTGCTTCCCTGTTCCTGCGACTGTGGGCTACAGCGAAGGAGCCTTATTCATCCGTGCTCGCTTGAGCCCTGATGGTGGCCTTGCGCCAGATAGCCAAACAGGAGCTGTACCTTTCGGTGAGATCGAAGACTACAAAATCAAACTCAGCAAGGTAGGTAACCTGGTCTGGGAAGACTACAACGGCAACGGTGTACAAGACGAAGCTGGCGATCTAGGTATCAATGGCGTCGACGTAGAATTATTATGGTACGGTCCTGATGGTGATGTAAACACCACCGACGATAACCGTACTTATACGGTAACTACTGCGAACGATGGTACCACCGACGGTATCTACAGCTTCTGTGGCTTGAATCCTGGTACGTACAGTATCAGCATTCCCGAACTACCTGGAGACTTTGTGCCTACCTGGTCGAACATCCCTGGCGATGACGAAATCGACAGTGATGAGCACACCGGAGTAGAATTTACGATTGTCGACCCAATGGGTCTACCGGAAGGCGAAAATGGCACGGGCGACAACCCCGGTGGCATCAATGGCTTCCCTGATATGCAGGATGACCTGAGCTTCGACTTCGGAGCTTATATTCCCGCAGAGCTGGGCGACTTTGTATGGCTGGACGAGAGTTTTGACATCAATGACAATACGCAGGTAAGTACAGGTATTGTACCTGACTCACCAATTGAAGGCGTTACGGTTACCCTGATGGGTACCAATAACATTGGTCAGCCAGTCATGCTGGTACTGGTAACGGATGAGAACGGTTACTATAAGTTTGAAGACTTGGCTCCTGGTACTTACAAAGTGATCTTTGACCCAAGTACAGCTCTTGGTGAGTGTGGTCCGATCCTACTGGCGGTTATCCCGAACGTAGGGCCTGATGATCTGGATTCTGACATTGATCAGAATACGTTTACCACAGGTTTCTACGATCTGTTCTCAGGTGATGATATCCCAACGGTTGATGCTGGTTTTGTAGAACCACCATTCGACTTTGCTTGTATCGCTGACCTGAACGTGACGTTGGGTGCTAACTGCTCAGCAACGATCACGCCGGATATGATCCTGACGGGTCTGCACTACTGTATTGATGAGTTCATCATCTCGATCGATGGTGTTGAAACAGATCAAGTGACAGGCTGTGGCGAGCATACTTACATGATTCGTCTGATCGAAGATGGCGTAGAAGTCTACACCTGCTGGGGCAGCATCTTCGCCGAAGACAAGACCGATCCTGTTGTTACCTGCCCTGCCAATACGAGCAGTGTGACGATGGATTACGAAGCTCACCAGGCAAGCGGTAATCTGAATGCAGCTGATGCTACCTTGAACTTCAACGACAACAGCTGTTTGAACCAGGGCTTCCTGGCCGACGGCGTACACAACTACGATGTGATTACGTTCACGACACCAGACTTTGCACTACCGGTTGATGTGTATACCTTCCTGGTGGATACGGATTGGGGCGATGGAAGCTTGTTCCTGTTCCAGGGTGGTTTCGATCCTGCGTCACCTTGTGAGAATATCCTCGGTTCCTCCGATGATGGTTTCGTCCCTGGTGGCAACCCCTTTGATCCTACCCTTCGTTTGAGCTTGCCTTTACAGCCGAACACAAGCTATACGCTGGTGCTGACGAACTGGTTGACAACTCAATTCGGCGACTGGACGGTGACGATCTATTCGGACAACAACACCGGTGTAACGGGTGCAGACTTCACGCCAGTAGCATTAACGCAAACTCGTGACCTGGTCTGTAACGACATCGACTTCATCCACTTTGAGACGCCTCAAAGCTGGATTGCCAGTGCAGATGGTACACTTGACTTCACGGCTACGCGCAACACCTTCTTCGGTGGAAGCACGGCTGCTTTGAACGCCTTCATCGCCAAGGTGAACCTGACTGGTTTCCCGGTAGTTGGCGACAACTGTGGCCCCGTACTGGTGACCTTGTCGGATGTTACCGACAGTGATGGTGACTGTGGCGACGAGCGCATTACGCGTACGTTCACGGTAGCCGATCGCTACGACGGCGTATGTATCGGCGCACCACGCACCGTAAGCTGCAACCAGGTGATTACCTTCCGCAAGCCTACAATTGGAGACATTGTATTCCCTCCGTTTGTGGTGCCGATTGAATGTGATGAAGACTATGCCACGGATGCCAATGGCAACCCACACCCATCCACCTCTGGTTATCCGTGGATACGTACAGCCTTTGGCTTCTACGATCTGGATCAGATCTACTGCAACATCGGCGCGTCTTACTCCGATGAGCCCCGGATCACGGTGTGTGAAGGCACTTACAAGCTACGTCGCGAGTGGAACATCATCGACTGGTGTAACCCCGGAGGCTCTGGTACGCTGAACCAGCTGATCAAAGTCGGTGACTTTACCGGCCCTGTACTGACGGGTGTAGCGCCAACGCTGACGATCTCTACCTCTCCCTTGAGCTGTGTAGCGAATGTCCTGATCCCGACGCCAACGATCACCGATGGCAATGGCTGTTCAGATGTACACACGACAACCTACACCATCCTGGCCAACGGTGAGAGCTTCTTCGCTGGCGGTAACATCGCCGATAACGATGTGGTAGGTGTACCCGTAGGTACCCACACGCTGATCCTTTGTGCGGAAGATGCTTGTGGCAACGAGACCTGCGAGGAATACACGCTGATCATCCGCGACGAGATCGAACCTACAGCTAGCTGTGACGACGACCTCAACGTCTCCATCGGTGGTGGTGATGTCCTCAACGGCATCGAAGGTATCGCGCGCATCTTTGCCACCGCGGTCGACGAAGGTTCTTCGGACAACTGTGGGGAAGTAAGCCTGGAAGTTCGCCGTAACTACTGGCGCAACGAAACCTGTGATCCTAGCGAAAACCGCTGGAGCCCATGGGGAGAGTACATCGACTTCTACTGCTGCGATATCAACAACGAAATTACGATTGAACTACGGGTAACGGACGAGTCTGGCAACCAGAACATTTGCTGGATGACCATCGTACCTGAAGATAAACTGAACCCTTACTGCTACGCACCAGCACCAGTGAATCTGAGCTGCAACGACCTTCCGCTGGCCTTCCCTGGAGACATCCAGACGGCTTACGACGAAGACTTCGCTGCGACCTCGATCATGATGAGCTCGATCTTCGGCGGTGCTACGGGTACGGACAACTGTGCGGTGGACACCATCGTAGAACGCACGCCTAACATCCAGGTGAACGACTGTGGCTGGGGAACCATCACGCGTCGTTTCGAAGCCTGGCAGCTGCGCCCCGAGGGCGATGCCAACGGCAACGGTGCGATCGACATCAACGAAGTGTTCCGCTCGACGAACAGCTGTAGCCAGCTGATCACGATCACGGAAGTCCACGACTTTACCATCGACTTCCCCGAAGATGTGGCCGCTGACTGTGGCGATCCGGAAGTACCGACGATCATCACCACCACCACTGGTTGTGATGTGCTGAGTGTGAACATTGGCGATCCGGTCTTCTTTACCGCCAACGGCGATGCATGCTACAAGTACTCGATCACCTACGATGTCATCAACTGGTGCGTGTGGGATGGCGAATACGAAGGACTGGTACTGCCCCGCATGACGGAAGACGACGGCGAATCGCTGCCGATTGACCGCGCCGTGGAAGGCAACGAACGCCCAGTAGTACGGGTAGTGAGTGGCTTTGGCCCTGTAGACAACAACTGTGACAACATCGCCGATGCTCAGCCGGGCATTCAGTACAGCGTAGTGATCGACCGTGACCACACCGACCGCGATGGAGACTCTGATATTCCGAACACTGTTTACGACAACATCCCCGGCAACAACATCGGTTGTATTCCAGCCGATCAGTTTGGACGTCGCAACTTCGGTCGCTACATCTACACACAATACGTGAAAGTATACGACTCAACAGCCCCAGTGGTAACTGTTGGTGAATACGGCGGCCCAACGGCCAACTGTCCTAACCTGTTGCCTGGTCAGTTTGGTGATGACGACGGTGATTGTCAGGAAGCAGTCAGCATTCCATTCAGCGTAGCTGATGAGTGTGAACTGTTTGACCTGGACGGTGTGCTGGTGGTCAACATCGTATCTGCCCAGCTGGATGCCTTCGCAGTAGACGCTAACGGCGACGGTGACATCAAGTCGAACGAGTTTGTAGCTGATGCCAACGTACTGAGCAATATCACCAGCAATGGTGACGGCACTTACCTGTTCACAGGAACGTTCCCGATCATTACCTCGGCGATGGGTGATAACATCTACCACGCGGTACGCATCCTGTTTGAGGATGGCTGTGGCAACCAGACCAGCGAGACCATCGTCTTCGATGTGATCGACTGCAAAGGCCCTGCTCCGGTCTGTATCAACGGCCTGACGGTAACGCTGATGCCAACACCTGAGGGTGAAGGTTGTGCGATGGCAATCTGGGCGGCTGACTTTGAAGGTTCCCCAATCAGTGACTGTACGGGTCAGGGACCAGAACTGTTCGGCGGTCTGCCACGGGTGACGAAGTACGCGATCTACCGCGCAGCGGATGTAGAAGCTGATCCAGACTTTGTACCAAGTCCCGATGATATCGGATTGGTATTGACGGATGCGGATGAGCAGACCACGGTGGTTTACGTGTACGCCTTCGACGAAGAAGGTAACTACGACTACTGTGAGACTTATGTCCTGGTACAACTGCACGCTACGTGTAGCGGTGATGAAACCGGCACGATTGCAGGTATCATCATGACGGAAGGTAACGAAGCGGTAGAAGGCGTGGAAGTGAGCATCAATGGCGGCATGACCGCTACGATGACCACGAATACAAACGGCACCTACAGCTTCAGCAACCTGACACTGGGAGGTGACTACTCAGTAACACCGTACCTGAATGCCAACCCGCTGAACGGAGTGACCACCTTCGATATCGTGAAGATCTCCAAGCACATCCTCAACGTGGAGCCACTCGTTGGGCCTTACAAGCGCATTGCCGCGGATGCCAACCGTAGTGGAACGATTACGACGCTGGATTTGATCCAGATCCGTAAGCTGATCCTCAACGTGATCACGGCGTTCCCGAACAATACGAGCTGGCGCTTTGTGGATGCAAACTACGAGTTCCCAGAGAGCACGAACCCCTGGTCAGAGACTTTCCCAGAGTTGATCAATGAGAACAACCTCCCGGGAGATGTGCTGGATGCGGACTTCGTGGGTGTGAAGATCGGTGATGTGAACGGTAGCGCTCAAGCCAATGCTTTGGCCGGCGATGATCGCACCCTCAACGGCATCTTCCACCTCCAAGCGGAAGACATTGACCTGAAGGCAGGCAATACCTACACCGTAGCCGTGACGGCTGAGAACCTCAACCAGATCGAAGGCTACCAAGGCACGCTGCAATTGAGCGGTGTGGAATTGGTAGACATCGAATACGGACAGGCACAAGCCGAAAACTTCGGCCTGCGTTTTGTAGACGAAGGCACCATCACCATGAGCTGGAACCACAACGGCGGCGGTACTACAACCGATGTCCTATTCAGCCTGGTATTGCGAGCAAGTGAAGACCAGCCCCTGCGCGAAGCGCTGAGCATCTCTAGCCGTTACACGGCTGCGGAGGCCTACCGCTCTGTCCTTACGGACATCTCCCCTGAGAGGGGAGAACAGGTGTTTGACCTGGGGATTGAATTTACCAGTGGTTGGAATGCTGCTGCGGAGTTTGAATTGTACCAGAACACGCCCAACCCCTTCGCTGCAGCGACCCTGATTGCGTTCAACCTGCCTGCCGGCCATGCAGGCCTGCCTCAGGATTGGGAGGTGACGATAACGATTAGTGATGCTCGCGGTCGGGTGCTAAGAATCATCAAGGGTGATTTCGCAGCTGGCTACAATAGCATCAACGTGACGAAGCAAATGATTAATGGAACTACCGGAGTATTGACTTACACGGTAGAAGCCCGTCTGGCCAATGGCGAAGCCGGACAGGCTGGCGAGCATCGCGCAACGAAACGGATGATAGTGGTGGAATAATCCCCACACGATAAATTAGACAACAGACGGCGGTATCCTTTGTGGGTGCCGCCGTTTTTTTTGTGGGGTAAGTGGCTGAAGTACACCTATATTTTTTGGGAACATGAGCCAATTTTAGTGCCAAAAAAAGGTTTGCCGATCTGAAAGGCGTATCTTTAAAAGAAAGATATGAACTAAACTGATTGATTAGTTCTTAAAGGGAGTGTTATCATACTTTCCGTGTATTAATGAAAGCAGAACACTAAACCCAAAAGTACCCTGTAATAATATGGATATTCACCTTTTGAAGAAGGCCTTGCATGGGTTTTCGGAAGAACAGCAAAATAAGGTGGTTGCATATATTGAAACTTTAGGAAAAGTAGTAAAAACTGCTGAAAAACCTGAGGGATGGCAGCCTGATCTCCGATTACAGGCGGTATTGGATTGCCTGCCAGAAAATGCGTTAGGTGTTGATCGAGAATTTAGAATATCGGCGATCAATGGGCTGGCTCAAAAAAAAATATTGAAAGAGCTGGGTTTGACCTTTAAATTGGGTGATAACTGTATTGAGGTGATGAGACCTTATCGAGAAGACCTTGCCGTTTTATGGCAAGAGATGATGGAATCTGCCTTAAAGGGAGAAACGGTCATTGAGGAATATTACTCAAAAAAAGGGGGAAAAGACAGTGATTACAATAGCCAATTGGTAGTTGCTCCTCACCGGCTGGAAACGGGAGAAATAATAGGTTGCATTACAGCTATTCGAGATACCACCGAACTTTCCGAGCAGCGACAAGCGGCAAAGGAACGTGAGCTTATCTACAAAACGATTGTTGATCATGCTCGGGCTGGAATAGATATCCTGGATATTACACATTTCGATGGGAAGAATCCGGCAACAGCCACCTTGTTTATTCGAAATAAAAATATGGAAACTTATCTTCAATCCAAGGATAAGTTGATGGCAACAAGTGAAGAAGTAGCTCCTTTGTTTACCGCAGATCAGCAAAATAACGAAACCTCGGAAACTGTCTTTGAGCGGATGGTCTTTGATTTATCTACTAGGAAAGAAAGCCAAGAGATCTTTAGAATAAAAGCATCCGGAGGCAAATATTTTGATATTGATGCCTTGCAGTGGGTCATTGAAATCAATGGGCGGTTGTTATTGATTCGCTTCTTTCGTGATTTTACAGAAGCACTACATAAAGAAAAACTGATCAATAAGCAGCTTGAAAAGCTTAACGAACAGAACGAAGTGTTGCAGCGCTACATTGAAAGTAATATGCAGTTGGAAAATTTTGCTTACATCGCTTCTCACGACTTGCAAGCACCCATCAGGTCCATCGTAAGTTTTTCTAATTTACTCCAAAAGCGAGCTCAAAACCTTAGTGATAGTGAACGGGATTTTTTGTCCTTTATCATTTCTAGTGCTAAAAATATGCAGGCACTAATAGGAGACCTCTTGAGCTTTTCTCGTGCCAATACGGAAAAGATAAAATTGAAAACCTTTAAATTTAGCACCTTAAGCGAAGAATTGGTCGAAGAACTAAGAGAACTTATTAAGGAAAAAAAGGGCCGACTTTCCTGGGACATTAGATGCGATGTAATCGCTGCAGACTATATCAAGTTGAAACAAATTTTAATGAACTTGATCGGTAATAGTCTGAAGTTTCAAAATAAGGATAATCAACCAGAGGTATTGGTGAGCTTGAAAGAACAAGAACATCACTGGGAGTTTTTGGTAAAAGATAATGGGATAGGTATAGCTAAAGAGTTTCAAGAAAAGATTTTTTTAATTTTCAAGCGCTTGCATACCCAAGAACAGTTTGCAGGAACAGGCATTGGACTTGCTTTGTGTAAGCGGTTGGTAGAGCAGCACGAAGGTGAAATTTGGCTGGAGTCAGAATTAGGTAAGGGAACCTCGTTTTCTTTTACGATCAAGAAAGGTTTCGCTTGAATTAGAAAGTAAAAATCAGGGATTTAGCTCAGTGCCTCTCACAGTGTAGTATAGCGTAGTAATGTTTACCAGAGCACTATAAATAATAGGGTGTAGGGCAGTCTGGCCTAGGAATTACATTCAAGTGTGTTTTTCCTTCTCTAATGTTTTGATCTTATTGAACTACCCAGAATAATATTTTTGCTAAAAGTGACAATACAATTATTGTCGATCCACGTGTTTTTAATGCGGTTTTTAGTGTGTTTTATGAAAGCTTAATTTTTTTTACTCCTGGCTGAAGAGAAAACTGAACCTTTCTAGCAAAGAAACTAGATGATTTAGAGTATTTTTTTGTCACTAATGTTGGTAGATTTGGCCCAACTTGTAGTCAATTGTATTATTTTAAGTAATTGATAATCATCAATATGCGATATTTTGTTGTTTACTTATTGGTTATTTTGCTATATATTAAATGTCACAAATTATTAAAAAAATGTAATTATGATTTTATTTATATGAGAATTGCCCTTAAATTTGTTCTGTGACAGAAAAAGAGGATATCTTGTTTTGTCACATCCCCCCCCTTGAGTTTTCTTCAAAATTAGGTGATAGGTATGGCCACTGGAGTCATATTAATCTACATACACAAACACTTTGAACAACACATTTCCTTTCTTTTACGCTACCAATTCGTGTAGTGTAATTACTATCTAAGGTGGTGTGTTAAAAAACGGTTCTACTGATAAAGTAGGATTACAATTTTGGCATTTCAGTTGCTATCAAGGAATTTTCGTGATTCCATGATAGCCTGTCTGCATATAGGTGTACATCTCATAAATGGCACCAAAAGTTTTAGGAAAGAACACAACAACACAAAGCTAAACCATGGTTAATCATTACACTGTGCCTGCTGCGAAAACACCAAACTGGTACCTTCTGGTCCTCTGTTTGGTTGTCCCATTTTTGGGCTTCTCGCAAAATGCTCCGGCTTCTACCCTCAACAGCGCTACGCTGCAAGGGGCTTGTGAAGATTTGGAGATTCTTAACGTAAGCTGGGCCAACGAATCCGAGTGTGAGGCTGCTGACGGTCAACTGTACTTTACAGTTGCGGATCAAGCAGGCTTTGCCGCGCAAACGTACACCCTACAGATGGCCTTCGGGACGAAAGTTAAGACCGTTACCGGCCTGACTACAACCGATGGACAACTCACCTTGTCGGGGCTGTATCCTTCGCGTTATGCTGATTTTCAGCTTATCAGGGAGTCGGATAATTGTACCTCTGCTACCTTCGAGCGTGCTTATTTAATTGAGCATGCTTGTGACTTTACGGTAGGTCGGACCTTCTGTGGGACAGGTTTCATTAGCCACACCAACTGTGATGGCGAAACGGTAACCATCTACAGAAACAACATTTCTCCGAGCACTTACATCTACACGGATAATGATTATCTGGGATGTATCGCTCGTGTGAGTAGTAGTTGTAACGTAGAGATGTCAGAGCGTGTAATGTGTTTGGATTATAACAAAACAGCTCCTACACCAGGTAATGGTTATAACTATGGTGATGTTACTTTCACCAGAGTTGTTGGCGCCTCAAACGCCGGCTATTCTAACCTTACGGCTGAGCGCATCAACTGGATCATTTGCCATGGTGAATCTAGTGGGTATACGCGCACTCAAGTGAACCAGGCGATTTGGTATGTCACCAATACGAGTAGTACGAGCAATCAGCTTGCCACAAATGCAATAGCAGCGGTGACCAATAGCAACCTTACTGGTGTGGCTAGCCAAATGGTGTTCTTCTTACCTAACTTAAGTCATATCCAACCGTTTGTAGATTACATTTGTTTGTCAGCACCCCAAGGTGATTGTAGTGTAGTGGTTCGCGCCAAAGGAAATTGTGGAGGTGAGCAAATCCAACTGCAACTAAATGGTACTGCGGTACAGACTTGGACATTGACCACCTCATTGGCTAACTATACCTACACGGGCTTTACAAATGGTCAGCAGATAAAAGTGGCCTTTATCAATGATGGCACTACAGGTAGTGGTTGTGATAAAAATGCTTTCATCGATTACATTACGGTGGGTGGAACGACCTACCAAACTGAAAGCAGTGCAACGAGAACCGGTTGTGGTGATACCCAATGGTTGAACTGTAATGGTAATTTCAATTTCGGAAATAGAAACTGTTCTAACCCAACCCTTCCTACAGGCCCAACCAATTACGCTTTTACTTGCGATGATTATGTAGAAGTAGGGGTCTCAGGCGTGGGTGTGAATTGTAATGCTACCCCCAACGCACAAGTAAATATTACCAACCCGTCCAATGTATACCAAGTCGTTGCAGAAGTGGTTTACAAAAATCAATACCCTGGAACCAGTGTTCAGATTTTTGATAATGCGGGCAATACCTACTGGATTCAGCAGGTCGATATTTCAGGAGCAAGTAGTAATGTTTATGTATATCGTGGCTTGATAACCAATAACCCTTCTTGGATAGGTCATAATTCAGCTACTGGAAGTTGTGCCAGTAACAATGGCCTTCAGTCTTTAGTCGTTTATCCTTTCCGTAATACGACAATAAAAAGATCCTCTAGTGGTACCTTTACGGCCATTAGCGGATATTGTAATTTACAAACGTTCACTATTCCTATCCCTACTGATGTTACTTCTCGTAATATCACCGTTTCTCTACCCATCTCAGAGTTGACGACGGATGGACGTTTTCTTACCGTTCGTGCTACGGCTGGCGGTGTAACAACTACCGAAACCATTTATGGTCCGGACAATGGTTGTTGTTTAGCAGTTGTTGATCTTACGCTTGCGAATGTACCTGGAAGTACAACCCAAGTGAGTATCGAAGTAGATACGCGTTCTTCCTCTAACCCTAATGGTAGTGGTTGTGGCCAATCATGGGTTATTGCTGGTTTGGTACACGCCGATGTCGAGTGTCCAAACTTAGGAACAGACTACGGAGATGCGCCAGCTTCTTACGGCAGCATTTGCTACACCATTAATAACAGCAACGGCAATCCTTTCTCTCCAACCCGATTGGGCGACATGGTCGACAGTGATGACAGTAGTCAAAACTCTGCTGATGCCATGGGTGACGACAATGATGCCAATGGTGATGATGAGGATGGTGTAATTTTTGTCGGTGGTGCCGACCTCCAGGGAGGAACGACCAAGCAGATCACCCTAAGCTGGAGTTCTAATGACATGGAAGGCCACATTTACGGCTGGATCGATTGGAACCGTGATGGTGATTTCGATAATCCTTCCGAGCGTGTTATTAACAACTTTGTTGTGGGTTCTAATAACAACCGCTCAACGGGCACCCATACCTTCACCATCAACGTTCCTAATAACGTAAGCTGTGGTACTTCTTTCGCTCGTTTTACCATCCAAAGCAGTGTCAACGAAGGTGGCCCTACGGGCAACTTCTGTAGCACCCTTGACGCGAATCAGGATGGTGAAGTGGAAGATTACCAAGTTAACCTCCTCGGCGGAATCAGTGTCACTACTGGTCCCGACGTAGCCATTTGTGCAGGTAGCAATGTGACCATCCAGGCTTCGGCTTCTAATGGTGTTGCGCCTTACACTTATGCATGGGACAATAACCTGGGCAATGGTGCCAGCCACGTAGTATCTCCTGTTGCTACCACCGCTTATGGGGTGACGGTAACCGATGCGGCGGGTTGTACGGGTGTTGACCAGATTGTTGTCACGGTTAACCCTAATCCTGATATTTCTATTTCCAAAACCAATGCATCTTGTGGGCAGAACAATGGTTCAGCTACCGCAAGTGCTACCAGTGGTACTGCTCCTTACACCTTTATGTGGAGTAGTAGCTTGGGTACTGGTGCCACTAAAAACAACCTCGCTCCAGGCACTTATGGTGTCACCGTATTGGATGCGAATGGCTGTTTTGATATTGGCTCAGTGACCATTTCTGGCAGTGGTGGTGTAACGGTTAATGCGGGTTCAGATGAAACCATCTGTGCAGGCGAAAGCGTAAGCCTGGTCGCTGTTGCAAATGGCGGAACTGCTCCTTACACCTTTAGCTGGAACAATGGCCTCGGCAACGGCGCAACCAAAACGGTAAGTCCTACCGCTACGACCACTTACGTGGTAACGGTGACAGATGCCAACGGTTGTACCGATACCGACGAAGTAATTGTTGCGGTTAATCCTAATCCATTGGTCAATGTCGCTTGTGCGGATGATCCTATTTATCTGAGATCAATTTCCAATAGTGCTCAAACTTGTGGGTCTAATGTCTATGGGTTCTATACGGGGTCTTTGGTGAGTAACTTTACCAGCCAGCCACACTGGAGTGTCGTTTCGGGTTCCTTCCAGGAATTTGCTAATGGTACAGCAGTAGCATCTATGCAGGTGGTAAATAATGGCAATGGTAACCTTGTCTTTAATATCAAGACCGTATTCCGTGGGCGTACTTTTGTTGCTCCAGCAGGTAGTCCAAAGGAAAATGCGCAGTGTATTGGTGACCTAAACAATAGTGACTGGTACTACTATCCCGAATTAGAAGCTACAATGACTGGTGCTGGTGCTCTTACCGGGGCAGTCGTTAAGTTTGTTCGCACCGGACCTTCTTTCCAGATGGGTACGGGAGCCAACTTAAATGATGCAGCGGCATTCGGAGGTTCAGGCTGGTTAACTTTTGATGTGCTTAGTCACCCAAACACTGGTGGTACGTTGAATGACGATACTTCAGGTGACTTCAATTTCAACCTTTCCGGAATTGCGCTACTCAATACCAATCCTGAGTGTTTGACCATCTGTCTTGGAGAATCAACAACCCTTACGGCCAACATCGTAGATGGTGACAATATCTCCTACTTGTGGAGCAACGGTTCTACTGCTTCTTCCATCAACGTAAGTCCTGCTGTAACCACCACTTATGGGGTGACCGTTACTGATGGCAATGGTTGTACCGATGAAGATCACGTAACCGTGACCGTGAACAAAGCCGCTTGGGATGAAGTAAGCCTGGTGAGCAACGTCTCCAATTGTGAAGGCAACTGTGACGGTGTCATCTTTGTGGATGCCAACTTCAATACTACAGGAGAGTACCGCATCGAATACACCTACAATGGTCAGGTGGTTCAGGTGCCAGGTACCTTTACCTCATTGGCTGGTTTCCATTTGAATGGTCTTTGTGCGGGTACTTATTCTGATATCACAATCATTGGTGTCCATACTGGCTGTGAAGCCATTTGGCCTGAGGATATCACTATTACGGAGCCAAATGCACCTACTGCTAATGCTGGTACAGATGAGACCATCTGTGAGTGTGTTGGTGAGCCTATTAATAATGACTTCTCCTCTATCACAGGTATTTTCAATGCTTTTGTTGAAGGTAATACCGTATTTGTTAATGGTGATTCAGAAGGCCCCGTAGCATTGGGTGGAAACCTAAACCTTCAGGGAGCTTACAATTTAGCATTACACACTGCGGGTAATTTTGTTGCTTCTGGAGATGCTAACCCAACGGCACTGGTTATTGGCGGTCGTGTCATCTACACTAGTGGCAGCGGCGTTAATGTATTGCAAAATGGCTACGTAAAACTTGGAGATGGTACCGGGTCAAATGTTATTGATAACATCGGATCTAGCATTGTCAACACCAGAATAACTCCTGGCGGCTATGATACAACGCCAGCGGTATCATTGGCTACCATGCAATCTGAAAGTAGCGTCCTACAAAGTGGCGTTATTAATTTCGGTAGTGCGTTTAGTGCTTTGCGTTCTTTCTCTTCTAGCCTGGCCTCTCAAGTAGCTAACACTACTTATAGCGGAAGTGGAACGATTACCATTAACCTAACTCCAAATACGACAAACTACCTAACCTTATCTGCTGCTGAACTGAGTGGTATTAACCAAATCATGTTTAATACGCCTCCAAGCAGTAGTACTTTACTTATTATAAATGTTGATATAAGCGGCTCTGTAAACTGGAATGTTCCTAATTTCTCAGGAGTTGGAAATGAGTCAGGTACTCATATCCTGTGGAATTTTGGTAACGTAGCTACCTTGAATCTCAATGGTGCACAAACGTTACTAGGTACGGTTTTGGCTCCTAATGCCAATGTAACCAAAAACACTCCCGCTAATATTGAAGGACAATTAATTGCTGCAGCCTATACTCACGTATCAGGAGAATTACATAACCGTCCATTCAGTGGAGGGATATCTACCAGCGAATGCGATGACGCAGGTCGCAACGTCACACTAACGGCTACCGGAGGGGGATCTTATGCCTGGAGCACAGGTGAAACAACCGCTTCTATTCAGGTTTCTCCGCTTACAACTACGACGTACTACGTTACGGTGACCAATAGCGAAGGCTGTTCTGATGTGGATGATGTTACCGTATTTGTAACGGATGCCCCTGAGGTTTCTATCGATCCCATTGCCCCACTATGTGTCGACGGTGGTACTGCTTCCTTGTCTGCTACACCTGCGGGAGGATCGTTCTCTGGACCAGGGGTGAGCGGTAATGTATTCAATCCGGCTGCCGTCGGTCCTGGATCATATACCATTACTTATAATTACACTGGAAATGGATGTGATCTTTCTGCGACAACTACTGTTGTTGTTGTGCCAGTTCCTGAGGTAATAATTGAAGCAGTCGGTCCATTCTGTGTTGGTAGCGATCCAGTACAAATTTACGCAAGCCCAGCCGGTGGTGTTTGGGGTGGTAATGTGAGTACTACGGGAATGTTTACACCAACATCAGCTGGTACTTTCCAAGTTTCCTACACCTTTACAAGTACTGAAGGATGTGTGGATAGTAAGCAAATTTCGATTACTGTCAACCCAAATCCTACGGTAGACGTAGTAGGAGTTGATGCTACTTGTGGCGACAACAACGGCTCAGCCACAGCTACAGCCACTGGTGGAACAGCAGCTTACACCTATGCGTGGAGCAATGGCGCTACAGGCGCGACCATCACTGGCCTTGCCCCAGGAACGTACACCGTTACGGCCACCGACAACAAAGGCTGTACGGGCGTAGGTAGTGTAACGATTGAAAATATCGGTGGCCCAACAGTTAATGCTGGTACAGACCAAGAGGTGTGTGCAGGTACCGAAGTGACCATCACAGCAGTTGCCACTGGAGGAACTGCACCATATACTTACAGCTGGAACCAGGGCTTAGGCAACGGCGCTAGCAAGACCTTCACGCCAACGGCTACCCTCAACTACACGGTGACCATTACGGATGCCAACGGTTGTACGGCTACAGATGTGGTACGAGTAACCGTCAATCCTAACCCTACGGTAGACGTAGTAGGTGTAGATGCTACTTGTGGCGACAACAACGGTACCGCTACAGCTACTGCCACTGGCGGAACGGCTGCTTACACCTACGCTTGGAGCAACGGTGCAAGCGGTGCAACGATCAGTGGCCTTGCGCCAGGTGTTTACACCGTTACCGCCACCGACAGCAAAGGCTGTTTCGGTGTAGGTAGTGTAACCATCGACAACATCGGCGGCCCAACCGTAGATGCTGGCAACGACGATGAAATCTGTTTTGGCGAAAGCGTAACCCTTACGGCTACGACAAGCGGTGGCACCTCCCCAGTAAGCATTACCTGGATGCCAGGTAACCTAAGCGGAGCAAGCATCATCGTTAGCCCTACTTCAACGACCACTTACACGGCCACGGCAACAGATGCCAATGGTTGTGTAGCTACCGACCAGGTAGTAGTAACCGTCAATCCTAATCCTACGGTAGATGTAGTAGGTGTTGATGCTACTTGTGGCGATAACAACGGCTCAGCCACTGCTACAGCCACTGGTGGAACAGCAGCTTACACCTATGCGTGGAGCAACGGCGCTACCGGCGCGACCATCACTGGCCTTGCCCCTGGAACGTACACTGTTACGGCCACCGACAGCAAAGGCTGTACGGGTGTGGGCAGTGTAACGATCGAAAATATCCCTGGCCCAACGGTTAATGCCGGCATGGATCAGGAAGTATGTGCTGGTACGGAAGTGACCATCACAGCAGTTGCCACTGGCGGAACTGCACCAATTACCTACAGCTGGAACCAAGGTTTGGGCAACGGCGCTAGCAAGACCTTTACCCCAACAGCTACCCGCAACTACACGGTGACCATTACGGATGCCAACGGTTGTACGGCTACAGATGTGGTACGAGTAATCGTCAATCCTAATCCTACGGTAGACGTAGTAGGAGTTGATGCTACTTGTGGCGACAACAATGGTACCGCAACAGCTACTGCCACAGGCGGTATGGCAGCTTACACCTACGCTTGGAGCAACGGTGCTACCGGTGCAACGATCACTGGCCTTGCCCCAGGTGTTTACACCGTTACTGCCACCGACAGCAAAGGCTGTTTCGGTGTAGGAAGTGTAACCATCGACAATATCGGCGGCCCAACCGTAGATGCTGGCAACGACGATGAAATCTGTTTTGGCGAAAGCGTAACCCTTACGGCTACGACAAGCGGTGGCACCTCCCCAGTAAGCATTACCTGGATGCCAGGTAACCTAAGCGGAGCAAGCATCATCGTTAGCCCTACTTCAACGACCACTTACACGGCCACGGCAACAGATGCCAATGGTTGTGTAGCTACCGACCAGGTAGTAGTAACCGTCAATCCTAATCCTACGGTAGATGTAGTAGGTGTTGATGCTACTTGTGGCGATAACAACGGCTCAGCCACTGCTACAGCCACTGGTGGAACAGCTGCTTACACCTATGCGTGGAGCAACGGCGCTACCGGTGCGACCATCACTGGCCTTGCCCCCGGAACGTACACCGTTACGGCCACCGACAGCAAAGGCTGTACGGGCGTAGGCAGCGTAACGATCGAAAATATCCCTGGTCCAACGGTTAATGCCGGCATGGATCAGGAAGTATGTGCTGGTACGGAAGTGACCATCACAGCAGTTGCCACTGGCGGAACTGCACCAATTACCTACAGCTGGAACCAAGGTTTGGGCAACGGCGCTAGCAAGACCTTTACCCCAACAGCTACCCGCAACTACACGGTGACCATTACGGATGCCAACGGTTG